>JBGQKM010000006.1:0-46055 GCA_041499515.1 Planctomycetia bacterium | reverse complement strand
GCCGCGCAGTCGATCTCCCGGCTGAAGCTGCCGGCGGTCGAAGACCTGAGCTTCGAGCGATTGGCCGCCAAAATAGACGCGCGCGGTGCGCATGCTGACAGCGGCCCGGGGTTCGACCGAGCGCGAAACCGGCAGCGGCGGCGACGACTGCCCGCGGGCTTCGACGCGCACCGCCACGATTTCCAGCGCGCGACCCTCGTGGACGTAACCGTAGAGTTTGCGATGCTCGGCCAGAAAAAGTTCGCTGCATTGCTGCGGCGTGGTTTCTTCAGGGCAGGGGATGGCCAAGGAAGCCTCGACGGAGCGATAGCGCAACTCGATCCAGCGCGCAACGATGATTTGCTCGCGCGCGATCCCCTCGGCCAACACGCCCTCGATGGCTTTTTCGGCAAGCTGCGCAAAGACGGCTTGCAGATCGGCCAGGGCCGATGGAGAAAAAGTTTTGTACACGCCGGCCACGCCATGCCGCACCACGTCGGCCAGTCCGATGCCATAGGCGCTCAACAGCCCGGCGTCGGGGTGATGCAGAATTTTTCGAATGCCGAGTTCCGTGGCCACCGCGCAGGCATGCTGGCCGGCGGCCCCGCCGAAGGGAACCAACACATAGTCGCGCGGGTCGCAGCCCTTGGCCACCGAGATCGATTGCATGGCTTTGGCCATATTGGCATTGGCCACTCGCACGAAGCCTTCGGCCAGTTCCAGCGGCTCGTAGCGCGGGCCGCCACCGCCGACGATCTGGGCGATCAATTCGGCCAGCCGCCGCTCGGCGGCCGAACGATCCAAGGGAAACGGAAACCGGTCGGGCAGGATTTTTCCGAGCAGGAAATTGACGTCCGTGATCGTCAACGGTCCACCGCGGCCATAGCAGGCCGCCCCGGGATCGGCGCCGGCGCTGTCCGGACCGACCACCAGTTTGACGCCGTCGAAGCGGCAGATCGAGCCGCCGCCGGCGGCCACGGTTTCGATGGCCATCATCGGCGCCACCACGCGCACGCCAGACTTTTCGGTTTCGTACTCCAATTCATAGCGGCCGTCGAACCGCGAAACGTCGGTGCTGGTTCCGCCCATGTCGAAACCGATGGCCCGCGTGAAGCCGGCGGCCTGGGCCACGCGCGAAAAGCCGACCACGCCGCCGGCCGGACCGGAAAGAATGCTGTCTTTGCCGACAAACGCCTCGGCATCGACCAGGCCTCCGGCCGACGTCAGCATGCGCAGCGAGCCGTCGGGCAGTTGCGCGCGCAGATTGCGAACGTAGCGGCGCAAGATCGGATTCAAATACGCGTCCATCACGGTCGTGTCGCCGCGCGAAACGATTTTCACCAGCGGCGCGATCCGGCTGGAGACGCTGATCTCGTCAAATCCGGCCTGACGGGCCGCCTCGGCCACCAGCTCTTCGTGATCGGGTCGCACGAAGGCGTGCAGCAGGCACACGGCCAGCGACTCAATGCCCTGCCGGCGGAGCGCGGCCATTTGCTCGCGCACCCGGGCCGCGTCGGGGGCCGCGAGCACGCGCCCCTGGGCGTCGATGCGCTCGTCGATTTCCGCCACGGCGGCAAACAGCGGCGGCGACTTGTGGATCGCCAGGTCGAATAGTCGTGGGCGATTCTGATAACCGATGTGCAGGATGTCGCCGAAGCCGCGCGTGGTGACCAGCGCCGTCCGGGCACCGCGGCGCGTGATCAGGGCGTTGGTGCCGCGGGTGGTTCCCAAGCGCACGGCGACGCGTGGCATCGGAGACTCAAGCGGCAGGCCCAGCAGGTAGCGCATGGCGACGATCGGCGCCTCGACCTTCGCAAACAGTTCGTAGCGCTGCCCCGCGGCCGGATCCTGGTCCAGTGGCTCGTCCAACAGCAAGCCGTCGGCTGGGGCGAAGTGCGCGACGGTCGTTTCGGAGGCCGTATTTCCCTGCCCGTCGAGCAGCCGCAACCGAAAGCCGCTCCAGATCTCGGCCGGATCGATCGAGCGGGCCGGATCGACGATCCGCCGGCGCGAGGAGCCGTCAGCGACGGATCCCTTGATGACGCCGGAGCTGAGTACTTTGCAGTGCGCCAGGCTGCCGTCGGGGCGGCGAGCAAAGCTGTCGGTGAAGGTGCCGCCGACGTCGATCCAGAATTCCCAATCGGACATGCGATCCCTTTAGCGGCTGCCACGTGCCCATGACGAAAAACGCGCCCTGGGCGGCATCAGGTCGAGGGCTGTGCCGCCAGAGGGATTTTCACCGGTTCGAATTTCTTCAGGTTCTGCTTACAGCTCTTGTGCACGCAGAGCATATTCATCGAGACGGTATTGAGAAACACGTTGGTCGTGTTGCTGAAGAAATTGTGGGGATTGAAATAGCACGGACGGTGCCAGAGCATGTTGTAGCCCAGCGAGTCGATGTACTGGATCAGGGCCGCGGATTTTTCAGGTTTGTCGTTTTCGACGTACAGGATTGGCTTGAGCCGCTGGATCATGTTGACGGCGCCTTGCAGCACGTCCTTTTCCATGCCCTCCACGTCGATTTTCAGCAGGTTGCAGGCCGTCAGGTTGTAACTGTCGAGCGTCACCACGTCCACCTGCTCGCCGGTCTGGTAGCTGCCCAGCGCCAATGCGCCGAAATTGCTCTCGCGCGTGTAATCGATCGAGGGAACTTTAATCGTGCCTGGCGTAGCGCCCACCGCCTGTTGCAAGGCATGGACATTGGGGATGCTGTTGAGCGCCAGATTGGCGCAGAGCGCCTGGAACAGAATCCGTTGCGGTTCGAAGGCCTTGACCGAACCCTTGGTGCCTACATGCCGCGCGAGAAAGACCGTGTGCGCCCCGAGGTTGGCTCCGACTTCGACCACGATTTGGCCCGGCTTCACGATCTGGCGAAAAAGATCGACTTCGCCTTCGGAATACTCGCCGTACAGATCGAGCGAGCGGCCGATGTACTGGTCGTTGAGGTTGTACAGCATCTGGCCGTAGCGGCAGGCTTTTTGGCGGTTGAATACTGTAAAGGGGTTCAAGGTTGCACTCCGGTCATTCGAGGATCCGCGCTAAGGGACCGACGGCCGCTTGCACACGCGGCTGGCCAACTCGGTTTTCATCTGGGCAAACACGCCCGGCCAATCGCCCGGCGAGGTCTGCCGGAACAGCCGCAGGCTGGGATACCAAGGGCTGTCGCTGCGATCTTGCATCCAACGCCATTCCGGGGCCGACGCCAAGGCCACCCAGACCGGCACGCCCAAACCGCCGGCCAAATGCGCCGCGGCCGTGTCCGACGTGATGACCAAATCGAGATTGCACATCACGGCGGCCGTGTCCATGAAGGCCCCGGCTGGTCCATCCAGCGTACTGCCCAAGTCACTCGCGGTAAACCGGCCCTCGAGGGCTGAGAGTTGTTCCACCCCCGCGTTTTTTTGCAAGCTGATGAGGTGCACGCTCGGCACTTCCGCCAGCGGAGCGAACTCGATCAGCGGAATCGAGCGAAAGTGATCGAACGTATAATCGGCGTTCCCCTGCCAGACGATCCCTATTTTAAAGCCCCCAATGCCGCGCAATCGGCTGCGCCATTGCTTGAGCAACCGGGCATCGGCCGCCAGATACGGCACCTCCGCGGGCACCGACGCCAACGTGGTGCCGAAGACTCGCGGCAAGCTCAACAGCGCGATCTGCAGGTCGACGCGCGGCAGCGGCGAACCGCCGGCGATCAGGCCGGTGATGCCCGAGGCCCGCAACAAGGGGACCAGCGGGGGTGGGACTTCGACGAAGAGGTTGTCTCCCCGCCGCTGGGCGAGTTTTACGTAGCGGATGAATTGCAACGTATCGCCCAGCCCTTGTTCGGCATGGACCAGCAACGTCCGGCCCGCCAGCGGCGAGCCGTCCCACGCGGGCGCGTCGAAGCGGCGCCGCGGATAGTCTTTGCATTGGAATCGCCAGGCGTAGTCCTGCCAGCCGGCCGCGAAATCGCCTTGGCCCAGCCGGACGAACGAGCGGTTGTAATACGCCTCGGCGTAATCCGGCTTGAGGCGGATCGCTTCGGCATAGCTTTCGAGCGCGGCATCGTCGCGACCTTGAAAGTGCAACGCCGCGCCCAGGCTGTAGTGGGCCCGATGATGATGCGGATCTACGGCGATCGCGCGACGATGGTATTTGATCGCGGCTTCGGTTTGGCCTTGCATTTGCAAAGCCGAGCCGATGTTGGCCAGAGAGTCGGCCGAACCGGGCTCGAGGTCGAACGCCTTGCGAAATTGTTCCAGGGCCAGATCGTAGTGCTTGCGATCGAGGTGGACCGTTCCCAAGCTGTTGTAGGCTTGGACAAAATCGGGACGTAGCTCGATGGCGCGACGGAAAAGATCGGCCGCCGCGTCGTATTGCTTCCGGTCGTGCAGCACCGAGCCTAAATTGACCAGGCCCTCGGCGAACTCGGGTTGGGCATCGAGGGCCAGGCGGAAGCACTGTTCGGCCTGATCGAGTTGCCCCAGTTCGTGGAAGACGCAGCCCAAATTGTTTTGAGCCTGCACGTGCCGCGGATTGTGGAAGACGGCCGCCTGCAGCTCGGTCGCGGCCTCGGAGAGTCGATCTTGCGATTGCAACAGCGAGCCGAGACGGAAATGCGCCTCGGCGTGGGTCGGATCGATTTGGAGCACCTGGCGGAACGTGGCCTCGGCCGCGGCCGGTTTTTCGAGCTTCACTTGCAGGTTGGCCAGATTCACCGCGGCCTTCAAATAGCCTGGCCGCGCGGCCAGGGCCGCCGCGTAACACCGCTCGGCCTCTTCGGCCTGGCCCTGGTCGCGCAGCAGGTTGCCGAGGTTGAAGTGGGCTTCGGCCAATTGCGGGGCTAGCCACACGGCCTGGCGATAGGTATCGATGGCCTCACTGGGCTTATCGCGCAGAGCGAGTAGCGCCGCCAGGTTGTAATAAATCTGCGGATCGGCGGCTTGCAGTTGCAGGGCCTGGCGAAAAGCGGCTTCCGCCTGATCCAGGTTGCCGAGTCCGGCGTGCGCGGCGCCGAGATGACTCAGATAGGCCGCATTCGGTCCGCCAAGGGCCAGCGCCCGCGAGATCGACTCGACCGCTTCGGCATTGCGTCCGGCCTGGTGGGCCGTCACTCCCAACAGGTGCCAGGCGTCGGCGTGTTGGGGTTCGGCGGCCACGATTTGCCGGTAGATGTGTTCGGCCTGCGAAAGTTCGCCACGCTGATGGTGGGCGAAAGCGATTGCCAGAGCTTCGGGAATCGTGGCCACGCTCTGCCCTCAAACGACGTGAACCATGCGCCGCAACTCGATGGCGATCTCATCGAACACGCCCGGCCAATCGCCGAATTGCTTTTGGCGAAACAGCCGCATGGAAGGATACCAGGGGCTCTTGACCCCGTAGGTCAGCCAGCGCCAGTCGGGCGCGATGCGCAGCGCCAGCCATACCGGCACGCCCAGAGCCCCGGCCAGATGCGCGCTGGCCGTGTCGGAACTGATGACCAGGTCCAGGTTTTTCATGATCGCCGCGCTATCCATGAACGGTCCGGATTGCGTGTCGATGTTGCCCAGGTCGACGACGTTGAATTCACTGCGAAGCATGGAGAGCTGTTCGCTGCCGGGCCCTTTCTGCAAACTGAAGAGTTGCACGCCGGGCACCTGCGCCAAGGGAGCGAAATAGGGTAGCGGGATCGAGCGGTACCGGTCTTCGCGATAGCTGGGGCTGCCCTGCCAGACGATGCCCACTTTGAATTGCGAGTAGCGCGACAGCTTTTGCCGCCACGAGTCGACCAGATCCGGCCTGGCTTTGAGGTACGGGACCGTGGCGGGAATGGTCTCCAGCGTGGTTCCGAAAACTCCTGGCAGGCTGAGCATCGGCAGTTGGACGTCGATGTACGGCAGCGGCGCGCGCTGGGCGACCAGGCCGGTCCATCCGGAGCACGTAAACAGCGGCACCAGGTTCGCCTGAACCTCGACCAGCACGTCACCGCAGCGCTGGCGCACCAGGGGCAGATAGCGGATGAATTGGATCGTGTCGCCCAAGCCTTGTTCGGCGTGGATCAAGAGAGTCTTGTCCGTCAGCGGCGAGCCGTCCCACGTCGGTTCCGCGAGTTGCCGGCGGGTGAACTCGCGGCAGCGCCAGCGCCATTCGTATTCGGCCCAACCTTCTTCCAGACGCCCCAGGCTCAGCAACACCAGGGCCCGATCGTAGTGGGCCTTCGGCGATTGCGGATCGGCCGCCAGCGCCTGTTCCAGATGCGCAAGCGCCAGGTCGAATCGGCCCAGCTCGCGCAGCAAGTCTCCGAGGTTGTCGTGGGCCGAGGCATTTCCGGCCCGCAATTCCAAACAATGTCGATAGGCGGCCACGGCCTCGTCCAGCCGTCCCAGGTTGTAGAGCACCACGCCCAGGTTGTAATACGCCTCGGCAAAAGCCGGATCGCGGCGGATGGCTTGTTGCAGTGCGCCGCGGGCTTCTTCGTAGCGGCCGGCGGTCAGGTAGGCCGAAGCCAGATTGCCGTGATACACGGCGATCGTGGGGTCGGCGGCGACCGCTTCTTCGAGCAAGCGCATGGCTTCGTCGCGCCGACCGGTTTGCAGCGCCAAGGCGCCCAGCAGGTGCAGTGCGTCGGCGTGGACCGGTTGTTGCGCGAGAATCTGGCGATAAATCTGTTCGGCGCGCGGCAGTTGGCCCGCCTGGTGATGACGTAAGCCCTGGGTTAGAGCTTGGGCAAGCGTTGCCATGGCCATCGGCTACCTTGCGCCGCCGTGTTTGCCGAGCCAGCGGCCGCATTTCAAGTGGCAAATCTATTGGCGGCCAACCGCAAACAGATGCGACTCGGTCCGCAAAAACATCCGGCCGCCAGCGACCGCCGGAGTGGCGCGGCTGCCTTCGCCTAACGGACTGCGGCCCAATACTTTAAATGTATCCGCGGCGGCCAGGGCGACAACGACTCCCTCGGTAGAGACGCAATAGACGGCATCGGCTATGCGAACTGGCGAACTGGAATAATTGCCCCCCACGCGTTCTCGCCAGCGGACATTGCCGGTCGGGACGTCTATGCAGGTGACCACGCCGCGATCACCCCGCGGAAACACCAGGGAACCCTGGGCCACCAGCCAGGGGACATAGGGAGCCGAGTGATGCTTTTCAGGGAGTGATGCCGTATTGTTTGACCTTATAATACAACGTCGCCCGCCCGATCCCGAGCAGATTGGCGGCTTCCGGCACGTTGCCGCCGGCGCGGCGCAGGGCTTCGCTGATCAGCCGTTTTTCCCAGTATTTGAGCTTCAGCGATTCCAGTTCGCCGCTGACCGGTTCGTGCAGCCCCAGGTCGGAGACCTTGATTTCCGGATCTTCGGCCAGCACCACGGCGCTGTCGATCACGTTGCGCAATTGCCGCACGTTGCCGGGCCAGGAATAAGACAGCAGCATCTCGCGCGCGGCCGTCGAGAGTCTCAGTCCGGGGCGTCCGTGTTGGCGGCGGAAGTGATCCAACAGAAAGTCGACCAAGAGCGCAATGTCCGGGCCCCGCTCGCGCAATGCGGGCGCGGACAGTTCGAACACGGTCAAACGATAATACAGGTCCTCGCGGAACTTGTGCTGGCGCACGTAGGCTTGCAGATCTTGGTTCGTGGCCGCGATGACCCGCACGTCGACGGTCACTTCTTTCTGAGCTCCGACCGGCAGGAACGGATGACGTTCCAAGATGCGCAGCAGCTTGGCCTGGCCCTCGAGCGTCAGCTCGCCGACTTCATCCAAAAACAGCGTGCCCAGGTCGGCCTGTTGAAAAAACCCGATATGATCGTGATCGGCGCCGGTGAACGAGCCTGCCGTGTGGCCGAACAATTGGCTGTCCATCAGGTCCGGCGAAATCGCCGCGCAGTTGACGCACAGCATCGGACGATCGGCCCGCGAACTGGCCTGGTGCAACGCCCGGGCGATCAACTCCTTGCCGGTCCCGCTTTCGCCGCTGATCAATACACAGCCGGTTGCCCGGGCCATGCGTTTGATTTTGGATTTGAGCTCCAACATGGCCGGGCTTTGCCCGATGATCTCGCCCTGGTCGGGCAGTTTGGCCACCAGATTTTGATAGTCGGCGCTTAAGCTGTGTTCGCGCCGCGCGCGGACCAGCGCCACCGTGGTGATGTTGGCCAGCGAAATCGTGAAGTCGAAGTCCGACTGGCGAAAGCGTCCGTGTTCGAGATAGGCGTGGATCGCGCCCAGGATCGTGTCGTCGTAGACCAGCGGCACGCACAGCCCGTCGGCATAGTGTTGCAGCTTGTCCATTTCCTCGCCGGCGCGTTGATTCGCGATCCAGACGGCGTGCTTCTGCCGGCAGACCATGTCGGTCAACATTTTGCTCAACACCACGCATTGCGTGGCGTCGGGCGGAATGACCAGCCGCGGTTTCAACACGCCTTCGTCGCTGAGCCACAAGAATCCGGCCACCGTGGCGTGCGTCCACTCCATCAGCAGTTCCAGCGACGTGCGCACCACTTCATCGGGCGATTCGCAACCCAACAGCTTGATGCTGAACTGGTACAGCAGCAGCAGTTCCTGGGCCCGCCGCGAATCGGCCAGCGCGGCCACGGCCTGCGGCTCGTAGCGCACGGAGCCCATCGGCTGGTTTTTGATCAGGGTCTCGGTCAACAGGCTATCGTCGTGCGAGTCGATCGTCGGCGGCTGGTCCGTCAGGTGGAATTCGAACTCCGTCGAACCGATCCGCACGCCGTGTCCCTCGGCCAACACCGCCTCGTCGACCTTCTGGTCGTTGACAAACGTGCCGTTGCGGCTGTCCGTATCGCGAATGCACCACGCGTTGTGCTCTTGCACCACCACGGCGTGGAACCGCGAGCAGAGCGGGTCGCTGAGCGTCACGGCGCACTCAGGATCGCGGCCGATGCGATTCTCGTCGGTAGGATCGAGCAGAAAGCTGACGCCGGCTCGACTGCCGACCGTCATGGTCAAATAGATATACACGCGTTGGGCTGTCCGCTCGGGGCTATCGGGGCTGTGGGGAAAGTCGGGGGTTTTCGACCTGAGTTGCCGCCAGTATAACACGCCCGCGATGCACCGGGGACTATCCCCCCGCAGCCCCGTCCCGCACCCGGCCGACGCGCACCCGTGGCCGACGCGGTCGATTGTGGCCCAGGCCTGCCCGGACCTACAATGAATGGCGGAAAATGAGTATTTGTCGGCCACTCGGACACGTTTCCGCGCTGGCTGGGCCCCCGCGGGCTCAAGATGCCGGCGGCTGGCGAAAGGGACGCATGACACGCGGCGATCGCGACATCTTGGGTGGCCCCGGCGACGGATGGCTGCTGGTCGGACATGGCTCGCAAGAGCCTCGCGGGCAGCTCGATTTTTTGGCCACGGCGGCGCTTGTGGCCCAGCGGGCGCCCGGGGTGGCGATCGAGCCGGGTTTCCTCGAATTCGCCCAGCCCACGATCGCCGCAGGTTTTCGAACGCTCGTGGCTCGTGGCGCGCGGCGCGTGGTGGTGGTGCCGGCGCTACTTTTTGCGGCCGGACACGCGCGGCGCGATATTCCGGCGGCCGTGGCGGCGGTTGCCGCAGAACATCCAGACGTCCTGGTCGAGCAGGCAGAACACCTCGGCTGTCACGAAGCCGTCATCGCGCTGTCGAAGCAGCGCTACGACGAAGCGCTGGCCCGAGAGCCGCGCGTGCCGGATGAGCACACGGCGCTGGTGATGGTTGGGCGTGGCAGCCACGATGAGTCCGCGACGGCCGAGATGCTTCGATTTGTCGAGTTGCGTCGCGCGCAAACGCCGCTGGTCCACGCCCAAGCTTGCTTTGTCGCGATGGCCGAGCCGGTGCTTTCAGACGCGCTGGACGCGGTGGCCCGCTCGGGCGTGCAACGGGTGGTCGTCCAGCCGCATCTCCTCTTCGGCGGCGCGTTATCGGAGCGCATTGAAAACATCGTGGCTCGCTACGCTCAAAAACACTCGCAGGTCCGGTGGCTGACGACCGCGTGCCTGGGTCCGTCGCCGCTGGTGGCCGAAGCCCTTTTGCAGCGTGCCTGCGCGTTGCTGTCGACCTAACTTTCCTAGATTGCGCGACCCCAAGGGGGCTCATCCACGTAGCACAGCGGAGAAGCGCAATCGCTTGGGCCGGCATGGCTTGCGGAAAAAGGACTGTTCCGATGGTGCCAATACGCCCGAAGAGGCTGATATTGCATTCCGGGGCATGGGTGGCTACGATCCTTTTAAACCGTTTCGTTTGCGGCACTTAGGTTTTCTTCCATAATTCCTCCGAGGGACTGCGATGAGCCGATCTACCGCCCTGTCCAGCCGTGTGCTTGGCCCGCGATTTGTCTTTGCTGCGTTGCTGGTGGCGGTTTTTTCGGGTTTGGCGCTCCTTCCGGCCCGGCTGCTGACTTCCGCCGAGCTGTCGGGGCCGAAGCCGGCCGACGGCAATATTACCAAGATCATCACGCGATTGATCCAGCACGAGCACCTGACGCGTCATCCGCTGGACAACGAGATCAGTCATCGTTGGATGAGCAACTATCTGAAGATGCTCGATCCGCGCAAAGTGTTTTTCAGCCAGTCGGACATCGACAGTTTCAACCTGTATCGGGATCAACTGGACGACATGGCGATCAAGGGTGACACGTCGTTTGCCTACCAGGTATTCAACAAGTTTTTGGAGCGGATCGACGATCGGGTGAAGCTGGTCGACGCATTGGTGGCTGAGAATCACGATTTTACGATCGACGAGGATTTCGTCACGGATCCGGAGCAGATTTCCTACGCCAAGAGCGACGCCGACATGCGCGACCGCTGGCGCAAGCGGATCAAATACGAACTGCTGGAGTTGGGCAGCGAAAAGGTCAAGCTGGAAGGCAAGGCGGCGCAGGACAAAATCTCGAAACGTTACCACCGGCTTTCCAAGCGCATGAAGCAGACCGACCACGACGAGTTGCTGGAGATGTATCTGACGGCTCTGACCACCAGCTACGATCCGCACACGACCTATATGTCGGCCGATTCGTTGAATAACTTCGAGATCCAGATGCGGTTGAATCTGGAAGGCATCGGCGCGGCGTTGCAAGATGATGACGGCGAGACCGTGGTCAAGAAGGTTATTCCCGGCGGCGCCGCCGCCAAGGATAACCGGTTGAAACCCGACGACCGCATCGTCGGCGTCGGGCAGGGCGCCGAGGGTCCGATCGTCAACGTCGCCGAAATGAAGCTCAACGACGTGGTCAAACTGATCCGCGGCCACCAAGGGACCACCGTGCGTCTGGCCGTGATCCCCAAGGGCGAAACCGATTCCAAAGTCTATGACATCGTGCGGCAGCAAATCGAGCTGACCGACAGCGAAGCCCGCAGCGTGATCCTGGAAGCCGGCAAGAAACCCGACGGCTCGCCGTACAAGATCGGCGTGATCAACCTGCCCAGCTTCTACATGGACATGACCGGCGCGCGCAGCGGCCGCGACGACTTCAAGAGCACGACCCGCGACGTGGCCCGACTGCTCAAGGACTTCAACGCCAAACGGGTCGACGCCGTGGTGGTCGATCTGCGGCACAATGGCGGCGGTTCGTTGACCGAGTCGATCAACCTGACCGGGCTGTTCATCGACAGCGGCCCGGTGGTGCAGGTCAAGGACTTCGATGGCCAGAAAACCCAATACGACGACCCCGAAAAGGGCGTGGCCTGGAGCGGCCCGCTGATCGTGTTGACCAGCAAGTTCAGCGCCAGCGCTAGCGAGATTTTTGCCGGCGCGATCCAAGACTACCGGCGTGGACTGATCGTCGGCGATACGTCGACCCACGGCAAGGGCACGGTGCAGAGCCTGTTGGATTTGAGCCAGAAGATCTTCCGGGGCGTGGCCAACGCGCCGCAACTGGGAGCCTTGAAAATCACGATGCAGCAGTTCTATCGGCCCGATGGCGACAGCACGCAAAACCGCGGCGTGCTGGCCGACGTCGAGCTGCCCTCGCTGACCAGCCACTTGCCGGTGGGCGAATCGAGCCTCGACTACGCCATGAAATTCGACCACGTCGATCCCGTGCGCTATGAGAAGTACAACCTGGTCGACAATCGCATCATCGAACAGTTGAAGACCCTGTCGGCCGAGCGCCGCAGCGACTCGAAAGACTTTCAAAAGGTGGCCCGCGACATCAAACGCTTCGAAGATCAGGAAGAAAAGAAGCGGATCTCGCTCAACCGCGAGAAGTTCATGGCCGAAAAGGCCGAGCTCACCGCCGAAAAAGCCGAGGAAAAAGAGCTCGAAGAGCTTAACGACCCGAATCGCCCGGTCGTGAAACGCGACTTCTACTTCAACGAAGTCCTGGACGTGACGGCCGACTACGTGCGCATGCTGGGCACCCCGCAAGCCGCCGCGGTCGGCAAACGCTAGTCGAGAGACGCCGCCTAGCCCAGCGGCAGGCGCAGTCCGTCGTAGGCCAGTTCCATGCCCGGCGGCAAGGACGCGTTGGTCGCCGCGTGCTCCAGGTCGTGCGACATGTGCGTGAAGTAGGTTCGCCTGGCCTTGAGCCGCCGGGCCACGTCGACCGCTTCGTCCAGGCTGAAATGCGTGGGGTGGGGCTTGTGACGCAGCGCGTCGAGCACCAACACGTCCAAACCCTCCAGCAGCGGCCAGCTTTCCGGCGGAACGTCGTTGGTGTCCGTGCAATAGGCGATATTGCCGAAACGAAAGCCCAGCACGCGGAACTTGCCGTGCCCCAGACGGATTGGAATCACGCGCTGGGCCAGAATCTCGAACGGCTCGGTCTCGATCCGCCGAAACTCGATCTGCGGCACGCCGCCGCCATAATTCTGCGATTCGGCCGCAAAGGCATAATCGAACGACTTGCGAATGCGGGCCTCGACCTGCTCTTCACAATAAATCGGCAGGGGATGCCCCAGGTAGTAGGGGAACAGCCGCAGGTCGTCCAAGCCGAAGACGTGATCGGCGTGATCGTGCGTAAACAGCGCCGCGTGCACTACGCCGATCTGCTCGCGCAACAGTTGGGTTCGCAGATCGGGGGGCGTATCAATCAGCAAGTTACCCCCCGCAAAACCGAGCACCAACGCGCAGCGCAGCCGGTTATTGCGCGGGTCGGTGCTGGTGCAGGTCGGGCAACCGCAGCCGATGACCGGCACGCCAATCGAGGTGCCCGTGCCCAGAAAGATCATCTGGCCCCGTATGTCGGAAGTAATGACCGTTTTGCTCAAAACTGCTCGTGCGTGGGTGTGAGGAACCTGCCGGCAAGTCAGAACGGTTTGGCGGGGTTCGGTTTGGGCCGCCAGACCCTGTGAGGGGAAACCGGCCTGCCGCGGCCGACTTCTCACAAAACAAGGCTCGCCCGAGGCCGCTGGCGGCGAACAACCGTTATTGACCCTTCGTAAAAATCGTTATAAATTATGGTGCTGGTACATCTTGCGCCTTCCTGACTTTCGCTCGCTTTTGCAGCAGCGATTTCGCGCCGCCGGACGAGCGCGATTCCCATCAACTCGCGAACAATCGGGTCCCGTCATTTATGGAACTGTTGGAAAGTATCTGGGAAACCATCGGCAGCTTCTTCACGACTCTGGCCACCGGCTTCGAGCGCGGGATCACGTCGCTGTTCGGATCGTCCAATGCCCGATATATCAAGAAGTTACAGCCGAAGGTCGACGCGATCAACGCCTGCGAGCCAAAATTCCAGGCCCTCAGCGACGAGCAACTCAAGGCTCAGACCGTGCTGTTTCGCCAGCGGCTGGCCGCCGGCGAGACGCTCGACGACCTGCTGGTCGAAGCTTTTGCCGCCTGTCGCGAGAGTGGACGCCGCCACCTGGGCATGCGGCACTACGACGTCCAGCTCATGGGCGGCATGATTCTGCACGGCGGCGACATCGCCGAAATGGTGACCGGCGAAGGCAAAACCCTGGTGGCCACGCTGCCGGCCTATCTCAACGCCCTGGCCGGCCGCGGAGTGCACGTCGTGACGGTCAACGACTATCTGGCCCGCCGCGACATGGAATGGATGGGCCCGATCTACATCGGCCTGGGCATGACGGTCGGTAGCATCCAGAGCGGCATGGATTCGGGCGAACGCCAACAGTCGTATGCCTGCGACATTACCTACGGGACGAATAACGAATTCGGCTTCGACTATCTGCGCGACAACATGCGCCCAGCGGCCCGCGACGACGACGAGCACTTTCCCAAGCACATGCAGCAAGCCCAGGGCCGGTTGTACTATGCGATCATCGACGAAGTCGACAACATCCTGATCGACGAAGCCCGCACGCCGCTGATCATTGCCGGCCCGGCCCACGACGACGTGACCCGCTATGGCAAGGCCGATAAGCTCGCGCGACAATTGCAGAAGGACGTGCACTTCGAGATCAAGGAGAAAGAACACACCGTGCACCTGACCGACGAGGGGGTGCGGGCGGCGGAAAAGCTGGCCGGGGTGGAGAGCTTCTACACCTCGGGCCACATGGAATGGCCGCACCTGATCGACAACGCCCTGAAGGCCCATCATCTCTACAAGCTGGACGTGAATTATGTCGTGATGGACGGCGAAATCATCATCGTCGACGAGTTTACCGGCCGACTGATGCCGGGCCGCAACTGGAGCGACGGACTGCACCAGGCGTGCGAGGCCAAGGAGGGCGTGAAGGTCAAGGAAGAGAACCAGACGCTGGCCACGATCACCCTGCAAAATTTCTTCAAACTGTATGAAAAGATCTGCGGCATGACCGGCACGGCCATGACCGAGGCCTCGGAATTCTGGAAGATCTACAAGCTGGACGTGATCACGGTCCCCACCAACCGCCCGCTGCAACGCGACAACCATCCGGACGTGATCTATCGCACCGAGCGTGAAAAGTTCAACGCCATCGCCGAGGAAATCGAGCAATTGCACCGCTGGGACGTGGTGCGATCGAAGGACCGCGTCGAGCACGTCGGCACGATCCTCAAGGAAGACGAAACGGCGATCGAGATCCAGCTTCGCGAGAACAAGCAGCGCGAGACGATTCCACGCGGCGAAATCGTGGAGGTGCAGAAGCACGGCCGGCCGGTGCTGGTCGGCACGGTATCGATCGAAAAGAGCGAACGGCTCTCGGCCCTGCTCGACAAGCGGGGCATCAAGCACGAAGTGCTCAACGCCAAGCACCACAAGCGCGAGGCCGAGATCGTGGCCCAGGCCGGCCGCAAGAACGCCGTGACCATCGCCACCAACATGGCCGGCCGCGGCACCGACATCATCCTGGGCGGCAACGCCGAAACGATGGCTTGGGCTCTGCTGCAAGACAAATACGCCACGCGCCTCGACGTGCCGCAAGAGGAGTGGATCGCGCTGGTCAAACAAATCGAAGAGCGCGAAAAAATGAAGGCCGAGGGCCAGGAAGTGCGTACCCTCCAGGGCCTGCACATCATCGGCACCGAACGCCACGAAGCCCGCCGCATCGACTTGCAATTGCGCGGCCGCTGCGGTCGCCAGGGCGATCCGGGCAGCAGCCGGTTCTACCTGTCGTTGGAAGACGACTTGATGCGAATCTTCGCCGGCGAATGGGTGAAGAACATCTGGACCCGCCTGGGCATTCAGGAAGGCGAAGCGATCACCAGCCGCATGGTCAGCCGCCGCGTCGAGGGGGCCCAGAAGAAAGTCGAAGAACGCAACTTCGAAGTCCGCAAAAACCTGCTGGAATACGACGAGGTCATGGACGAACAGCGCAAGCGCGTCTACGGCTATCGCCAGCGCATCCTGGACGGCGCCAACTGCAAACTGTTGATCCTGGACATGATCAACGCCCAGGTCGACCAGCACCTCGACGAATTTCTGGCCAAGGATTACGGCACCGATACGTTTGCCGGCTGGGCCAGCAGCCAGTTGACCGTTGAACTGGAGTCCCGCGATTTTCGCAACCTCGATTTCCAGAGTGCCGCGCGTTTTGCCCGAGACGAAGCCGCGCGGATGGCCGAAGGCCAGGTGATCGACGCCATCGAGGAGAACCTGCCCGCGGAAGAAGATCCGCACGAATGGAACTACGAGGCGCTGGCCAAACAGCTCAATACCCGCTGGAAGCTGAACATCCGCGATCGCGATCTGAAAAAGGTCGAGCGAGATGCCATCGCCGAAATGGTGCTCGAACGGGCCCGCGCGTCGGTCGAGGCACTCGACTTGAGCGAAGGGGAACGCTTCCTGGACGAAGACTTTGGCCGTAAGACGGCCGGCGCCTGGGTGCATTATAAATTCGGCATCGCGCTGAGTCCGGCCGAAATCAGCGGACTCGACGTCGAAGCGTTCAAACGGCTGATCCGCGGCAAAGCGGCCCAGGCGTACGAAGAGCGCGAAACTGAATATCCGGTGCTGGCCGGGCTGGCGCACTTCACCAGCGAAGACTCAGGCGGCCACAAGCGGGTCGACCGCGACTCGCTGGCGGCCTGGGCGCGCGAACGGTTTGCGGTCGACCTGGACGTCGAGGAGTTGAAGAGCCGGCAGCGCGAGGAGATTCGCGGCCTGTTGGTCGAGCATAGCCGGGCGTTGCAACAACAGGCCAATGCCGCCTTGGACGAAGTGCACCGCCGCGTCGACACCATGTTCGACGCCGCCGGCGCCACAAGCGGCAACGGCGCGTTGGCTTCGTTGTCGGATTGGCTGCGCCAAAGTCTGCACTGCGAACTGCCGGCCGAAAAACTGGCGCGGCTCGATCGCGATCAGCTCGAGCGACGGCTGGAAATGGCGGTCGAAGATCGCTTCCGGCCCGAAATGCGGCGGATGGAACGCTCGCTGGTGCTGCAAATCCTGGACACCGCCTGGAAGGACCACCTGCTGGCGATGGACCACTTGCGCTCCAGCGTCGGGCTGCGCGGCTATGCCCAGGTCGATCCCAAGGTCGAGTACAAGCGCGAGGGCATGCGGACGTTCGAGTTGATGTGGGGCTCGGTGGCCGAACGCGTGACCGATTTGATCTTCCGCATGGAACAACTCGACGAGTCGGCCGGATCTCCCTGGGTCGAAAGCGAAGCGATTCACGAAGAGGCTCCCTCGGCCTCCGATATCGCCGGCCAACAACAGGCCGCGATCGACGGCACCCAAGTCGACAGAAAACAAGAACCGATCCGCAATCGCGGCCAGCGCGTGGGCCGCAACGAACCTTGCCCCTGCGGTAGCGGCAAGAAATTCAAAAACTGCTGCATGCGCAAAAACGGCGGCACGGCGGCCGCCTGAGCCCGAACATTCGGCGCCCGGCGCGACCCGGATCAAGCTCGAATACTTTGCGGCTGGGAAAGGAGTCCCGGGCCATGGCCTACTTGCTCAACCTGGTCTACGCGGTGCTGCTGGTGGTCGGCGCGCCGTGGCTGCTGGTCGGGGCCGTGCGAAAAGGAAAGTATCGCCAGGGGCTGGCGCAGAAACTCTGGGGCCAGGTTCCCCGACGTGCTTCCAACGCCCCGTGCGCCTGGCTGCATGCGGTGAGCATGGGCGAAGTCAGCCTGATCGCTCCGCTGGTGGCCGAAATCAAAGCCCGCCATCCGGATTGGGACATCGCCGTCTCGACGACCACGCTCACCGGCTACATGCTGGCCAGGTCGCGTTATGGCCAGCACGCGGTGTTTTACTGCCCGTTGGATTTCAGTTGGGCGGTGCGCCGCGCGGTGCGGCGCATTCGGCCGTCGCTGCTGGTTCTGGCCGAACTGGAGCTGTGGCCCAATCTGATCGCCGCCGCGCGCCGCGCGGGGGCCAAGGTGGCGATCGTCAATGGCCGTTTGAGCGATCGAAGCTTTCGGGGTTACCGCCGCTTTCGCCCGCTGGTTCGCCTCATGCTGGCCAGGCTCGACCTGATCGCCACACAGAATCCGCGCGATGCCGATCGCTTCTTGGAACTTGGCGCGTCGAGCGAAATCGTCTATGTCGCCGGATCGCTGAAGTTCGACGGAGCACAAACCGATCGTAACAACCCGGCGACCGCCCGCTTGCGGCAACTCGCCGGCTTCGGCCCCAGCGACACGATCTTTCTGGCCGGCAGCACGCAGGATCCCGAGGAGAGCATGGCGCTGGCCACCTTCCGAGATTTGGCGGCCGAACGCCCGGATCTGCGGCTGGTGATCGTGCCCCGGCATCCAGAGCGTTTCGCCGAAGTGGCCCGCATGCTGGACGCCAGCGGGCTGGCCTGGCAGCGACGCAGCCAACTGGACGCCGACCCGGCCGAGACGGGCGCACGCGTGCTGTTGGTCGATCGCGTAGGCGAACTGGGAGCCTGGTGGGGCACGGCCCAGATCGCGTATGTCGGCGGCAGCATGGGCAAGCGCAACGGACAGAACATGATCGAGCCGGCCGCGTACGGCTGCGCCGTTTCGTTCGGACCCCGCACGCGCAATTTTCGCGACGTCGTGGCGGCCCTACTCGGGGCCCAAGGGGCCACGGTGGTGCACGACCAGGCCGAGCTCACGGCTTTCGTGCGCCGCTGCCTGGAAGAACCCGCGTTTGCCCAGGATCTTGGGGCGCGGGCGCAGCGCGTGGTGGCCTCGCAGTTGGGCGCCGCCCGGCGCACCGCCGATTTGCTGGACGCCTTGGTGGCACGACAGGAAAACACGTCGCGCGGGCGCCGAACGGCCGCCTGATCCGGCCGAGGGCACGTAGCATCCGGAAAAATGAGCGGGCCGACGCGGCCCTCTGGCCGAGTTTTGGCCGCGCCTCCGACACGAGGCAGTAACACAGTTTGGCGCGTTGTTAGGGAAAAACCGTATGGGCCGATTTGTGGTCTGCGTTTTCGGCGGCGCGCTCTAGTGCCCACTTGACAGACAATGAGTCACACGTGGCGATAGCCGCGAATACAGCTATGACGGCAATGACCCACACCACGGCGCGCGGAAGTTTTGACAGGTATCTCATGCCCACGATTCTAGCAGAGGAGGCGGAGTCTTGGGCAAACGAACGGTCAAGCTTTCTTCGCTTCTCTTTTTTCGTCGATGGCATCTTCGCGAAGCTTTGCGGCCGCCCCGATCTTACTTGTTCGAACAATGAGCTGATAGAGCACGTCTTTCATGATTTCGACGAGAATATCGGCGCGTTTTTCAGTGATTGTTGGCAGATGGGGATGCGATCCGTCATGGCCGGTCAGAATAATTTGCTCCAGGGCCGAATACGTTTCGTCGTCAATTTTTCCGATATCTTTTGCTTCGGCAATCTGCGCACGAACCTTACTCGTGCCGGTTACGCCTACAAACTCCGCCGCACTCTGAATCGTTCTGCGACACATCGCGGCGGTTGCATTTAGGCACCCGTGCGAGTAACACGCGAGTGCTTCTCTAAAGTCGTCGCCAACCGATTTGGGCAAGTGCTGATACTCAAACGTCTCGATTGGCCTTTCCAATTCCTCGTATTCATCGGATAGTTTCACGCTCGCGCTTCCAAAATTTTCGTTTGTTCGAAATTTCAATGCGATTGGTTCGTGGCATGCATCGCAACGAAATCCCACAATGACCTTCTTTGAACGATAACGGCAGATCTGCGCCCAACGCGGAGTTGAGACGACACTTAAATTGGAATTTGCGCCGCAGTGGGGACACCTGAGCGAGTAGGGCTTGTCGATCATATCTACCGGATTGTCGTTTGAGTTCACCGTCATGCGCCACTGATCCATAAGGCACCCCGCCGTTGACAAGAAAAGCCGAGAGGCATACCATGCATTCAACAAACCGGCATGGGCCTCACGGCTCAGAGCGAAAGCCCGCAGTAACCGCTGCGGGTTTTTTTATTGTAGCGGATTCAAGACGGCTTCAAAGAGTTCGTCGAACGACCAAACATGCCCTGCCAGATTGTTCATCATCGCGGCGGTTCCCCGCTTCATGCCAGACTTGCCCGGCTTGCGGGTCTGCCAACAATAATTGTAGTATGCCGCGAACATAGCAAAAGCCGCTTTCGGACTCCGAACGCGCGGAGTATGCGCGTGCCGCGAAACGGGCTGGAGTGTCCGTGTCCGAATGGATGCGGGACAGGCTTGCCAAGGCCGCTAGGCGTGAGTCCAAGTAGGACTAGCGGAGAGAAGGGGAATTGAACCCAGGCAGCGCGAACTGCTCCCTACGGGCGTTTATAAGACGCCTGCGCCACCAAGACGCGGGCCTCTCTCCGGACTAGACGTCCGGACGAGGCCCGCAGGCCGTAGGTTGTTCTGTTGCAATTATGGCCTGATTGACACAGACTTATCGTCGCCGGTTCATGGCATTCGGCGCATATCGACCTCTTGACAATTGTTTAGTTAAAGCTAAACTAACATGGCTAAGTACCGACGTTGTATCGTTGCCAACGGCCTTTGGGGATCTGTCGATTGCGTGCGCCGAGCCAACGGGAAGATTCCGGCCAAAGCCTTTCTTGACTCCCTTGGGCTAGATGGCGCGGTGTTCCTTACTCTATTCGACGAAATGGCGGCCGACGGCAAAACTAAAAACTCATCGCGATTCAGCCATGAAGACGGCAAAATCTACGGATTTAAGCATAAAATCAAGAATAGGCAGGTACGATTCGCATGTTTTCAGGATGGCAACAAATGGGTGCTCACCCATGGATTCTGGAAACCTGGCGCGCAGAAAGGATTGGGAAAATGGCGGCCAGAGGAGATTGAGAGGGGCAACAAACTAATGCGCGAGTACATTGAGCAAGTCAAATAACCTGAGTCGACAACATGACAAAAACGTTGCTTGAAGAATTCGTCTCTACCGAGGCGGGCATGCGCCGCTTCCAACAAGAACGTGCCATCTCCGCCGTCACCGGCTTGATCTCTCAGGCGATGGATGAGAAGGAACTTACGCGCGCCAAATTGGCAGCCAAGCTCGGGACGACAAAGGGATGGGTCACGCAGCTCCTAGATGGCGATGCCAATAAAACGATTCGCACGGTCGCGGACGTTCTGGCAGTCATGGGACAGGAACTGCGAATCGCCTGCCAGCCAATCCAGATTGGCCCTCATAAGCCAGTGCTTCTCAAGATCTGGGGTGGGAAATGGTCTGGCACCGAAAATCGATCGCCAATTCCACTTCCACTTCCTTTGCACGCCTTAAAGGTTGTCTAGCGTGGCGAAACGCAAATCGAGCACTCGCATCAGTCCAGCCGACAAACTTGCGAAAGTATCTGGTCTTGTCGATTTTCGTCTAGTCGAGGCGCATTGCAAGCAAACGGTCAAGGTTGGGCCTTTGCCACAGCGGACTGGACTTAGTGCACAAATCGAAACGCAGCTGGCCCCCGATGCGCCGAATCTCTTTCGGGTCGTTATAGCGCTTACGTTCGTTGCAAATTATGAAGAGGATTCCACTGAGCCGGCCATTCTAGTCAATGCCAAGTTCCAGTTGACATTTGAGACGAAGCGGATTGATTTGGCTACAAAGGAAGCACTGGCCCCATTCGGAGAGAATTTGGCGCTTTTCATCGCGTGGCCGTATTGGCGCGAACATGTAAACAACGTGACGGCTCGGATGTCGCTTCCGCCCTTCGTTATTCCGCTTCTACAGCGTGGATTGTTTCAGAAAGAAGACGAGACTCCGTCAAAGCCGCAGAAGAAGAAAATTACTGCCGCTTCCGAAAAGAAACGCCTCGTCTGAATTCCCCCCTTGGCCACCCCCCGGACCACCACACTAATCAGACACTGCCCGACATGAGCCACGGTTGCGATGCCCCGTCGGGCGTAGCTATAATGCGGGTTCCACTTTGACGCGTCGTGACCTTTTTTGTGTGGTTCTTTGCGATAGGAGACTGCCACGTGGCTTCAGGTAAGTACTTGTTTACGAGCGAATCGGTGAGCATGGGCCATCCGGATAAATTGGCCGACCAAATCTCGGACGGCGTGTTGGATGCGCTTTTGAAACAAGATCCCTACAGCCGCGTGGCCTGCGAGACGATGGTCACCACCGGCGTGGCCATCGTGGCCGGCGAGATCACGACCGAGGCGGTGGTCGACTATCCCGCGGAAGTCCGCCGAGTGATTCGCGAAGTCGGCTACACCGACGACGAGATGGGGATCAACTGCGACACCTGCGCGGTGATGATCTCGATCGACAAGCAGAGCCCCGACATTGCCCAGGGCGTCAACGAGGACGATAGCAAAGGCAAGGAGATCGGCGCCGGCGACCAGGGCCTGATGTTCGGCTATGCCTGCAACGACACGCCCGAATTGATGCCGCTGCCGATTGCTCTGGCCCACCGCATCCTCAATCGGCTCACCGCGGCGCGCCAGCAGAGCGAAGTCGACTGGCTGCGCCCCGACAGCAAGAGCCAGGTCACCATCGAGTACGACGGACATCGGCCCGTGCGAATCGACACCGTGGTGGTTTCCACGCAGCACAGCCCAAAAGTTTCCAACAACGACATCCGCAACTACGTCATTAACCAGATCATCAAGCCGCTGTTGCCGGCCGAACTGGTCAACGGCGAAATCAAGTACCACATCAACCCCACCGGCCGTTTCGTGGTGGGCGGGCCGCACGGCGATTGCGGTCTGACGGGCCGCAAGATCATCGTCGACACGTATGGCGGCTGGGGCCGTCACGGCGGCGGCGCCTTCAGCGGCAAGGATCCCACCAAAGTCGACCGCAGCGCCGCCTACATGGCCCGGCACGTCGCCAAGAACATCGTCGCCGCGCGGCTGGCCGATCGTTGCGAGCTGCAGTTGGCCTATGCCATTGGCGTTAGCGAGCCGGTGAGCGTACACATCGACACCGACGGCTCGGGCCGCGTCGACGACGAGCGGATTTGCGAATTGGTCAAAGAGCTGTTCCCGCTGACTCCCGGCGGAATCATCAAGTATCTCAACCTGCGCCGCCCGATCTTTCGCAAGACGGCCGCCGGGGGACATTTTGGTCGCAACGATCCCGATTTCACCTGGGAGAGCACGCATCGCGCCAAGGAGTTGGCTCAAGCCGCCGGCGGCCCGGTAGCCGCGCGGGCCTGATCGCGATCGGTCTGGCAGGATCGCGGCACACGGGCCGATCGACGTCCGCCAAGAGAGGTTGAATCAGCATGGATGCTTCCACCGTGGTTGGCAAGCGCGCCTGGCCGCATCGGGCTTCGCCGGACGTGGCGCAAATGGTCCGCACCGTCGCCGTTTGCCTGTTGGCCCTCTTGGCGATGGCCGCCGTGCTGCTCTGTGTGCGCCGCGCCGCGGGCGCTTTGGTCGAGCCGCTTTCGGCCATCGCGCTATTGGGCTGGGGGGGCTTTTTGGCGATCGCGGCTAGAAGCTTTCGCAAAGTCCTGGCCGCGGTGCCCTCGGCCAATCGCCACGCCGCGTACGCGCTGTGGGCGGCGCCCTCCGGCGTCCTTTTGCTGTGGGCCTGCGGCCTGTCGCTGCCGGGCAGCGCCGGCAACGCAGTGGCCGGGCTGTGGGGCCTGCTGCTGCTGGAAGAGGGATTGAGCTGGGGCCGACTGCGGCATGAGCCCCCCGTGGTCCATTCGCCCCCGCGCAGCACGGTTCGACTGCGCGTCGTCGAATCCGGTCGGGCGTCGCACGACATCATCGCGCGCGGTGAAACGGAGCGGGACTTCGAGCGGGCCGTTTCGCAGCAGATCGTGCGCCGGCGGCAGGTCGACGGCAGCGAGACGATCGAAGGCTGGGTGCGCGCCGAGCTTGCGCCCGCCCAGCGCCACGCGACGGCCCATGTGGCCATCTGCCCGCCGTTTGCGCGGCTGCCCGAGTGTTTTGCCGAACAGTTGGACGGGCCGTCGGCGCAGATCAAGGTAGCGCAGGTGTTGCATCATGGCGTGCGGTTCGAGATCAAACTCGACAAGCCGTCTGCCGAGGCGGTCGACGTGATGGTCGAGTTTTCAATTCAAGAGCCCGCCGCCGACGATTGACGCCCGGGGCCGGCGCGCAAGGTGTCCGGCGTTACTGCCGGTTCTCGTTCGGTGCGGCTTGCAGCACCTGGCCCATGGCTTGTGTCTGAGCGACTTTGCAAGTCATTTTGGCCATGTCGCCTGGGGGTCAAAGTTGATGATCGACGTGGCCGGCTGCTCGGGAACGCGAGGTTTCAAGTAGGGTTTGTCGACCGCCTTATGGCATGAGAAACAACCTTCCAGCAAATAGCGATAGGTGGTCTCAAAGGTATCGGGATCTTGTTTCTGGATGACGTCGCCCATTTTCATAGTGGCTGAGTTTTCGATCGACTGCAGAATATCCTCTAGTTTGATCTCCCGTCCGGCGTTGTCCTTGCGAACGGGGATGATCCGCACTGCCCACTTCAAGTGCGACAGGGTTTCTTTCCAGTAAAACTCCGCCAGCGGCCAGTTTTCGGATTTTCCGGCAAACCAGAGGTTTGTGAAATGGTCGGCAACGTCTCCCATGGCATGCGCCTGATCGGGAACGACGGTCTTGAGTCGCTCGATTTCCGCGCGCAGGGCCGCCAGGTCGGGGGCCGCATTCTTCGAGGATTCCTGGGCGCCAGCGACTGATGACAGAGGCCCAGGGCGTTGACCGAATTGCCAAAAAAGAAGCAGACTCGAAACGCCTCCGGCGACAAAGATCGAGCAAGCCGCCGCGAAAGATCGAGTTTTCATGCCCTCCTCCGACACGGTCTTCTGGCCTGCCTTGCCCCCGGTCCGCTCTTGGCGCGCGAGCCGGGCGTGACGAAAATCAAACTACCGGCCTCATTATCGAATGTCAATATCGGAAGTCGATAATCATTATGAAGAGCGACGACCTGATCCGACACTTCTTCGGCGGTTTCGTGCGACTACACATCCTCTACCACGCCCAGAAGCAATCGATTTGCGGCATCGAGATGATCGAAGAACTCGGGCGGCACGGCTACAGGCTCAGTCCCGGCACGCTTTACCCGATCCTGCACCACCTGGAAGAAGCCGGCTACGTTTCATGCAAGGGGGAGACCGTGGGCGGAAAACGCCGGAAGAACTACCGAATCACCAGGAAGGGGCAGACGTTGGTGGTCGAGGCCCGGGCAAAACTCCGTGAGCTGTTTTCCGAACTCATCCTGGACCGGGACCGAATGGCCAAGGCCAAACGAAGCGGTTGAAGCCGGCCTCGGGTGTCCGGCGTTACTGCCGGTTCTCGTTCGGTGCGGCTTGCAGCACCTGGCCCATGGCTTCGATCACGCGCGGCGTGGGCAGATCGATGCGGCCGTCGATCAAGAACACGAAATTGTCGGCCAGAATCTCTTCGGGATGAATGATGTACTTCGTATTGAGGCCGATTTGCTCGGCGTAGCCCGGCACGTCGGCCGGATCGAAAAGCACGCTCTGGCCGGCCACGATTGCCGCCCGGCGAACGCCCTGGTCGTTCTCCAACGCCATCAGTTCGAATTTCAGATAGGCGAACAGATTGCCGCCGCGGGCCATGTCGTAGCGCTCGGTTCTGGAAAACAACACCGGCATCAGTTCCAGGCTGCGGCCTTCCTGCATGACCGTGATGTAGTGGTTGTTGATCGGAGCGTCGGGATTCGTGATTTTTCGGACCGCAAGCGGCGCCGGCAGCGCGACTTCGTTGCACGGTTTGAAGCCGATGATCTGGTACAGCGCCTCGCGAAGCCGGGGATTGTGACTGCTCAGGACGTGAAACAGTTCGTGCGGCAGAACGCTGTTCAATGTCTTGGGATTGCCGTCGATCATCGCTTGCGGCAGCACGATCGCCGCGCCGCGGCAGTAGGCCGCGCCCCCTTCTTCCTGCCCACTGGTCTTGACTAGCAGCACGACCGGCGGCAGTTGGAGTTTCCAGGAAGCCAGCTTCCGCCCCAAGGCTTCGATCAAGGGAGTCAGTTTGTCGATCTCCTCGGCGTTCCAAGGCAGCACGTGTCGGGCAAGAAAGGCCAGCAATTCTTGTTCGCTGACATCGCGAGCGGTCTTGGGCCGCACCTGGCGATCGAAGGGACTCAACTGCTGGATGTAGGCGTCGCGGCGCGTCAAGGCTTCGACGCCGTCGCGCACGTCCGCAAAGCGGATCACGGTCTCCGCGGTCAGCGGAACGTCAACGGCCAACGCGGCCGAGGCGCCGCAGCATGCAACCGCCACGGCCAGGTATCGCACGGATCGTGCCAACAAGGAATGCATCATGCTCGATCGAGGTTTTGAAATAATGGTCACGCTGGAAAAGTTCAGCCTGGAAACCGGCCCTCCTGGATTCCCGCCACACCGTGGGTCTTCCGTAATATAGACGCCCAAGACGTTTCGGGGCCAGCTTGGCGATGGCCCTTTGCGAACCGGCGCAGGACGTAATAATAAGGGTTTGAAGTCGACCACCCGGCGGTTCGCCCGATGGTCGGGTCTCACCCAGGCGAAGAAAAAGGCTGGTATGGCCCGTTGGCCCCGACAGGTCTGGACTACCATTGTCACGTACGTGACGATTTTTGGCGTATTTCCCTTGTTGTGTTTTTTGGCTTGGGCCTGGGTGCGCGGTTGGATCTAAGTGAGCGCGCGATCGATGCGGACGGGAGGCGAATGAAGTGGATCGTCGGAAAGAGGAGTTACACGGCCGATTGGCGGCTTTCCATCAAGAGCACGTGCTGGCCTTTTGGGAGGCGCTTGACGAGCCCCAGCGCGGGCGGTTGACGGCCGAGATCGAAAGCGTCGACCTGGCGCAAATCGACCAACTGTTTCACGGCAAGACCGTCGTCGACGATTGGACCGCACTGGCCCGCCGTGCGGTGGCTCCTCCCGCGTTTCGACTGCGCGATCCGGCTCCCTCGATTTCGCCCGAACAGGCGCACGACCGAGGCCAACAAGCGCTTTCGGCCGGGCAGGTCGGCGTGGTCTTGGTGGCCGGAGGGCAGGGGACCCGTCTGGGGTTCGAGCATCCCAAGGGGATGTTTGCCATCGGCCCGGTGTCCGGTGCATCGCTGTTTCAAATCTTGCTGGAAAAAATCGCGGCCCGCTCGCGCGTCGCTCGCCGGCGCATCCCGCTGTACCTGATGACCAGTCCGGCGACGCACGAGGAAACGCTGGCGTATCTTGCCAGCCACGAGAATTTCGGCTTGCCGGCCGAAGACGTCAAGATTTTCTGCCAGGGAACGATGCCCGCGGTCGATGCACGCACCGGCCGGCTGCTGCTGGCCGAAAAACATCAACTTGCCTTAAGCCCCGACGGCCACGGCGGCACGCTGCGGGCGTTGGCCGCCAGCGGTTGCCTGGCCGACATGCGCCGCCGCGAGTTGCGCCAGCTATTCTATTGCCAGGTCGACAACCCGCTGGTGGAAATGTGCGATCCGCGGCTCCTGGGCTGCCACCTGGCGTTCCATTCTGAGTTGTCGACGCAAGTCGTGGCCAAGCGTGGTCTGCGCGACCCGGTGGGCAACGTCGTCTCGATCGACGATCGCTTGCGGATCATCGAATACAGCGATTTGAATCCGCTGCCGGACGAAATCGTCGCCCGCCGATCGGGCGATGGATCGCCGGTGTTCTGGGCCGGTAACACGGCGGCTCACGTGTTCGATGTCGCGTTTCTCGAGCGCGAGGCCGGCCGCGGCAACGCGCTGCCGTTTCACGTGGCGAAAAAGGCGGTGGCCTACGTCGACTCGACCGGTCGCAAGATCGAGCCGACGTCGCCCAACGCGATCAAATTCGAGCGATTCATTTTCGATCTGCTGCCCAATGCGGGCCACGCGATCGTGGTCGAAGTGGACGAAGCGCAGACATTCGCGCCGGTGAAAAACTCCCAGGGCGACGCGCGCGACACGCCCGAGAGTGTGCAAGCGCAAATGATAGCGTTGCACAGCGGCTGGCTGCGCGCGGCCGGTTGCGACGTGGCGGCCGGCGTGGCGGTCGAGATGAGTCCCCTGTTTGCCCAAAATGCCCAGGAAGTGGCGGCCCAGATCGGCCCGGGACTGCTCGTGACCCAGCCGCGATATTTCTGCTAGCCTACGTGCCTCCTGTGCTTTCGCAGGGCGGGCAAAAACCGTCCGAAGAAACAAAACCCGGCATGTTTTAGTAAGCGGGACGAGACGATGCTTCATGCGGTAATCATGGCCGGCGGGTCGGGTACGCGGTTTTGGCCCGAGAGTCGTGGCCCGCGCCCCAAACAATTGCTGCGCCTGGTCGGCCAGCGGACGATGCTTCAATCGACGGTGGATCGGCTGGGAGACCTGGTTCCGCGGGAGCGGGTGTTGATCGTGACCGGCGCGGGGTTGGTCGACGAGATCCGAACTCAGTTGCCGCAATTGCCGCCTGAGTCGCTCATCGGCGAGCCTTGCCGGCGCGACACGGCGCCGTGCATCGGCCTGGCCGCGCTAGAGATTCTGCGCAAAGATCCCGCGGCCATCATGGCCGTGATGCCCGCGGACCACGTGATTTCTCCCGACGCGGCGTTTCGAGAGGCGATCTCGCTGGCGGCCAGACTGGTCGAGCAAGCGCCGCAGCGCATCGTCACGTTCGGCGTTCGCCCGACCTATCCGGCCGAATCGTTCGGCTATATCGAACGCGGCGCGGCGCTGGCCGGCGCGGCCGGCGCGGCGGCCGTGTATCACGTCAAACAGTTTCGCGAAAAGCCCAAGGCGGACGTCGCGCGGCAATACCTGGCTTCCGGCGCGTTCTATTGGAACTCGGGCATCTTCGTCTGGAACGCGGCCACGATTTTAAAGACGCTCGAAGCGCGGCAGCCGGAAATGGTCGCGCATTTGAAGACGATTGCCGCGGCGCTGGATCGTCCAGAGTACGCGGACGTTTTTGCCCGCGAATTTGCCGCCATCCAGGGCGTGTCGATCGACTATGCCGTGATGGAACATGCCTCGGACGTGCTGGTGGTCGAAGCCCCGTTTGCCTGGGACGACGTGGGCAGTTGGCAGTCGATCGCCCGGCTGCAAGGTGTCGATGGCCAGGGGAACACGATTTCCGGGAAGCACTTGGGACTGCACACCCACGGCACGATCGTGCGTGGCCCGGACGATCATCTGATCGTCACCTTGGGCATTTCCGACTGCATCGTGGTGCACACGCCCGACGCCACGCTGGTGGCCAACAAACACGACGAAGAATCGATTCGCGAGTTGGTAAAATTGATTGCCGAGCGCGGTTGGCAGAAGTATCTTTGAAGAGGGCGCGATGGATCGGCGCGGGTTTACGAAAATGTGTCTTTTAGCCGCCGGCGGGGCCATGCGCCCTGGACTGGCCAAGGCAGCGGAAGTGACAGACGACGAACCCTCGACCGGCCACGTCAACGCGGTGATGCCCACGCTCGGCGGCCGCCAGTTCTGGGCCGATGAACACTTCTTTCACGATTGGCACATCCAGCGCAACGTCTTCACCGGACATTGCCGGTTGTTGGACGGTTCCAATCTGCGGCACGCCTGGGGCAGTTTCGACGAGTGCCGCGCCAAGCTGTCGCAAATCCAACAGCAGCGCCGCTTGCCGCCCATGCGCGGGCCGGCCGTGGTCGTGCTGCATGGGCTGTTTCGCAGCGCGGCGTCGATGAGCCACATCAGCCGCCATCTGCACGAGCAGGGGGGCTACGCGGTGTTCAACGTCAGTTATCCCAGCACGCGCGGCGCCGTGGCCGACCACGCGCAGTCGCTCGACAAAGTGATGCTCAGCCTGGAGGGGATCGAAGAAATCCATTTTGTCGCCCACAGCCTGGGCAACCTCGTGGTGCGCCATTATCTGGGCAACCACACGCGGCCGGACCTCGGCCTGGTGCCCGACGCGCGAATCAAGCGGATGGTGATGCTGGGCCCGCCGAACCAGGGTGCCCAGATGGCCGAGGCGCTGTCCGGCGTGCGGCTGTTTCACGTCGTGGCCGGCGCGTCGGCCAGCCAATTGGGGCGCGACTGGGATCAGTTGGAAGCAAAACTGGTCACGCCGGCTTGTCCGTTTGGCATCTTGGCCGGAGGTCGCAGCCAGGAAAAAGGTTACAATCCCTGGCTGGGGCAGGACAACGACCTGGTCGTGAGCGTCGACTCGACGCGGCTGGACGGAGCGGCCGATTTCGCCGTGTTGCCGGTGGTGCACACGCTGATGATGGACGATCGCAAGGTTCAGGAATACACGCTACGATTCTTGCAGCACGGATATTTCATTTCCGAACACGGGCGCCATCCGCTCGGACCCGACGCCGCCGGGCATGCGTAGCTGTCCCCAACCAGCCCGATGAACCGGCAAGATCCCTGTCGCAGTGTGGTGGTTTGAGGTGAATCGTTTGGCCGGACGAATCGCGGGAATCGACTACGGTACAGTCCGCATCGGGATCGCGATTTCCGACGCGGATCAGTCGATCGCAAGTCCCTACGAGACCTACACGCGGCGCGGCGACGAAGCCGATCGCAAACGCTTCGAAACGCTGGCGCGCGACGAGCAGATCGCGCGGTTTGTCGTTGGGCTTCCGGTACACCTGCATGGCGGCGAAAGCGCCAAATCGACCGAAGCCCGGGCGTTTGGCCGCTGGTTGGGCGAAGTCACCGGCGTCGAGGTGGTATACTTTGACGAACGCTTCACGACGCAGGAAGCTCAATCGTTTCTGGCCGACGCGCAACTGAGCAAGAAGAAGCGCAAAGCCCGGCTCGACAAACTGGCGGCGCAGATCATGCTCACCGCGTACCTGGAAAAACTGCACGCCCATCCTCAAGGCGCCGATGAGCCGCTGCGCGGGTTGGACGAATAGCTCATGACGAAGTTGATCTTCGGTTGCGGATACCTGGGACGCCGCGTGGCAGAGCGCTGGCGCGCCTCGGGCAGCGAAGTAGCGGTCGTCACGCGCGACACCAGACGTGCCGCAGCGTTTGCCGCCGAAGGTTACCGTCCTTTGGTGGCCGACGTGTTGCGCCCGGCAAGTTTGATCCGTTTGCCGGTTGCCGAGACGGTGCTCTACGCGGTCGGCTATGACCGCGGCGCGGGCGCGTCGATTCACGACGTGTTCGTCGCCGGGCTGCAATCCGTGCTGGCCGCGCTGCCGGCGGAAACCGGCAAGTTGCTGTACGTCAGTTCGACCGGCGTCTATGGACAATCGCAAGGCGAGCAGGTCGACGAGGACTCGCCGTGCGAGCCCCAGCGCGACGGCGGCCGCGCGTGTCTGGCGGCCGAGCGGGCACTGGCCGCGCACGCTTTGGGCAGCCACGCGGTCGTGCTGCGCATGGCCGGACTCTATGGTCCGGGGCGGATTCCGTATGCGTCGGAACTTCGCCGCCAGCAGCCGATCCCCGCGCCGCAGCACGGTTTTCTGAACCTGATTCACGTCGACGACGCGGTCGCGGCAGTGTTGGCCGCCGAAGCACGGGCCACGCCCCCCAGAACCTACGCGATTTCCGACGGCCATCCGGTCGAGCGGCATGTCTACTACGAAGAGCTGGCCCGAGCGCTAAACGCCCCGCCGCCCCGATTTGCCCCGCCGCCGGCCGATGCTCCGGCTCAGGTTCGGGCCGCAAGCAGCAAGCGTCTTTGCAATGCGCGGATGGTGGCCGAACTGGGCGTCAAGCTCGCCTATCCCTCGTATCGCGAAGGATTGGCGGCCATTTTCTCGCCGGCAAATGCCGCGACTTCACGCGATTAGGGGCCGGGTGCGCCTCTTGGGTGCTTGCCGGTCCGGGCGCCCCACTTTAGAATTCGATCCTTTAGCGGACCCGCTCGGTGGCGCCTGATCGGACGCCAGCAGAGCGTTTCATCTCCCCCTCGAAAGAATGCCAGAAAACTGTCCGGCCGGTGTCTCACTCCGGCGGCAGGAAGGATCGCACGATGCTTCAGCGGAAGCCGGTCTTCCCCCACGTGATCGAAATGAACCATCAAGCGGGGCAGCGATTGGGCTGCAACGTGTACTTGATTTTTGACGGTCCCGAGTGGCTGCTGATCGACGTCGGCTATGACGAAACGGTCGACGAGATCGTCGAGTTGATTCGCCAGCTCGATTTTCCGCTTTCGCAGTGCAAGATGCTGATCGCCACGCACGCCGACGTCGACCATATCCAGGGACTCTCCAAGATCAACCAACTGTTGAAGACCAAGGTGGTTGGCCACCCTCTGGCTGCCGAGGCCCTGGCCGAGGGAGACAAAATCAAAACCTTTGCCGAAATCGCGGCGCAGAACATCCACCTCGAGATGCCGCCGATAAAACTCGACGCGCTGGTGGGCGAAGGCGACACGATTCGCGTGGGCTCGCTGAAACTGGAGGTCTGGCACACGCCGGGGCACACCGACAGCCAGCTTTCGTTCCGCCTGGGCAACCTGCTGCTGAGCGGCGACAACATCTATCGCGACGGCTGCGTCGGCGCGATCGACGCCCATCACGGCAGCGATCTGCCGGCATTTCTCCAGTCGCTCAAACGCATCCGCGCCAGCGACGTCCAATGGCTGTTGCCCAGTCACGGGCCGATCTTTCGCAAGAACAACGCTCTATTGGACAAGGCCATCGCGCGGCTGGAGGGCTATCTGCACATGGCCGATTTCGGCACCTGCGCCGTCGACTGGCCGCTGATGGACCAGTGGGACAAGGAACTGGCCGCCGGCAAGATGCCGCAGCAGTAGGTCGGAGGCGGTAGGCCGGAGGGACGAGATCCAAGAAGAGCTTTGCTAGCACTTCGTCCCTCCAGCCTACGGCCTACCGCCTGTAACGGTTCTGACGGATATTCCCTCAATACCGTCTGGGATGTCTGCCGATCCTGTATCGTAGACCCACATCCGCCGGACCGCGCGGCTCCCGTGTACTCGCCGCGCCCGAGTCCGAATCGTTCGAAATCACTTGAGGGGGGAATCTCGATGATCCGCCGGACCATGCTTGCGCTTTGCTGCGCGGTTGGTTTGAGCGTGCTTCTGTCGGCCGACCAGGCTCAAGCCCAGCAGGCTTATGGTCGCCAATGGGGACGCTCGTACAGCACCCGCGATTGGAACCGCTTGTACCACTATCCGTACGTCTACTACCCGCAAAACTTCTGGTCGAGCGAATACTATCAGAGCTCCGACGACCTGTACTACCGCTATCCGCCGGAAATGCGGGTGCCGGTCTACAACAAGCAGTGGCACAACATGTACCCCGAGGGTGCACTGTACCACACCGGGCATCATTTCCTGCTCGACACGTTCTAGCTCGGCGATTCATCCGGGACGCCGGTGTCCGGCTTAAGCGTGCGTGAGCATGCCGGTGCGCCCGAATCGGTAGAGCACCTCGCTGGCCTGGGCCAGTTGGTCCAGGGCCAGCCACTCGTCGGCGGTGTGGGCCTGATCGATCGAGCCGGGCCCAAACACCACCGACGGCACGTCGGCGGCGGCGATCGCCGCGGCGTTGGTGCCGAAAGGGACACCGATGATCCGGCAGTCGAGCTGCGCCTCGCGCCCCGCGGCCGTCAGCCGTTCGGCCAACGGGCCGTTGTCCCGATCCGACAATCCGCAGCCGATCGAAAACGGCCGCTCGTGTTCGATCGTCGTGTCGTGTCCCGTTTCGGTTCCCACGAAATCCAACACGTGCTGGTAAGCCTCCTCCGCGTTTTCGCCCGGAAGGAGTCGCCGATCGATCTCGATCGTGCAGACGTCAGGCACCGTGTTGACGCTCAGTCCGCCGGTGATCGTGCCGACGCTCAGAGTCGGCGTGCCGCACAGCGCGTGCTGGCCCAAGCGGGTCACGACGTCGCGCTGATAGCGCTCAAGCGCCGCCAGGACCCGGCTCATCGCGAAGATGGCGTTGACGCCCAACTGGGGTTGCGAACTGTGGGCCGCGCGGCCGTGAGCGTGGCATCGCCAGCGGACGACCCCTTTGTGGGCCACGACAACTTGCAGTTGCGTCGGCTCGGCCACGACCGCCACGTCGGGCCGCCGCGGAATGATCGAGCCGGCCTGCGACCAGAGCCTGGTCAGTGCCGTGGCCCCGCTGAAACCGTGTTCCTCGTTGACCGTGCAGGCCATGATGATCGTGGGCATGCCGCGCGGCCGCTCGCCCGCCAGGCGCGCCACGGCGCCGAGCATGGCCGTCATGCCCCCCTTGATATCGCACGATCCGCGACCATAAATCCGGCCGTCGCGCACCACCGGCGTCCACGGTTCGATCGTCATGCCCTCGACCGGCACGGTGTCTTGATGGGCCTCGAACAAGATCAAGGGCCCGCCCTCGCTCGGCGGTGGCGTGCCATCCAGCCGGGCCACGATGTTGTCGCGCCGCGGCTCGACCGTCTGTCGCTGATAGGGGAGGTCCAGCGTCTTGAACAGGGCTTCAAGATAATCGGTGACGCGATATTCGAAGTACTCCGGGCCGCTGACGGGCTTGCCCATCGGGTTGACGCTGGGCAGGGCCACCAGGTCGCTCAAGGTCCGGGTCAGGTCCAATGCCATGGCGGCACGTCTCGCGGCGGTAGAATCGCTTGCCCGAGCCATAAGCCATACGGTCGGCTCGTGGGGCACGCGTCATCAAGTCCAGCGTCATCATAGCGTCTGCCAGACCCAGCGGGCACCGGCCAGTTTTCGCGAGGTTGGCTGGCCATTCCGCCCCCAACGTCCGAGCTCGGGGCGTAGCGCTTGACCGGCCCGAGCGGGGTCGATACGATCTTGGGTGCTGCGAGACCCGAAGAGGGTCTTTTATTACGATCCACTTTGTGACAAGATTCACAAAGTTGCGCATTCGCCCTGTTTTCCGATCATGGAACAAATCGTTCTGCCCGTTTTTTTGTTCGCGGTGTGTGCCACGGCCACCGCCGTCGGCCTGTTGGGCGTCAGCTCGCTGATCGGTCCGCACAAGAGCGGGCGGGTGAAGGAGATGCCGTATGAGAGCGGCATGGACCCGATTCACGACGCGCGGCGGCGGTTCGACGTGCGGTTTTACCTGGTGGCGATCGCCTTTCTGGTGTTCGACGTCGAGCTGCTGTTCCTCTATCCCTGGGCCGTGGCCAGTCGCAACGCCGAGGGCATCGACCGCGCGGTGAGCAACGGCTGGGTCGCCGGACGCGAACTGGTGTTTGTCGAGGTGGTGTCGTTCGTGCTGCTATTGGCGGTTGGCTTTGTCTATGCCTGGCGGAAAGGGGTTTTTCGATGGCGCTAGACGTGCCCGAAAACGTGGTCGTCAGCCAGCTCGACGCCTTGGCCAGTTGGTGTCGCAAGAACAGTCTCTGGCCGATGCCCTTTGCCACGGCCTGTTGCGGCATCGAGTTGATGGCCACCGGGGCCAGTCGCCACGATCTGGCCCGCTTCGGCGCTGAGGTCATGCGATTCAGCCCCCGGCAATGCGATTTGATGATCGTGGCCGGCCGGGTGGTGATGAAGATGCTGCCGGTGTTGCAGCGCATCTGGCAGCAGATGCACGAGCCAAAGTGGTGTATTTCGATGGGCGCTTGCGCCTCGACCGGCGGCGTGTTCGACACCTATTGCGTGGTGCAGGGCATCGATCGTTTCCTGCCGGTCGACATGTACGTGCCGGGCTGTCCGCCCCGGCCTGAACAGTTGATTCAATCGATTATCGACTTGCAGGACCAGATCCAGCGTGAAGGGACGATCGGCGGACGGGAGTTTGCGACCCGCTCGCGCCAGCAGCCGAAGCGTGCGTTGGTCGAGTTGCCGGTGATTTCGTTGCCGCGCGGCGTGAGCCATTTGCCGCAAGGCGTGCGCGTCGAGTAGGGCGTCTGGTGTTAGCCCGGTGCATGGACCGCGTCATGATAGACCCCCAGACCATCGCAGCCGCGACCGCGGCCTTTCCCTCGCTGAGTTGGAGCGAATTCCGCACCGACACGCGTGCCGTGGCGCCGCGCGACGAGCTGTATGCGGTGCTGGAGTTTTTGCGCGATCGGCGCGGTTTCGATCTGTTGGTCGACATTACCTGCGTCGATTATGCGAACTATCGCGGCGCCGAAGACCGTTTTGGACTGGTGTACTTGCTGGCCAACACGCGCACGAACGAGCGAATCACGGTCCGCGCGTTCGTGAACGAGCCCGATGTTTGCGTGCCGTCGGTCGTGCCCTTGTGGGAAGGCGCCAACTGGCTGGAGCGCGAAGTGTGGGACATGTTCGGCGTGCGCTTCGAAGGCCACCCCGATTTGCGGCGCATCCTGCTGCCCGATGAGTTCACCGCCCATCCGCTGCGCAAGGATTATCCTCTGCAGGGGCGCGGCGAACGCCACAATTTTCCCGTGTTGCACCGAGCCGATTAACCACCAGGGGCCGAGTGTCGCGATGCCGCTTGCCGCCGCCAACACCGTTGAAGATCTGGCCCAGGCCGAGGCCCGCGACTATCTGTGGACCTTGAACTTCGGCCCCCAGCATCCGGCCACGCACACCACGCTGCGGCTGGTGCTGATGCTCGACGGCGAGCGCGTGGTCGACGCGATTCCCGACATCGGCTATCTGCACTCGGGCTTCGAGAAGCTTGGCGAGCATCTCAACTATAACCAGTACGTGACGGTCACGGACCGCATGAACTACATCTCGCCGCTGTCCAACAACATCGCCTGGCACGGCGCGGTGGAAAAGCTGCTGGGCCTCGAGCTCACGCCGCGCTGTAAGTATCTGCGCACGATCCTGGCCGAACTGTCGCGCATCAGCGACCACCTGCTGTGCAACGGCGCCGTGGGGCTCGATACCGGCGCGTTCACGTACTTTCTCTACGCGTTTTATCAGCGCGAATTGCTGTACGACATTTTCGAGGCGCTCTGCGGCGCGCGCTTTACCAACAGCTATACGCGCGTCGGCGGCGCGATGTACGACATCACGCCGCTGGTGATCGAAAAGATCCGCGCGTTCGTGCGCGGCTTTCCCAAAACGCTCCTCGACATGGAGCGCCTGTTGGATCGCAATCGCATCTTCGTCGATCGCACCAAGGACGTGGGCGTGCTGACCAAGGCCGAGGCAATCCGTCGCAGCGCCACCGGGCCAATCGCCCGGGCCAGCGGCGTGACGCGCGATCTGCGCAAGGACGAGCCCTATCTGGCCTACGGCGATTTTGATTTTCAGGTTTGCTGCGCCACGGCCGGCGATTGTTTCGCCCGCTACCTGGTGCGGATGGCCGAAATGCGCGAGAGCCTGAAGATCGTCGCCCAGGCGATCGAGAACCTGCCCACCGGCCCGGTGAATGTGGGCATCGACGAGCGGACCACGCTGCCCAACAAGCAGCAGGTGTATTCCACGATCGAGGGCACGATTTCGCACTTCGAGTTGATGATGGCCAATCGAGGATTCACCGTGCCCCACGAAGAAGTCTACGGGGCCACCGAGTCGCCCAACGGCGAATTGGGTTTTTATCTGGTCGGCGACGGCACGGACGTGGCCTATCGGGCCCGCTGCCGGCCCCCCTCCTATATCCACTTCGCCCTGTTTCCGCACCTGATTCGCGGCCACACGCTAAGCGACGTGGTGGCCGTGCTGGGAAGTTTGAATATTATCGCCGCCGAACTGGACCGCTGAGTCATTATCCGCACGATGCCTACTGCCCACCGCATTTTGACCGACGAGATGATTGCGGCCATCCAGGCCTACTTTCCGCGCTATCCCACGCGCCAGGCGGTGACGCTGCCGGCCTTGCACGTCGTCAACGAGCGGCTACGCTACGTGCCGCTCGAAGCGGTGGTCGAAATCGCCGAGCTGCTGGAGCTGGCGCCGGCCGAGGTGCAAGACGCGCTGTCGTTCTACGGCTTCTTCAGGCAGGACAAGCCGCACGGCCAAACCCGGGCCTGGGTCTGCCGATCGGTCAGTTGCGCGCTGCGCGGCGGCGAAGAAGTCTTGAGCCACTTGTGCCGTGCCGCCGGCGTGCGGCCCGGCGGGACGACGGCCGACGGCAAGCTGACGCTCGAATTCGCCGAGTGCCTGGGCGCTTGCGAATTTGCGCCGTGCATGTTGGCCGGCGACACGCTCGTGAAGAACCTGACGCCGGAATCGGCCGACGCGTTTTTGCAGAAAGTGAAACAAGGAGTCTCTGTCGGCGGCCAGAAATAGCCGCGGCGCATTTTTTTCCGGCGACTCGCAAGGGGTCGTCGGTACGAACGAAAAACAGCCATGCCGAAATTCGAACCCGTCCTGTTGGCCAACATCGGCAAGCCGAACAGCCACGCGCTTGCGGTGTATGAGGCTGCCGGCGGCTACCGCGCGCTGAAAAAAGTGTTGGCCGAGATGACGCCCCTGGCGCTGATCGAGATGATCAAGTCGAGCAATCTGCGCGGTCGCGGCGGGGCCGGCTTTCCGACGGGGCTGAAATGGTCGTTTCTGCCCAAGGACCATCCCGGCCCAATCTACATGTGCATCAACGCCGACGAAAGCGAGCCCGGCACGTTCAACAACCGCATCCTGATGGAAGACGATCCGCACCAGGTGATCGAAGGCATCATCCTGAGTTGCTATGCCACCCGGGCTCAAACGGCCTATCTCTACATTCGCTACGAATACCCGCTCTCGTACCAGCGGCTGCAAGCGGCCATCGACGAGTGCTATGCGGCCGGCTACCTGGGCAAGAAAATCCTGGGAACCGATTTTTCGCTCGATATCTACCTGCACCGCGGCGCCGCGGCATACATCTGCGGCGAAGAGACCGGGCTGATCGAGAGCCTCGAAGGCCGCCGGGCCTGGCCGCGCATCAAGCCGCCGTTTCCGGCCGTCGAAGGCGCGTTTCGCAAGCCGACGGTCGTCAACAATATCGAAACCGTCTGCTGCGTCACTCAAATCGCGGCCCGCGGCGTCGAGTGGTTCAAGAGCATCGGCGTCCCGTCGGATCCGAAAAACCCGCGCGACCCCGGCAGTTATGGTCCGAAGCTGTATTGTTTGAGCGGCCACGTCAACCAGCCTGGCTGCTACGAAGCGCCGTTGGGCATCACCTGCCGGCAACTGATCGACGAATATGGCGGCGGCGTGTGGAAAGGCCGCAAAGCCAAGGCCGCGATCCCCGGCGGCATCAGCATGGGCCTGCTGACCGAAGCCGAGCTCGACACGCCGCTGGATTTCAACGGTCCGGGGCGCGTCGGCTGCCTGGGGCTGGGAACCGCCGCGGTGGTCGTGATCGACGACACGACGTCGATGGTCGATTTCCTGCACAATAGCTGCCGGTTTTTTGCCCACGAAAGTTGCGGCCAGTGTACGCCTTGTCGCGAGGGGACCGCCTGGGCATTGACGATGATGGAGCGGATCAAGGCGGGCAAGGGTCGGCTGCGCGATTTGGACCTGCTGTTGGAAATCGGCGATTCGATCGGCATCATGCCCGGCACCACGATCTGCGGCCTGGCCGACGGCGCCGCCTGGCCGATCAAAAACGCGATCCGGAAGTTTCGCGGTGAATTCGAGCAGTACATCCAGAAAACCAACCCCAAGGGTTACCAGGTGACCGAGGCGGTCGAGGCGCTGCCGATCCTGGCGGCTCATTAATCTCCCCAAGGCTCTCACCGGGCGTTACCGGCGCGGCACACAGCAGTGAGCAAACAGTTATGGCGATCGTGATTGTCGACGGAAAAGAGGTCGAGCTGGCGCCGGGCGAGCGGCTCAACGGCATTCAGGCCGCCGAGCGGGCCGGGGTGGATATACCCCGCTATTGTTGGCACCCGGGCTTGTCGGTCGTGGCCAGTTGCCGGATGTGCCTGGTCGAAACCGGCACGCGCAATGCCGAAACCGGCGCGATCACGATGCTGCCCAAGCTGGTGCCCGCCTGCCAGACCCCGGCGGCCGACAACACGGTCTTCGTGACCGACAGCGAAAAAGTCCAGCGTAGCCGGGCCATGGTCGAGGAAGACCTGTTGATCGACCATCCGATCGACTGCCCGATTTGCGACAAGGCGGGCGAGTGCTATTTGCAGGACTATCACTTCCAGCACGGCCAGGACAAGCGCCGCGCCGACATCCGCCCGTTTACCAGCCGGCGGCGCGAGATGGGCGAAACGGTGACGCTGTTCGTCGACCGCTGCGTGATGTGTTCGCGCTGCGTCCGCTTCACGCGCGAGATCAGCGGCGGCAGCGAGCTGTATGTGACCAACCGCGGCAACCGCGAGGAAATCGACGTCTTTCCCGGCCGCCCCTTGGACAACAAACTTTCCGGCAACGTCGTCGACCTGTGCCCCGTCGGCGCGCTGGGAGACAAGGATTTTTTATATCAACAGCGCGTCTGGTTCATGAAAAAACATGCCGGCGTCTGCACCGGCTGTTCGACCGGTTGCTCGATCGACGTGGAGGAAAACCTCGACACGGTCTATCGGCTCAAGCCGCGCACCAACCCCCATGTGAACCAGTGGTGGATGTGCGATGAAGGCCGATATGGGTTTCACTACGTCCACAGCGATCGGCGGTTGACGAACGTCGAACGCCTGGAGGACGACAAGCGGCTGATTCTCGAATGGTCGCAGGCCCTGCGGGAAATCGACGAGCGTTTTCGCGACGCCGGCCGCGTGGCAGCCGTGCTCTCGCCGCACCTGACGGTGGAAGAGGCGTACCTGCTGGCCAGGTACGCGCGGCGCGTCGATTCGCAAGCCCTGGTGGTGCTGGGGCCCGTGCCGGTGGTGGGCGACGATGAGACTTTCAAGAACGGGTTTACGATCCGCGCCGAAAAATGCCCCAATCGCCGCGGCGTCGAGGAAATCGTCCAGCATTTCATGGGCCGCGCCGCCACGCTCGACGACGTGTCGGCCAGCATCGAGGCCGGCGAGACGCGGGCCGCGTGGGTCAGCGGTGGCTATAAAGACGCCTGGATCGACGAAGCGACCGCCGGGCGGCTTGCGGCCGTTGAATGCCTGGTCGTGCAAGATTTGTTCGACTCGCCCCTGTTGGAGCGGGCTACCTATCGCCTGCCGGGCGCGGCCTTTGCCGAGCGCGACGGTTCGTACGTGAACCATGCCGATCGCCTGCAGAGCGTCGCCTGGGCGGTGCGTCCGCCGGCCGGCGTAAGGGTCGAGGCGGGCGTCTATGGCGAGCTGCTGGCCATGCCGGGCCTGGTGAAAGCCCGACGCGTGTTGGACGAAGTGGCCAGGGAAATCGCCTTCTTCTCGCCGGCGGCCGATCCGGTCGGCCCGCTGGGAATGGACTTGAAAGCACGAGTCATGGCCGCAGAGGCCGCGATCACAGGTTGAATGATTTTATGACGATCGACTGGCAATCTTGGATGGCGCCTTTGATCGTGCCGCTGGTGAAAATCGTCCTGCTGATCGCGGGACTGATGACGTCGGCGGCGTATCTGGTGCTGTTGGAACGCTGGATGGCCGCCTGGGTGCAGGACCGCCTGGGTCCCAACCGCGTCGGCATTCCGATGACCAAGATCAAGCTCTTCGGCCTGGGGCAGCCGCTGGCCGACGGATTGAAATTCATCTTCAAGGAAGAATATACGCCGGCCCACGTCGACAAGGCGCTGTACATTCTGGCCCCGATCACGATCATGGCCGCCGCGATCGCCGTGTTCGCCGTCATCCCCTTCGGCAGCGTGCTGCCGGTGCACGTGCCGGGCATCGACGGGCCGATTCAATTGATCGTGGCCCCGGGCATCGACGTCGGCATGATCTATGTCTTCGCTTTGGGCAGCATCGCGGTGTACGGCGTGATCCTGGGCGGCTGGGCCAGCAACAACAAATACAGTTTTTTGGGTGGGCTGCGCTCCAGCGCTCAATTGATCGCCTATGAAATTCCGCTGGGCCTGGGCATCCTGGGGGTCGTGCTGGCCACCGGTTCGTTGCGGCTGGAGACGATCATCGGCCAGCAGGCTCACAGCGGCACGTGGAACGCCTTTTCGCAGCCGCTGGGTATGGTGGTCTTCGTGATCGCCGCGTTTGCCGAGGCGGCCCGACTGCCCTTCGACCTGCCCGAGTGCGAACAAGAACTGATTGGCGGCTATCACACCGAGTATGCGGGCATGAAGCTGTTGCTGTTTTTGATCGCCGAGTTTCTGCACATGATCGTGGCGGCGCTTTTGATCGTGATTCTGTTTCTCGGCGGCTGGCATTTTTGGGGCATGCCCTTGCCGGCCGACGATCTGATCTCGTGGCCCGTGGCGCTATTGCGCGTGGCGGTGCTGCTGGCCAAAGTGCTGTGCGTGATTTTGTTTTTCATGCTGGTCCGCTGGAGTTGGCCCCGATTTCGCTTCGATCAGTTGATGAGCCTGGCTTGGAAGGTCATGCTGCCGCTGGGCGTGGTCAATCTGCTGGCCGTCGCCGCGGTCGTGGAACACGAGCACGTGCGGAAACTGGCAGGCGAAAGCACGAGCCCCTGGCTAGCCATCGGCATCGGCTGGGCCGTGGCGATCGTGGCCTGGATCATTGCGGCGCTATTGGCTCCCTTGCACACAGACAATCGCCCGCGGCTCGACGCGCTTTCGCCCCCCGCGTTCGAACCCGAAAGCTTCACCGCGCGCGGACCCCGTGACATGTTGGGCTCCTAACCGCATCGGACCGTGACGTCATGAAAGCCGACGACCCGAACATTCGCTGGATTGAAGAGCCGCGTCTTGGCCTGGCGGGCAAGATGTATTTGCCGCTGTTCGTGCAGGGTTTGACGACCACGGCCCGGCATCTTTTCAGCCCAAAGGTGACGGTGAGTTTTCCCGAAGCTCGGCCGCAGATCGACAATCCGCTGATTTATCGCGGCGTCCACCGTTTGAACAAGGATGCCGAGGGCCGCGTCAAGTGCGTGGCTTGTTTTTTGTGCGCCACGGCCTGTCCGGCCCATTGCATCGACATCGTGGGCGTCGAGAGTCCCTGGCCGGACCGGGAAAAATATCCCGAGAGTTTTACGATCGACGAGTTGCGCTGCATTTTCTGCGGCATGTGCGAAGAAGCCTGTCCCGTGGAGGCGATCGAGTTGACCAGCTTGTTCGACCTGACCGGCCGTAGCCGGGAGGAAATGATCTTCGACAAGGAAAAACTGCTGAGCGTCTACGACGAAACCAAGGACGCCGAGCCGATGAAGTCGCAGACCGTCGGGGGCACGCCGTGAACGACCTTATCGCCATGCTCGCGGGCGCTACGCTGCTGTTGGCCGTTGGCCTGTGGCTGATGCTGCCGCGCGCCGGCGCGACGGGCCGTTCGCTGGGCACGGTTTTGGTCGCGGCGAGCCTGGGGCTGTTCGCCTCGCAACTGCCGCGCATGGGCGGCTGGATCAGTGACGGCGTGTTTTTTATTCTGGCCGGAGTGACCCTGTTGGCGGCGGTGGGCACGGTGACTTTCCGCAATCCTGTGTACTCGGCCATCTGGTTCGGTCTGTCGCTGTTGGGCACGGCCGGACTGTTCTTGTTTCAAGGGGCCCAATTCTTGGGCGTGGCCACGGTCGTGGTCTATGCCGGCGCCATTCTGGTCACCTTCTTGTTCGTGCTCATGCTGGCGCAGCCCGAGGGACACGCCTCGTACGATCGGCTCAGTTGGGGACCCCGGCTTTCGGCCCTGACCGGCGCGCTGTTGGTCGGTCTGCTGACGTTGGCCATCACCAGCGTGTTTCAGAATCCGGTGGTTTCCGACCGGCCGGCGGCGGCGTTTACCGCGCCGCAAATGGCCGACGAGATCCTGGCCGACCAGCACATGGCGCATCTGGGGGCGCGGTTGTTCAGCACGCACCTGGTGGCGGTCGAAGTGGCCGGCACGCTGCTGTTGATCGCGCTGGTGGGCACCGTGGCGATTGTCGCGCAGATTCGCAAGCCGGCCGGCGGAGGCCAGTCGCATGAATGACATGAATGAGTTGGCGCTATTGGAAAACTATCTGGTGGTCGGCGCGCTGTTGTTCGGCATTGGACTGGTGGGGTTTTTCTGCCGCCGCAACATGATCGTGATGTTCCTGGCGGTCGAGATGATGTTGCAGGGCGTTTCGGTCAGCCTGGTCGCCTGGGGCCGCTATCATAACGACTGGGGCGGCCAGATGCTGGTCATTTTCATCCTCACGGTGGCGGCTTGCGAGGCGGCCATCGCCCTGGCCGTAATCCTGACGTTGTTCCACCAAAGCGGCTCGTTGGATATCGCCATCTGGCAACAGTTGCGCGAAGAAAACCAGAGAGCCTACGTCGATCGCGAAGTGCCCGAGGAACTGGCCGAGCCGGAGCCCCAGTGGCCCAAGCTCGTGCCGGCCGGCGTGGAGCCCGAACACGACCAGGAAGAGATCACGCATCGCACGCACGTGTAGTGGTATTGGCAACAAATTTTTTTATCACAGACCGAACCTATGTCTGGCTCGATGGCCACACTCCTGATCCTGATTCCGGCCCTGCCGCTGGTGGCGGCGATCGTCACGGCCGTGTTCGGCCGCGGCGCGTTGAAAGCAAAGGGCCATTGGCCGGTGGTGCTGGCGCTGGCCGCTTCGTTCATCGCCAGCCTGCTGTTGCTTGCCCAAGTATCGCGCCAGTCGGCCGCCGGCGACGCGATGGTGGGTTGGGAGGCGACCTACGATCTGTGGCATTGGGCCGGAATCGACAACGCCATTCAAACGCCGGCCCACGCCGTGGCGGCCCAGGATCCGGCGGGCGTGTTGCCGGCCAGCTTGCCGTTTACCATCGACGTCACGTTGCGGGCCGATGCCCTGACGGCGATCATGCTCTCGATGGTCACGTTCATTTCTCTGCTGGTGGCCATCTATGCCAGTGGCTACATGCACGGCGACCGCGGCTATTGGCGGTTCTTCAGCTACATCGGGCTGTTCGTGTTTTCGATGACCATGCTGGTCTCGGTGAGCAATTTCGTGTTGCTGTACGTGTTTTGGGAGGCCGTCGGGTTGTGCAGCTACCTGTTGATCGGCTTCTGGTACGAAAAGCCCGCCGCGGCGGCCGCCGGCGTGAAGGCGTTTCTGGTCAATCGGGTTGGTGATTTTGGCTTCGCCCTGGCGCTGTTCTTGATCTGGATCACGTACGGCACGCTCAATTTCCACGATGCCCACGGCGTGGCCGGCATCCTGGGCCAGACGCGGCTGGCGGATCCCGAGTTGTACGTCGGCGGCACGGTGGCCACGGCGATTTGCCTGTTGCTGATGTTGGGGGCCTGCGGCAAGAGCGCTCAGTTTCCGCTGCACGTCTGGTTGCCCGACGCGATGGAAGGCCCCACGCCGGTCAGCGCGCTGATTCACGCGGCCACGATGGTCACGGCCGGCGTGTACATGGTGACGCGCTGCACGCCGCTGTTCATGATGTCCGACGACGCGCAACATGCCGTGGCCCTGATCGGTCTGATCACCGCGGTCATCGGCGGCGTGATCGCCATGACGCAAACCGATCTGAAGCGGGTGCTGGCCTATTCGACGATCAGCCAATTGGGCTACATGTTCTTGGGCCTCGGCGTGGCCACCTTGGGCAGCATTACCGCGGGCATGTTCCATTTGTTCACCCACGCGTTTTTCAAGGCGCTGTTGTTTTTGGGTGCCGGCAGCGTGATGCACGCGATGGGAGGCGTGATCGACATGCGCCGCTTCGGCGGTCTGCGGCGGCTGATGCCCACCACGCACTGGACGTTCTTGTTCGGCTGCCTGGCCCTGGCCGGCGTGGTTCCCTTTGCCGGGTTTTGGAGCAAAGACGCCGTCATCGCCGCCGTGTACGAAAAAGCCCAGCACGAAATGTTGTTCCAGGTTCTTTATTGGGGAGCGCTGGGCACGGCGTTTTTGACGTCGGTCTATACCTTCCGCGCGTTCTTCCTCACGTTCTATGGCCCCGAGCGCGTGCCGCGCGAAGCCGGGCACCATGCCCACGAATCGCCGCCGGCGATGACCGTGCCGCTGGTGGTCCTGGCCGTTGGAGCACTCGTTGTGGGAGCCTATTTCGAGTGGACCGGTGGCTTTGCCGATTTGCTCTCCCGCACGCCGTCGCTGGCCTATGCCACCCTCCATCCGCCGGGTGCCGAACACGCCCCCGACACGCACTTGCTGATCGGCGCCGTGAGCACGGTCGTGGCGCTGGCGGGCCTGGGCCTGGCCGCGTTTTTGTATCTGGGCGAGCCGGCGCAAGTTTTGGCGCTGAAACATCTGCTGTGGCCGTTGTATTGGCTGTCGCACGGCAAACTGTTTTTCGATGAGATTTACGACCTGTTATTCGTGCGGTCGCTGCGGCTTTTGGCGCGTTTTTGTTATTGGCTGGATCGCTTCGCGATCGACGGCCTGGTGGATTCCATCGGCCGCGCTCCCTCCTCGGTGGCCGCGGGCTTGCGTTCGCTGCAAACCGGCATGCTGCAGTTCTACGCGCTGGCCATGCTGTGGGGAGTCGTCGTGTTGATTGTCACGCTGCTGGTCTGGCCGGCAGTGGCCGCCAATTGGAAATAACCGCGGGAGATCTGCGTTTTGGATTCGATGGCGATTCTACTCCTGGCGACGGTTTTCATGCCTTTGGCCGGCGCGCTGATCCTGTGCACGCTCAGCGGCAAGGATC
>JBGQKM010000005.1:0-46654 GCA_041499515.1 Planctomycetia bacterium | reverse complement strand
GGCAGCGGCGCGTCGACCGCGCCGGCGTACATCAGCCGCCGCAGAGCCGCCACGCCGTAGGTCAGCGGGTTGACGTGCATCGCCAACGACAGAGCCCAGGGCACCCAGCCCATGTCCGCTTGCAGCGGCGGCGGCGGAAAAAATGCCCCGCTGAGCAGCCACATCGGCATCAAGAACACGCTCATCGCGGCGTGAAAGCCCTGCGTCGAGTCCATTCGCCAGGCAATCACAAACCCCAGGCCCGTCAGCGCCAAGGAAATCACGGCCAATAGCAACACGATCGACGCGAGCATCAACGGCGCGAACGCCAGGTCGAGCGTCAAGCCGAGCGCCAAAAACACGAGCCCTTCGACCAGCGCAATCAGCGAGCCGCCCAGGATTTTCCCGAGCACCATCGACCAACGCGGAATCGGCGCCACCAACACCGACTGCAAAAACCCCTCGCGGCGATCCTCGATGATCGAGATCGTGGAAAAAATAGCGGTGAACAACAGAATCAGGATCAGGGATCCGGGAAAAAAGTATTCGCGATACGAGAGCCGCGCCGCGCCGTCGGCGGGAAAATGAAACGTGGGTCCCAAGCCCGCGCCGAACAGCAGCCAAAAAATAATCGGTTGTCCCACGGCGCCAAACACGCGATTGGGCTGTCGCGCGAAACGCACCCACTCGCGCTGGCACAATGTGCCGACCGCCAGCCAGGGTCGCGCGACCAAAGGCGCGGGCGCCGTGGCGGTGAGCAGCGGGCTTGCAAGCGGTTGTGCCATGAGTTAACTCGTTTGCGCCAGTACCAGGTCTCCGCTGGGCGATTGCCAAAAGCGATGGCCGGTACGCGCGATAAAAACGTCTTCCAGCGTCGGCTTGCCGAGGGTCACCGACTCGATCTGGCCGGGAAACGCCTCGACGAGTCGAGCGATCCAGCGGTGGCCGTCGGCCTGCTCCAACCGTACGCAGCCGTCGAGCACCCGCGGGTCGCAACCGAATTGCGCGGCGATGGCCTCGGCCAGTCGGGCCGGATCGGGGGTCTGGATCGTGATCGAATCGCCGCCGACCGTCGAGCGCAGCGCGTCGGGTGTGTCGAGGGCCACCAGCCGGCCTTCGTGCAAAATGGCGATGCGGTCGGCTTTATCGGCCTCTTCCAGCAAGTGCGTCGTCAGCACGATCGTCACGCCCCGCTCGTCGCGCAACGTGCGCAAATAGTTCCACAAATCGCTACGGGCACCCGGGTCGAGGCCGGTGCTGGGTTCGTCCAGCAGCAGCAACAGCGGACGATGGATCATGCCTTTGGCCAATTCGACGCGGCGCCGCAATCCGCCGGAGAGCGCTTCGACACGATCGGCGGCCCGATCGGCCAGCCCCAGCCGATCGAGCATTTCGCTCGCGCGGCGGCGCAGTTCTGGGCCGCTTAGGCCGTACAGATGTCCCTGGTGGCGAAGATTCTCCGCCACGGTCAGTTTCTTGTCCAAGCTGGGGGCCTGAAACACGACGCCGATGGCCGCGCGGACCGCCGGGCCTTGCCGCCGCAAGTCGAACGAAAGGATTTCGACGTCGCCTTGTTGCAGGGGGATGAGCGTCGAGAGCAGTCGGAACAGCGTGGTCTTGCCGCCGCCATTGGGACCGAGGAACGCAAAAATCTCTCCCTGCGCCACGTTCAGGCTCAAGTCCGCAAGTGCCTTGCGCGGGCCGTAATGATAGACCAGGCGCGAGGCCTGGATCGCCGGAGACTGGTTCATACGTTGCCTGCGGAAAAACCGGGGAAAAGCCAGCGGCTCGCGCAGCCTCAGCCACGCGACCGCCGCCCCATGCTACGATCCGGCGGCGATCAGTCAATCCAGCGCCTAGTGGCTTTCGCCGCTGGATGAATGCTCCTGTGGGTTGTCCGGGTGGGTATCGCCGTGCCGATGAACCGGCTTGACCGTGGTGCGCGGCTCGGCCATGTACTGCTCGGCCTCTTCGGAGAACCAGTGGCTGCGCATGCCGACGTCGGGCACCAGCGCCAAGATCAAGAACATCGACATGAAGGCGGCCGGAACCGTCAAGACGTACTTCCAATTGGCTTCATATTTCACGTGCATGAAAAACAAAATCACGAGCATCGCCTTCGTGCAGGAAACGGCCATCATGAAGGCCCACGTGATCTTGACCTGTTCCTTGAAGGGCCAGTAGTCCGAATACGTGCAAAACGAAGCCGTGGTCAGAACGCACAGCGCGATGAATACATAAATGTACTTCGCGATTCCGGCGTGGTTCTCGTGGGCATCGGCAGACGCGTGTGCCTGATCGGACTGGGACATCGATATCACTCCGCGCGGGGCGCTCGTTGATGCGACAAGGACTGAATTCAAAACAGATACAACAGCGGAAACAGGAAAATCCACACCAGGTCGACGAAGTGCCAGTACAAGCCGATGTTCTCCACGAACCCGGCCCGCGCGACGTCGAGCGTCATCGGGATCATCAGCGTAAAAACGATCAAGCCGATCAGCACGTGGAGGGCGTGGAAGCCGGTCAGCAGAAAATACGTGCTGGCCCACATATTGCCGCCGGGAATGCGGATCGGCAGCCTGAGCCATTCGTGCGCGTCGTTGAGTCCATGTTCCTCGCCACCGTCGTGCACCAGCGGCATGATGCGGTCGGCCAGATCCTCCAGGGCGACGTGCCGCTCGGCATTGAGCGGATCGGTGGCCGCGGTGATCTCGGCTTTTTTCTCGTATGCGATTTCGTCATCCACGACCGCCAGTTTCTCGCGCAGTGTCACGACCCTGGAATCCGTCTCGAGAGCCTCGGGATCGAGCGCCGCCTTGAGCGACGAATCCTCGGCGTCGAACTGCGATTTGAGAGCCTCCAGGCGCAGCCGCACGGCCGCGGCGTAATTCAAATCGGCCTTTTCATAAATCAAACTATGGGGCCGCCAGGGATAGATGCCGTGCGCAAACTTGGCGTTGTATTCATACATCTTGACGCCCAAAAACACGCTGCCCAGGGCCAAGGTCGCCAGCAGCCAACCCTTGGCCGAGGTCGACTGGCTCGCCCGCGCCGCCTCGAGGGCCAACACGATCGTGACGCTGGAACAAATCAGCACGAACGTGTTGAACGCTCCGATCGGCTCGCTGAGATGCACTTCGTGCGGCATCGGCCAGGTGGGCGCGCCGAAGCGCAACACGATATAGGTGCCGATCAGGCCGGCGAAAAACATGATCTCGGTCGACAAAAACAACCACACGATCAGTTTTCCATTCGGGATCGGCAGCCCCGGATGATATTGGAGCGACACGTGGGACGCATGTCCGTTGCCCGCATGATCGGCCCCGGAGTGCGCTGCGGCATGGGTGAGTGCTTCGACCATAGTCGCGTTACAAAGCCTTTCTTGGACACCAAGGAAAAACGTCTCGATTCGTCAAGCCAGCGGCCCCAGCACGAGCAGGCCCATCATCGCCGGCAAATAGACCAACGACGAGAGCAACAAGCGGCGAGCCGCCCGGTCGCTCAGTTGCACGAAAAAACAAACCGCGCAGGCCAATTGTCCCAATCCCAGCAACAGCGACCAGGCGAAATAGATCTCGCCGGCCGGTTGCAGCAAACAAGGAACCAGACTCACCGGAATCAACACCAGCGCCGAGACGATGGCCTGGGCGCCGGCCCGATACCCGCTGGGGTCGATCGTGCTGAGCATCCGTAAACCCGCACCGGCATATTGATGTCGATAAATCCAGGCAATCGCCATGAAATGCGGGAACTGCCAGAGAAACACGATCAAGAACAGCGACCAGGCCCGCAAGTCCAACGGGCCCCCGACGGCCGACCACCCCATGAGCACCGGCAGCGCGCCGGCGACGGCGCCGACCACCGTGTTGCTGGGGGTTCGCGTCTTGAGCGGCGTGTAAATCCACACGTAAAGCGTCCAGGTCAGCAGGCCCAGCGCCGCGGTCTTCAGCCCGACGGCCAACGCCAATTGAACCGAACCCAGCACGATCGTGACGACGCTGAAACACACCACCTGAACGCCAGAGAGCCGGCCAGCGGGCAAGGGCCGGTCGGACGTGCGGGCCATCCGAGCGTCGGTGTCGCGTTCCAGCCATTGGTTGAGCGCGCTGGCGCTGGCGGCCACCAGCGCCGTGCCCAGCAGAGTGTTGGCCAGCAGCCACGGATTCGGCGGTCCCCAATTGGCGACAAACGCCGCCACGCCGACGGTGACCAGCACCATCGCGGCAATTCTCGGCTTGGTCAGCTCGACGTAGTCGGCCCCGCGCGCCAGCCAGGCGCCGCGGCGGTCTTCCAGCGAGAGCGAAATCATGCTCATCGCGCCGCCTCCATCAGCCAGGCGCCCTGCCCCGCGGCACGCGAGCCGCGAAACGCAAACCGCAGCGAGCGCAGGGCCATCAATAGGCTGACGCCCAAAATCAACGAGCCAGCGGCGACGTGGGCCGTGGTGATCCAGGCTTGCTGTCGACTGTCGGCCGGAACGACGTAAGCGGCGGCAAAACTGAAATCGGCCATCCAACTGGGCCAGCCATATTTGGTCACCCACGTGGCCGCGCCCAGGGCGACTTGAACCCCGATCAGAACCAATAGTGCCACCGCCGGACGCACCAGCGAGGGCTCCGTGCGATGCGCCCGAAAGACGCGCTTCGCCAGCAGCCCGATGTGCACGACCAAGGCCGCGGCCACGGCCAGGTGGAAAAACAGCGCGACGCGAAAATCGCCCGGCTGCGCGCCGGCCGGAAGATGACGTAACTGCGAGCCTAGTACGAGTTGGCAATACGCCAAAAGCGTGGTCAGCACCGCCAGGCGTTCGACTTTTCGCAGCGCCGCCTGGTTTTGCACGCTCCCCTGCTGCCAACGGCGCGACGTGACCACGGCCAGGGTGATCGTCAGAGCAAAAAAAGCCGGCCCGACGCAGGCGTGGATTTGGGCCAACTGTACTTCGTTCTCGATCACGCGCAGGCCACCCAGCCCGCCCTGAGCCAACACGCCCAGCAAAGCCGCGACGCCCAGCCAGCGTACCAGGGGTCGGCGCTGGCAGCGCCAGGCTGAAATCAGAAACGCGATGGTGATCATCCCCACCAGCGTGCCGAACAGGCGGTGGCCATGTTCGATGAATAGTTTCCAGGGACCATAGACCCACGTTTGCCAGGGATAGAGAAACAGATTGTATCCGTAGGTATTCGGCCAGTCCGGCACGGCCATGCCCGCGCCGTACGTCGTCACCAGTCCGCCGATCCAAATCATCGGAAACGTGGCGCAGACCAGCGCCACCGCCCAGCGATGGGGCCACGCGCTTTCACGTTCAGGGGCTGTTGTGTTCACGTCGGGCAAACCTTGCGCGCTGTTTCAGGGCGTTGGTCAAAACGATTCAACGAACGGAGGGGCATATTCCTTAATGGGCCGCGGGCGCCGGAATCAATTCCTTTTCCGGCACCGGCTGCGTTTGCGGATAGTAATCGGTGTCGACTTCCGGCGAACCGTACTCGTACGGCCCGCGGTAGACGACCGGCTGGAAATCGAAGTTGCCGTGTCCCGGAGGACTGGGGGCCTGCCATTCCAGGCCATTGGCGTGCCACGGATTGCGGCCGGCCTTGGGACCCAGGAAGAGGCTCAAAATAAAGTTCAACGCGAAGATGCTCTGCACCGAGACCATGCCGATGGCGCACCAGGTCATGAAGATGTTGAGCGACTGCAGGTGGGCGAACGTCTGATAGTGGTAAGGATCGGCCAGCCGCCGTGGGAACCCGACCGCGCCGAGGATGTGCATGGTGAAGAACGTGCCGTTCAAGAAGATGAACGTGAAGAAAAAGTGCACTTTCCCCCACTTCTCGTTCATCAACCGGCCGAACATCTTGGGATACCAGAAATAAATCGCGCCGAACACGCCCATGGCCGTGCCAGAGAACAGCACGTAATGGAAGTGGGCCACGATGAAGTAAGTGTCGTGAATGAAAATGTCGACCGGCGTGGCCGCCATGAAAATGCCGGACAGCCCGCCGATGATGAACATCGACACGAACGACAAGGCAAACAACATGGCGGTGGTGAAGCGGATGTTTCCGCCCCACACGGTCCCCAGCCAGTTGAACGTTTTGATGGCACTGGGCAAGGCGATCATCATGGTCGAGACCATGAACGTCATGCCCAGGGCCGGATTCATGCCGGAGATGAACATGTGGTGGCCCCACACGATAAAGCCAAGTCCGGCGATGCCCGCGATGGAATACACCATCGGCTTGTAGCCGAACAGCGGTTTGCGCGCGAAGCAGGAGATGATGTCCGAAACCATGCCCATCGCCGGCAGGATCATGATGTAGACGGCCGGATGGGAATAGAACCAGAACAGGTGCTGCCAGAGCAGCGGCTGGCCGCCGCCGGATGCCATGGCCGCGTTGCCGGCGGTCCAGCCGGGGGGAATGAAAAATCCGGTTCCCAACAGGCGATCCAACAGTTGCATGAACCCCGCGGCGGTCAGCACCGGCAAGGCAAAGGCCTGAAGAATCGCGGTGATGAACATCGCCCAGATCGTCATCGGCAGGCGGAACATCGTCATGCCGGGCGCCCGCATTTGAATGATGGTGGTCATGTAGTTGATCGACCCCATCATCGAGGAGACGCCCACGAAGGTCAGGCCGATGAGCCACAGAGTCTGGCCGTTGAGGTCGGTCAGCGACAGCGGCGGATAGGACGTCCAGCCGCTCTTGGCCGCGCCTCCGGCGACGAAGAAACTCGATCCCATGGCAAAGAAGGCCGGCCACATGAACCAATAGCTGAGCATGTTCAACGTGGGAAAGGCCATGTCCTCGGCGCCGATCATCAGCGGAATCAGGAAGTTGCCAAAGGCGCCGGCCAGAATCGGAATGATCACGAAAAAGATCATCACCGTGGCGTGCATCGTGAACAACACGGTGTAGAATTCCGGCGAGATTTGTCCGCCTTCGGCCGAAAACAGCATCTTGCCGATCACTGGCATTTCGGCCCAGGGCCAGGCCAATTGCCAGCGAATGCCCAAGGCCAGCAAGCCGCCGATCAAAAACCAGATCAGCGTCGAGAACAAGAACTGGATGCCGATGATCTTGTGGTCTCTCGAGAACACATAAGTGCTCAAGAATTTGCCGATTTGCGCGCGGCCGGCGGCCGGCGCGTGTTCGTGTGCGTGGGAATCAGCCGTAGTCGAGCTCATTCACTATCCCCTTTTTCCGTGGGCTGCGAGTCTTTGGTCGCGGTTTGCTCGCGATATTTTTGCTCGAGCCAGTGGTTGAAGTCGTCGCGCGACTCCACGGTCAAACGGCCTTTCATCTTGTAATGTCCCCAGCCGCACAGTTCCGCGCACACCAGATCGTAGGTGCCCGTTTGGGTGGCCCGGAACCAAACCGGAATTTTCATGCCCGGCACGGCGTCTTGTTTCACGCGCATGTTCGGCAAGAAAAAACTGTGCAGCACGTCGGCGCTTTTCAGTTCGATCAAGATTTCTTCGTTGACCGGAATATGTAAATCGTTGACGACGAAAATATCGTCGGCGTCTCCCAACTTGCCCTGGGCCTTGAGTCCCGGGTAGCGTAGCCGCCACTCGAATTGGCGGCCGGTCACTTCCAGCGTCGGCAGCATGTCGTCGGCCGTGCCGATAATGCCGTCGGGCCCGGCACCCGGATTGTGTATCTTCGAATCGGCCCAGGCGTTCATCTGATAGATGGCGATAAACAGCAACACGGCCGACGGAACAATGGTCCAAACAATTTCCAGGCTATGGCTGCCGTGCGTGTATTGAACCGGATGGGCCCTGCCCTTGCTGTCGTAGCGCCACAGGAACCAAAACAGCACGCATTCAGTGATCACGAACACCACGCCGGTCAACCATAAGATGAAATAGAACAGGTGGTCGATCGTGTGCCCGTGCTCCGAAATATCCAACGGCAGCCAGAACTTGTACCACGGCGCGACGACAAACGAAGCCACACCCAAGACGGGCACGAGCAGGAACAGCAGGCTCCAAAACTTTCCCACGGCGATTCTCCAGGCTAATTCTTGCTCCGCTGGCGCGGCAAGGCGTTTCGCAGGACCGCTCCGATCGGTTTCACGATATCTTTTTTAAAACTTGGCCTCTTTCAGCGTCGACCGCGGCTGTCGCGGCGGCTCGCTGAACGCTTCGTACGGCAGCGACTGCACGTAGTCGACCAGATTCCATATCTCGTCGGGTTTTAACGTCCCTTGGGCGCCCGGCGTGGCGGGGCCAACGCCCGGCATGGGCACGCCGTTAATGCCCGCGTAAAACCGCCGATACAAGTCCAACGGACTGCGTCCGCCACGATAAACGCCCAGCCGCAAGTTCCGCGGAATCGCATTGCGCACGGGCAGCGCGTCGGTTCGCAGCGCCGAACGGATCTCGGCCACCCGCTTCTGGATCGAGGCGCGGTCCTCGCTGGAAACATCGGTGCCTGTCGCGAGCGTGGCCAAATCGCCGTCCATGCCCTGGGTCAACTCGACGATCGTCTTGTTCCAGTCGTCATAATCGTTGGTTTGGCCGTCGCCCAGCGCACTTATGCCGTGGCACTTCGCGCAATTGGCCGTCGTGCTGTAAAACAGCTCCCGACCCTTGGCGACCGACTCGGCCAAGGGTACGTCGGGCTTTTCCTCCGGCCGAATGATGCTCTGGCCAGCCGTGGTCCAATTTTCGGCGACTGGCTTGAGAATCTCATCGATCAGCGTGGATCGCGCGAGTTGCAGCTTTTCGCCCTCGCTGAGCTCCGACATCGCGTTGATCAGACGGCTCTCCGTTTCGCCCCGCATGCTCAAATACTTCACGTACTCGACCAGCGCCTTGATTTCCGCGTCGGGCCGCAGATCGAACGAAGGCATCGCAGTGCCCGGAACCCCCTGCCGCACGATCGACTCCAGATCGTATTGCGTCGGCTTGGCGGCTCGTTCGGTCGATTTGAACTTGAACTTGCCTTGGCGATAATCGCGCGGATAGGGATTGAGGATCATCGCCGTCGGGCCCAGGCCGTCGCCGGTGGTGCCGTGGCAGTGGACGCAATGGCGTCGATACAGCCCGGTCTCCTTGCCGAACTGGTCGCTCCGCACAGGACCGGCCGCCACGCGCAGTTTGTCGATATCCAAGCCGGTCTCGCTCTTCAGCACGAACGGCTCGTCGGGCGTGCCGAACAGGGCCTCCAGAATATTCGCGATCTCCTGCTGCTGGTCCCTGGGAAGCTGCTTGTCGGCGATCGCGATCATGTTGAGATGGAATTGCGGTGGTTCCGTTCTGCCGCAACCCAGCGGCAGCAACAACAACGCCAGACAAGGCAAAACCAGCAGTCCGCGGGAGACGATCATTTTCATGGCAATACACGGCATGGAAGCCGACAATAAACAGCAATGCGTAAACGAACCGGGGGGACTTTCTTGATTTCTGGGAAGCAGCGCGGGGGCGCGGCCTCCGCGCGCGACGCTACTTGAACGCGGCGGCTGGCACTTTCAGGGCCACGTCCGTGGGTTTATCGGCCTCGAGTCTCACGATGAAGCGGCCCTTGCTCGACCACTTCAGTTCCTGATCAACTAACACCAGCGCGTGGCCGGGACCGGACGCGCGCTCGTGCCAGACCTGAATTTCGACATTCTCACCGGCCGGAAGATTGGCGATTTCGAATGATCCGTCGGCTTTCGTCACGGCAAAGTACTTGTCCTTGCGAGGCAGCAGGTAGCCTCGCATCCAAGGATGAATGCTGCACGAGACCGGCGCCGGCTGAGCCTCTTCCTGCGCGGGGTTGTAAATCAACGAGACTCCGGTCGGCAGGTTTTGGTTCAGCGGAACTCCCTTGGTCGGATCGATCTTCGTATTGTGGCTGACCTGGTCGCTATTCCTGATGTCGACCTTCCGGTTCACCTGGCAAGCCAGCACGTGGGTCAAGAACATGCACCCTTTTTGATCGAAGACAGCCGGTTCGACGTCGTTCTCGGCCGGCAGCGGCCGGGCCGATTCGTGCACGCGTTTCGCCCGGGCGTAGAGCACGATGTTGGCGATGCCGCCGTCGGAGGCCACCAACAACGAGTTATCGAGAATGCCGTTTCCCTTGCCGCAGACTTCCGGATCCTTGTCGACGGTGAGCTTGCCCTGCTTGGGGGGAGTGCCGTCGAACTTGAAGTTGCCGCGCAACGTGCCCCAGCCGGTGCCGGTCGCCTCGGAAGCGCCGGCCGCTTGCGCGGCCTCCGGCGCGTCGGCCTTGAGTTTCTCGCGAATTTCAAGCGCCGCCTGGGACTGCGGGCGAGGACCGGCCGAGGCGGGCCGGCTGCAGCCCGAGAGCGTCACAGCGGCCGCGCCAGCCAGCACCACAAAAGCAACTGCCAACGATTTGTGCATGACTCTTCTTTCCCCAACGACAGTGACCGCAGGCGGACTACTTCTTGAAAATCGAACCACTGACCTTGATGTCGCCCAGGTCATTGACGCCGGGCTTGAGTTTCATTTTGAAGCTGCCCTTGGCGTCGGCTTTTCCGCCCTTGAAAGTGGCATTTTTCAAGTAACCGGATCGCTCTTGCCAGAGCTTGAACTCCAATTCCGGGCCGGCGGGCAAATCCTTGATCGTAAACGCGCCGGTCTTGTCCGAAACCGCGGCATAAGGATCCTTGCGCACGACGATCCACCCGCCCATCCAGGGATGGATGTTGCAGCCGACCTTGACGGGCAACGCCTCCTCGGCTTGGAATTTGTGCTTCAGCGGATCGCCGCCGGCTGCCAGCACGGGGTTGATCGCCGGGTTGACCAGAGGCGAGATATTCGTGTTGTGCCCCGTCGGGTCGGAATTCTTCACCAGCAGGGTCTGCGACAGGCGGACGATCGCGACGTGAGGTTGGAAATGGCAATCTTTGTTGTCGAAATCCACGTCAGCGGTGGCGGTCTTTTCATATTCCGGATTCACCGCCACGTTTTTGGTCCTGAGCATGATGATCGCATTGGCCAGTCCTCCCTTCTCGTCGACCAACAGCCCTTCGTCGGTCACCTTGACCTTGCAGAGCGGATCTTTGGCCGTGTCGATCGCCTGGGGCGTGGGCGCTTTGCCGTCATACACGAATCGGCCTGTCAATGTGCCCCAGTCGGCCGCACAAGCGCTGCCAGAGAGCAACGTCAAAGCGGCAAACCAGGCGATGGTGGTTAACGATTTGGACATGATTATTTTTGATCTCCTTGCCCGCCCGCAGGCGATCCATTGCGTGGGGTCGAGTCTGTAGGGCTGGCCGCGGAATCCTTGGGGCCAGATTCGGTTCCTAAATCCACGGTGGGAGCGGCGGCGCTTTGAGGAGCTCCCGGGGGAGGCTCGGCGGGCTTGCCGCAGCCGACTGCCGCCAGCAAGGCCATCCCCAGCAAGGCGGCATTATAAAAAACACGGCGCCTGGTGACCACCTTCAACCTCCTTCTATTGGGCCGCAGCCTGCGACTGCGCGTTGGCCGACTTTTTTTCGGCCGCCGCGGGCGGCGGCACCTTGATCGACGACTTAATCGAGGTTTTGCTTTCCATGAAGCGATCGTAATTCAACAGCAAGTCGACCACGGCATTCAACTGTTCTTCGCTGGTGCCCTTGTAAAGCGACTGGCTGACCGGCTTGTCGAACGGCACGTTGACCGGCATGCCGGTGTACGGCAGAATCCGCTTGGGATTGCCAATCCACGCATGCAGAAAATCGGGGCGCATCCGCTTGTAGCCGATGTCCAAGGGCGGCCCCTTGGCCCGCTCGCTGCCCGTCGGCGGGGGGATGTCGCCAATCGCGTGGCATTTGATGCAATAGTTATTGTCGGTAATGATCTTCAGCGCGTCGTTCCAGCGATCCGGATGCCGTGCCTCTTGCGAAGCCACGTGCGACTCGCGCGTGCGCGGATCGAAGTCGTAGGGATAGTCCACGCCATCGACCGCCGCGAAGTAATTGACCAATTTCGTGGCTTCGGCCGGCGACATGTTGAACTTCGGCATCCGCAGAACCGTCGCCGGACGAATCGGACGCGGATCGAGCAGGAAGTCGTGCAGCCACGCCGTCTGCACCTTGCGGCCTTCGCCGGCCAAAGGCGGCGGCAGCCAACCCCAGGCTTCGTCGGCCTTCACGTTCGAATTCAGTTTCTTTTCCTCGACCACCACCACCGGAAAGGCGGTGCGGGCCAGGAACCCGCCGGTCGGCTCATAACGTTTCTCGATCCGCGACTCCGGAATCAACAGGTTCTGCAATCCCGCCGGACGCGGCTTGCCGTTGACCAGCACGTTGTCCCACAGCACGAACGAATAGAATCCCTTGGTTTCCTTGTCCTCGGGATCGATCGGACTGCCTTCTTCGTCGATGCGCAGCGGCTTGCCTTCCTCGTCCACCGCCGGCATGCCGGTGACGGTCGCGTGCCGCAGCCCGCGAGAGTCGGTGGCCAGCGAAGCCTTGATCTCTTGCGGGCTGAAGTGCGGCGCGAGGAACGGAAAATCGACGATCTCCGACGGATCGGCGAAGTCGCCCGGCGCGTAAGCCAAATCCCAGCGCTCCATGCTCAACGCGTGGCAACCGGTGCAGTTGAATTTTTCGATGACCTGCAAACCCTGCACGATGGCGTCGCGACGCGGCGTGGGGCGATAGACGTATTCTCGCGCCGGCGGCTCGGCCACCAGGCCCAGCACGAACGTGATGATCGACTCGCGCTCGGCGTCGTTGAGCCCCGTGAACTGCGGCATCCGCAGCCGTTCGTTATAGCCCTTGTTCTGCGTTTTCTTGAAGTCGTAGCTGCGGGGTTCGCGAAGCTTCTGCCAAATGAATCCCTGGCGCTCGTGGCCGAACAGCTTCTCCATGAAATAGCCGGCGTCCGAAGGCAGGTTGCGGAAGTTCATATCCGTGTTGCCATACGCGCCGGTGTCGGCTTCTTCGATCGTCGTGTCCTTCGCATCCTCCTGCGCACCGATCGGGTGCACCAGCGGTCCGGGCGTGCCGTGGCCGTGCTTGAAGTATTCCAAAATTTGCTCGAAGGCCAACCGATCGGGCGTCTTGCGGCCCCAGTCGGCCAGACCGGTGCCGATCGACTTGGCATCCTCGAAGCCCGGAATGTCATGACAGCCCGAGCAACCGTACTTGCTGATCGTGCGGCGGCCCACGAACCGGAGTTTCTTGTCGATCGACATCTGGCCGACCAACTCGACTTCGTCCCCCTTCAGTTCGCTGCGGCGATCCTCGGGAATGCCGGACTGGAGATACGCCTCGGCCTGCCGCTTCGGGAACACGCTTTTCAAATGCTCCAGGGCCAGATCTTCCAGGGCTTGCTGATCGGCCTCGCTCAGCTCTCGGCCGGGCACGTCCTTGGGCTGCCAGTCCTGCCGCGAGCCGAGCAGGAACGTGGCAATATCCATCGCCGGATCGGTGAGCTTGCCATCCGCGCCGGCCACGGGGTCGAGCATCATGTTGGGCATCAGTGTCCGCGCGTGATACTTGCTCGGGCTGCGCAACCACGAATAGAGCCACTTCGGGCCGTCGCGGTTGTCCTTGGTCGTGAGCTTGGCGCCGATGCGAGACAAGTCGGGCCCCTGGGTCATTTTGCCGGCCGGGAAGTCGCTGTGTTGATGGCAGGCCAGGCAGCGCGTTTCGAAAGCCAGCTTGCCGCGCTCGGCCGACGGCAACGCGAATGGAAACTTCTCAGAACCAGGCTTTGCCGTGGCTTTCAGGCGAGGTTCGATCTCGGATTTGGGTGGAGCCGTGAACTCGAATGGCTGGCTCTTGGCCAACAGATACTCGACAACGCCGCGAATTTCCAGCGGTTCAAAACGCCGCGTGGCCTTCAAACCCTCGCCGTCCAAATGCGAATCGAGACCAAAAAACTGCGGCATCTTCGTGCTCGGCCGAAAATCGCTCGGCTTGCGGACCCAGGCGTAGAGAAAATCGAAACCCACCTTGCTGGCCACGTGCCGCAAGCTCGGACCGGTTTTGCGCAGCTTGCCGGGCGATTCGACGTCGTCCAGCAGATTGACCAGTTTCTTGGTCACGTTCGGGTCACCGGGTAGCGACGCGGCGCTTTTGAGCGATTCCGACAATGCGTGCCGGGCCGTTTGCTGGTCCGGATCGCGTACCAGGTCGTTGGCCCAGGCGCGCTGTTGCTCGCTCAATTCACCGCCGGCCAAAAGCGCCTCGGCCGCGGCGGCATAGTTCGGCTCAGCGCGCAGATCGGGACCAATCCGACGGTTCGGCCCATCGAAACCGTTGATCTCGTGACAGCCGAAGCAGCCGAACCGCTGAATCAAGCGAAATCCCTCGACCAGCTTCGGCGCCGGCGGATCGGGGAATCGCTCGCTGGGCTCCAGCTCGGTCACGTCATGATGACACTTCAAGCACAGGCTCTGGGCGAACCGCTTGGGAACCATCGGAAAGATCCAGTGATGGTTGTCGAACCAGCCCAGATCGCGCTTCCATTGGTCCGCCTGGAACACGTCGTCCGGCGAGTGCGAGGCCCACTTGAACGCCGTGGCGCTGCCCTGCCCATCGTGGCAGATCGTGCAGCCGATGTCGGTCAATTTATGCGGGCTCAACGAACCGACGAACAAATCGAGCCGCGGATGACTGGCATAAGGATTCGGCAAGCCGCGGCGCACCGTCAGCTTCAGGGGCTGGCCCCAACGGACGCTTTCCAGCAACAGGCTGAAGGCCTTGGTCCGGTCCAGGATCTTCACGTCGTTGATCGCCACGAGACAGTCGCCGACCTCGAGCTCCGCCCGGGCCGCGGCCGTCTCGGGACGGACCACGCTGATGACCGCTTCGGCCGGATCCACTAGCCCCTGGCGGGCCACTTGGAAACCGTAAACCTCTTGCAGCAGCCGAGCGTACAGCGCTTCGACGGCTTTGAGGTCCGACGGCTTGTCTTGCAAGGCCTCGGGAGCCGCGGTCGGCGTCTCGAGCGAAAGCACGACGGTCTGCTGCTGGCGAAAGCCGGGCTCAACCGCCGATCCAGGTGCCGTCTTGTCGATCGCCTGGTGGCACGAGGTGCAGCGATCGAAGCGGGCCACATCGCGGAAGTTGTAGTTGATGGTCAGCTTGGGCAACCAGATTTGTTCGATTTTGATCGGCCGCCCGAACGCGTCGATGATCGGCAACTCGACGAACTCTTTCATCGTGCTGTTTTCGCGTTCGTATAGTGCTTTTTCGAGTTGGACTAGTTTGTTCCGCAGGTCGTCCAATTGTTTGGCGGCCTGGGTCTCGTCGGCGGTCATCTCGGCCACGATCGACTCGAGGCGCTTGCGGTAGGTCATGGCCCCTTCGACGGCGAGATTCGCCTCGGCCATTTTCGCCAGAATGTCGGTGACCGTGGCCTGCATCCCGTCCAACTGCGGCTTGGGCAATTCCCGGCCCACGCCCAACTCGTATCGGCTGCGGGCGACGTCCAGGTTGGCCGCCAGGAATTTCTTTTCCGAGGCGGCATGGTTTTCGCGAAATCGGGCCTGCGCGCTGAAGGTGGCCAGGGCCTCGCGAAAACGCTCGCGCAAAGCGGGCCGGCTCTCGGCGTCCCCCTGCTTGAGCGCCGTCCACGCAGCGTCGATCGCCGTGAAATTGGGCTCTTCGTGGCGCGTCGCCTTATCCTGTCGGGCCGCATCTTCAAAGGCGTCGAGCAGCTTGCCGTCGGGAATCTCGGCCCGCGCGGCCTGCAGCGCGTCTTCGGCTTGTTGCTTTTCCTTTTCGTACTGGTCGCTTTTTTGCTGGTTGATGCGGGACTGCGCCGTCCAGGTTTCGATGCCCTGGAAGGTGCGTTGATAGTCCTTCCATTCGCGGCGGTGATCGGCCGCCAACATCCAGATGGTGGTCGCCAACATCGCCAACGAACTGATGCCGAAGATCAGGTGCATCAGTTTCGAGTCGCGCCAGGTTTGCTCGGTAGCAGGCATAGGTCTCGATCGCGCGCACGGGCACGCGGAGTTTGGGACTTAGAAGTTCAGGAAGTACTCGGGAATACTGACGATGTATTTCAAGTTCAGCGTCCAACGCAGCGCCATCTTCAGCGGCAAGGCCGCCATGAACAGCAACAGGTAAGCCATCAATATGAAGCGCACGAAACCCATCCTGAGAAAAAACTTGCGGAAAACAGTCGTGGCCATCAAGGGCGGCAGCAAGGCAAAGTAAACAAACAAAAGCGCGATGCCGACCCACTCGCGATACAAGATCCAACCGATCTCGATGAACAAGGAACTATGCGCAGGGGCCTTGGGCAACGCCCGCCCCAGCCACCCAATCCAATAGTATTGCGACAAGTCCACGTTGTTCAGCGCCAACACCTTGTGCGGATCCCAATACTCGAACGGCCCGAAGATGTTCCAATTGGGCCCGCGAAAGAATGTGCCCAGGATGATCAGCGTGACCCACAGCTCCAGAAATCCGAATTGGAAAATCAGGTAGCTGAACTTCCGCTCTTCGATCGTGAAGTAGCCGTTGCCCTTCTTGTTGAAATCCAAAAACGGAATGGACGCCAGGCCGACCAGCACCAGGCTGGGCAACACCACGCCGGCCATCCAAGGGTCGTAGTAGACCAGCATCTCCTGCAAGCCCAGGAAGTACCACGGCGCCTTGGAGGGATTGGGCGTCTTGACGCTGCTGGCGGGCTCTTCCAGCGGGGCCTGCAGCGCGATGGCCCAGATCAACAGAAACGCCGTCAGCGCGATCATGCAGATCAGTTCGGTGTAGACCAGGTCGGGCCAGACCAACACTTTCTCGTTGTCCAGTTTTTCCAGCGGCGGCAGGCCCTGCTTCAAACGCTTATCGTTTTCGACCGCCTTGGACGTGGCAAACCAGGTGAAAAAGCCCAACAAAAACACCAGGCCCACGATCGGCACGTTGTCGGGCTTGGTAACAATCGCCGCAAAGTTCCGGTCGGCCATCGACAGGCCCATGACCACCAGCGCAAGATTCAATCCGAACCATCCCACCATCGGTTGCACGATGAAACGGCGGCTGAAAAAAAGCGCAGCCAATACGGCCGTGGTGCCGACGCTATAGACCACCGGGCCGGTGGCTTCGTTGACCGCGTTGCGCCACGGCTCGGGCAAGCCCGGCGGGCTGCCACCCATGGCAGCCGAAGCAATAGCCACCAAGGCGAACGTGACGGCGACCCAGGCAATGGCTTGCGCGACGTTGTGCCGGTTGTGCCAGAGATAAAATGCCATGACGGCGTTCATGGCCGCCAGGCACAGGTAATATCCGCCCAAGAATCCGGAGATCTCAGTCAAGAAATCAGCGTCTGAACCGTGCATAAAAGACTTCGCTCGTTGAGTCGCCCAAAAATCAATGGCCGCCAAAGGGCAATCTCGCGGCCCCAAAAATCAAAACACGCGCCGCACCGCGCTGGCCCCGCAGTGGCTTAGAGCGGACCGCTGATGCCGCCGTCCTTGCGAACGCGCCAAAAGTGGATCGCCAGCAACAGCGAGACCGCCAAGGGAATCGCAATGCAGTGCAAAATATAAAACCGATTCAACGTTTCCTCGCCCACGAAGCGCGCGCCGAGCAGGGCAAAGCGCGCATCCGATGCGTTGGTGATCATGTCGATGCCCTGGATATTCAATAACTGCTGACCGGGACCCTCGTGCCCCAGAAAGGGCGTGGCCCGCGCCATGTTCGAACCGACCGTGATGGCCCAGATCGCCAACTGGTCCCAGGGCAGCAGGTATCCGGTAAACGAGAGCAGCAGGGTCAACAGCAGCAGAATCACGCCGATGACCCAGTTGAATTCGCGCGGCGGCTTATAACTGCCGGTCAAGAATACGCGGTACATGTGCAACCAAACCGTGATCACCATGGCGTGCGCGCCCCAGCGGTGCAACTCGCGCAGGATGCCCAGCGAAGTCACGTCGCGCAGGCTCAAGATGTCGTTATAGGCCCACTCCAGCGTGGGACGATAGTAGAACATCAGCAGCACGCCGGTCACCGTCTCGACCAGGAACAAAAAGAACGTCACCCCGCCCATGCACCAGGTGTAACTCAGGGCGATGCCCTGCTTCTTGACCGAGACCGGATGCAGGTGCAGAAAGAAGTTCGTCAGCATCACCACAATGCGATTGCGGCGATCCTGGGGCATGGGGTGGCGGAAGATGCTCTTCCAGACCTGCGACTCGCGGATCATTTCACCAAGGGACATTGTTTGCTACCGCGTTTTCGAATGACAAAGAGAATAGATAATGAAAAAGTCCCCTGCATCAGCCAGACGGCCAGCGACCGACAGCAACGGTCGGGCAACCGGGAAGCGACGACTTGCGAGGGGCCAAACTTCCTTGTGTCCGGGCGCCACAGGAGGCCGCGGCAGCCGGCACCGCGCAGCATCTTACTGCCTGGGGTCGGCAGGCACCCAGACTTAGACGGCGACAAACGAAGCAGGGTCGCTCCACTGGCCGATTTCTTCCTGAAAGAACTTGCTCTTGTCGATCTCCAACTGACCGTCATCGGCCAGCCGAATGGCATAACGCTCCAAGGGCCGTGGGGCCGGTCCTTCGAAGTTGATGCCGTCTTTATAAAAACCGCTACCGTGGCACGGGCATTTGAACTTCTGCTCCCCCTCGAGCCAGTTCGGCGTGCAGCCCAAGTGCGTGCACACCGACCGCAAGGCGTAGATTTCAGCCTGCCCGTTGTATTCGTAATTCACTACCCACACGCCGAACTGCGCGATGAACTTCGTTTCTACTTGCCCCGGGGCAAAATTGCTGGGAAAGCCGACCTTGAATTTACTCGGTGGCTCGGTCAGCACGTTGGGGAACATAAAACGCACCGAGCCCAACGTCCACAAACCAAGCGACATCGAAAGCGATGTCCAGCCAATTCCCAGGAAGGATCCGAGCATCACGCCGCTCAAGAACTTGCGACGATCCTCGACGACTGGCTTGGGTTTGACGTACTCGGGCTTGGCCGGCATCGGTGGCACCACCACCCGCGGTTTCAAGGGCTTCGCGACCGGAGTGGCCGGCGCCTTGAGGGCCGCCTCGGCCTTCGACATTGGCCCGGGCTTGAGCGGATTGCGGGCCTCGGCCAGAATGCTGCCGGTATCTTTAGGAGCCGCGGGTGCCGACGCAACCGGCGCTGCTTTGGCGGCCGTTGGAACTTCTTTTTTCACAGCCGCAGCCGCCGGGGCCGGTTTGTCCGCCACGGGTTTCGCGGCGGCCGGTTTCGGCGCGGCCGGAGCGCCTGTTTGTTTTTGCGCGCGAGCAGCGGCCAGCATTTCGGACACGCTCAGTCGCGCGCCATCGGTTGGCTTGACTGCCGCCGGCGCGGACGCCACCGGTTTTGGCGCGGCGGGTTCCGGCGCGGCCGGCTTTGTTTCAACCGGTTTGTCGTTTGATGCAGGCGGCGCAACTGCCGCGCTTTCGGCCGGCGCGCCGGCACTCTTGGCCGAGTCTGCTTTGCGGGCCGCGGCCAAGATTTCGGCCACGGACATCTTCTTCTTATCCGCCATGCCCAACTACCCTCAGGCCTGACCTAATCGATCGATTCCGTTGCGCCCCTGCCGACACTCACAAAGTCCCCTGGGGTGGAGACGAATCCCAAGCAGACGAACTTTCCTGGGAAAACGCTTGTACAGCAAGGCAAAACTAAGGATTGTGACATTTTTCACGATCTAATCTATGGTTGTAACTCACTTGCCGTCCCGCTGTCAACCCACTCTATTCACGATGCCAGATTCTCAAGCGATCCGCCGCCCGCCACCCGCCGGCACACACCCAAAAAAGGGGCCCAAAACCCGTCCCTTCCTGGCTGTCATTACCCGCGACCAGCGATGGCCGCGAGTCCCGGGCCAAGACTCTCGGGCGTTTCCCTCGCCAGAGACGACCGCGATGCCCGAAAACATTGGCCAAAGAGTATCATCTTAGCAATTCAAACGAACCTTGCGAGCCCACTCGTTGTGAGTTCTCCACACGATCGACCGGCACCTCATTTTGACCCCGCGCGCATCGCCGCGCGCCAGCGGCAGTTCGATTGGCAATCGCTCCAGGCCATCGTGCATCGCGATCCGGCCGCTCGCGGATTGGCGAGCTTTCAGCATGCACAATTGCCGCTCGACGCCGGCGTATTGCACGCCGCAGCCCTGCAATTGGCGCAACATGGCAGCACGGTCGGCCTGGTCACGGGATTTTGCGCCGTGGTTGGCCAACAGGTCACCGCCGAAACCGATGGCCCGCCGGGCGCGTTGTTTTTGGCGCGATCGTTGGCCGCGTTAGGCATCGAAGTCGTCGTGATCAGCGACCGCTATGCGCTGCCGCTGCTGGAGGCCGGCTGCGATCTGTGGGGCCTCGATCGCAAAATTCTGCTGGAATTTCCCTTTGAAGCCGGCCCGCCCGACGCTCCGGCCCGGACGTCAAACGCCGCTCCATTCAACGTCCAGAGCGATCGTTGGGTCGACACTTTTTTTTCGCAAGGACCCGGCCAACGGCTCAGCCATCTGATCGCCATCGAGCGGCCCGGGCCAAGCCACACGCAGCATTCGCTGGCGGCCCAAGCCTCGCGCCGCGGCGCCCCACCGGTCGAGCGTTTCTTGGCCGAAGTTCCCGCCGAGCATCGCGACGTGTGTCACAATATGCGTGGCGAGTCGATCAACGGTCATGTCGCCAAAACGCATCGACTGTTCGAAGAGATCCGTCAACGGCGATTGCCCATCACCAGCATCGGCATCGGCGATGGCGGCAATGAATTGGGGATGGGCCAATACGCATGGGACGCGCTCGTTGAGGCCATCGGAGGTGATCCGGCGGCCCGGATCGCCTGCCGCGTGGCGACCGATTTCGCGTTGATTGCCGGGGTGAGCGATTGGGCCAGCTACGCGTTGGCCCTGGCAGTGGCGCGTCTGCGTGGCGGCGACGAACTGGGCCGCGATTGGGACTCGGTCGGCCAGCGCGACTTGATCGAGGCCCTGGTGACAAAAGCCGGGGCGGTCGACGGCGTGACCCTGCGGCACGAGCCCACGGTCGACGGCCTGCCGCTGGACGTTTACCTGCAACCGCTTGCGGAACTGCGCCAACTGTTGGGCTTTGCCGCAGCGCGCGACGCTTGAGCCGCCCCGGCGGCCTTGCCAGCGACCGGTTTGGGGTATGATGGCTGAAGAGACGCCCCAGGCTTCGGCACGCGCTTATTCCCCGGCCCACGCGCCCCCTTTGCCGTTCCAGTCCGCCGACGGACGCTGGCGATGTATCTTTTCGAAAACCCCGTGTTGCAGCGCGAGCTGCTGGTCAACCTGCGGATGACGCGGGCTTTCGTGCTGCTGCTGGTCTATCTGGGCCTGCTGGGAGGCGTGGTCTTCCTGGCCTGGCCGCAGGAACGCCAGCTCGATCTGACGACGAATCCAGAAGCGGCCCGCCGACTGGTGAACCTGGTGTTCCTGGGGCAATACCTGTTGGCGTCGATGATGGCTCCGAGTTTCGCGGCCGGCGCGATCACCGGCGAGAAAGAGCGGAAAAGTTACGAGATGCTGTTGGCCAGCCCGTTGCGGCCCGGCGCGATCGTGTTGGGCAAGCTGCTGGCTTCGTTGTGTCATTTATTATTGTTGATTTTTGCCTCGTTGCCGATCGTGATGTTGTGTCTGCCGCTGGGGGGCGTTTCGCTGTACGAGGCCTTGGCGGCCTACTTGGGCCTGATTTTGTCGGTGATCACCTTCGGCATGATCAGCCTGGCCGCCAGCAGCTACTTTCGCCGCACGTCGGCTTCGCTGGTCGTGGCCTACCTCGTGATTTTGCCGCTGGCCCTGTTGGGCATCGCCTGCTGGGTGGCCCTGGAGAATCAAGGCGGCTTGCGGCTTGCGCTGACGGTGACCGTCTTGCCGGCGGTTTGCGCGCTAATCTGCGGTGGGCTGTTTCGCGACACGACCGCGCGGTTACTGCACCCGCCCGACGTGGGCAGCGAGGGCAAGGAAGTGGTCGATCTGGAGATTGAAGCCAAGCAGGCCATGGGCCTGGTGATTCGCAGCGACCAGTTTCCCGACTGGCTCTTTGCGCCCCGCAAGCGCCATGATCTGTTGGCCGACGGCGCCAACCCCGTGTTCGATAAAGAAATGCGCAGCGAAATCTTCAGCCAGGGCACGCTAATGCTGCGCGTCGTGATTCAAGTCAGCATGTTCCTGGCCATTCCGCTGATGGCCTGTTTTCTCTATGTCTGGCCCGAGCGGGCCCCGTGGTACGTGGCGTACGTGATCTTGTTCAACATGCTGGTCGGGCCGGTGTTTTCCGCCGGCAGCGTCAGCGGCGAACGCGAGCGTCAAACCCTCGACCTTTTGTTGACGACCATTCTTTCGCCGGGCCAGATCCTGGGTGCCAAACTCATTTCCGGCCTGAGAGTGTCCAGCGTGTTGACCATGTTCTTGCTCTGGCCGCTGCTGCTGGCCGTCGTGATGGTCGACAAGTATTGGAGCAATCTGCCCAGCGTTTTGGGATATCTGGCGATCGTGCTGATCGTTTGTCTGACGACGGCCACGATTGCGTTGTTTTGTTCGGTGATGTTCCACAAGACTTCGATCAGCTTGATGACGACGTATTTTGCGATTGTCGTTCTGTTCACGTTGCCGCTGGCCGCCAGCTATTTTGCCAGCTCGTTTTTTCCCGACGCGCCTGCTACGCGCTGGATTCTGCAAGGCAGCTTTACCAGTCCCTTCGCCGCGGCGTTCAACTTGCCGATCGATACCGCGTTGCCCAAGGCCGAGGCCGTGTCCGACTGGGTGTTTTTCGCGTCCTTTACGGCGTTCTACCTCGGCCTGAACGGCTTCTTGCTCTCGATCATGGCCTGGTTGTTCAACGTCCGTTGGCGCGTGGACTAAATGCCAACCTGACTAGCCGGCCCGAAGCTCTCCGCGGCAGGCGCGGTCGCCTCCGCCGCGCTTGGCCTGGCCCAGAGCGTCTTCGGCAGCGGTGAACACGTCGGCCATCGCGGCCCCGTGCTCGCCGGCCGAGGCATATCCGATGCTCGCGGTCAAGCGAGAGGCCTCCGGCGGAACCGATTGACCGGCCACGGCGGCACGCAATCGATCCCACACGCCGCGGGCATCTTCTTCGCTCACTCCCGTCAGCAGCACGCCAAATTCATCGCCTCCCAGCCGCGCCACGACATCCTCGCGGCGCAGTTGCTCCGCCAGGGCCCGGGCCGCTCCCTGCAGCACGCGATCTCCGACCGACAGGCCGCATCGATCGTTGACGGCTTTGAATCCATCCAGATCGACAATCGCTAACCACAGCGGCTCGGACCCTTGTTGGCCCGCGGTGGATTTGATTTGCAACTGGCGGTCCCAGACGCGGCGATTGGCAAGCCCGGTCAGGGGATCGGTCTCGGCCAATTGTTCCGTCTCGTGCTGCCGGCGCGACAGCGCATCGTTCCCATGGCGCAGCCGCACGATTTCGCCCAGCAATTGGCAAGCCAGGCACAGCTCGCGCTGCGTGCAGTTTGCGGCCAGGGTCAGGTCGGCCCAGTCGGCCGGCCGCATGGCAATCACGCCCACGTTGGTTCGCCGCTGGCCCGGCGCGGGCTCTTGGCAAAGCGCCACTCCGCTGCGCCGGGCGGCGTCATCCAGCGAGGCCAGATCGGTCACCAGCACGTCGAGTTGGGTTTCGGGCGGAACCTCGGCCGCCGAGAGCCAGGTGGCCGCGGTGTTTTGGGCCAGCATGTCGGCCCAGCGGCGGCCGGCCTCGGGGTTTTGCGCCAAAATGAGAACTTTGGGAAGCTGAGAGAGGAACATGGATCGATTATAACACGCCGCGAAACTATCCGACGGCGGTCGACAATTCAGGTGAAACCAGTTCCTTTTCACGCGACCGCCGGCGCGTTAGAATTGAACGAAGCGCATGTGCCGGCGATTCTCCGCGACAGTTTTTTGTAGAGGGCCCGGCCCGAACGAACGCTTCGGGCAAGGGTCTTGTAGACGGCTCTGCGCGCCAAATCAACAGGAAGGTTGAGCATGAGTACCGACGTACAGGACATCGGCGCCGTGCCCGCGGCATGGACTCGGCGGCATCTGTTGGACGTGGAAAGTCTTTCGGCCGAAGAGATCAACATCATTTTGGACAGCGCGGTCACATTCAAGGAAGTGACCGCCAACTGCGTGCAGAAGATCCCGATCCTGGCCGGTCGCACCTGCGCCAATTTGTTCTTCGAGCCCTCCACGCGCACTCGCACCAGCTTCTCGCTGACGGCCCGCCGCATGGGCGCCGATACGATCGACTTTTCCTCCTCCAGCAGCAGCCTCTCGAAGGGCGAGACCTTTATCGACACGGCCAAGAACATCGAGGCGATGGGCATCGACGTGGTCATCGTGCGCCATCGCACGCCCGGTACCGCCCAGCTCTTGGCCCAGAATCTCAATTGCTCGGTGATCAACGCTGGCGACGGATCCCACGAACATCCGACGCAGGGACTGCTCGATATTTTGACTATCCGCGAACGTCGCGGGCACATCGCCGGCCTGACCGTGGCCCTGGTCGGAGACATCGCCCACAGCCGCACGGCCCGCTCGAACATCTGGGGCTTGAAGAAGCTGGGCGCGCATGTGATCGTGTGCGGGCCCTCGACGCTGGTTTCCAAACAGTGGGAAGAATTGGGCGTGGAGGTGGCGTACGACCTGGACGAAATTCTGCCGCGCTGCGACGTGCTCAACCTGCTGCGTATTCAGTTCGAGCGGCAGACCACGCGCCCCTTTCCCAGCGTGCGCGAATATGCCCTGCTGTACGCCATGAATCACGAACGGCTGGCCCGGGCCAAGCGAGACATCCTGATCCTCGCGCCGGGCCCGATCAATCGCGGCGTCGAAGTCACGCCCGACGTGGCCGACGGCCCGCATTCGGCGATCCTGGAACAAGTCACCAACGGCCTGGCCGTGCGGATGGCCGTGTTGTGGCTGATTCTCGGGGGCGGCGCGTAAGACACTCGATGACCCAACAGGAAGGAATCAACGTGCGAGCGAACCGTCCGATCTTGCTTGAAGGTGGCCGAGTCATCGACCCCAGCCAGGCGCTGGATCGCATCACCAACGTGTTGATCGAGGAGGGCCGGATCGCCGCCTTCGACGCCCTGGCCACCGGACGTGAAGACGTGATCGATGTGTCCGGCAAGATCGTCTCGCCAGGCCTGATCGACATGCACGTCCACCTGCGCGAGCCCGGCCGCGAAGAGGACGAGACGATCCTCACCGGCACCACCGCCGCTGTGGCCGGCGGATTCACCACGATCGCCTGCATCCCCAACACCGAACCGCCCATCGACACCCAGGCCACGGTCGAATTCATTCAGCATCAGGCCGTCCGGGCCGACCAGTGCAACGTCTATGTCGTGGCCTGCGTGAGCAAAAATCGCGAAGGCAAGGAACTGGCCGAACTGGGCCAACTGATCCAGGCCGGTGCCGTGGCCTTCAGCGACGACGGAGCCCCGGTCTACGACGCCGAATTGATGCGCCGGGCCTTGGAATATTGCGGCATGTTCGGCAAGCCGATTCTCAACCATGCCGAAGTCCGCGAATTGACCCAAGGCGGCGTGATGCACGAGGGCCTGGTCTCGCTCGTTCTCGGCCTGCCCGGCATGCCGTCGGTCGCCGAGGACGTGATGACCGGCCGCGACATCGCGCTGGCCGAGGCCACCGGCGGCCGGATTCACATGATGCACGTTTCCAGCTCCGGCAGCGTCGAGCTGATTCGCCGCGCCAAGGCTCGCGGGGTGCGCGTCACGGCGGAAGTCTGCCCCCACCACTTCACGCTCACCGACGAATGCCTGCGAACCTTCGATTCGAATTTTAAAATGAGCCCGCCCCTGCGCGGCCAGAAGCACGTCGACGCCTGCATCGCCGGGCTGGTCGACGGCACGATCGACGCGATTTGCTCCGATCACGCGCCGCACGCGCTGGAGAAAAAGATGCGCGAATTGGATCTGGCCCCGTTTGGAATCGTGGGGTTGGAAACGTCCCTCGGATTAGTAATCACGCGATTGATCGAGCCGGGCCACCTCGATTGGTCCACGGCATTGGCCAAGATGACGATCAATCCGGCCCGCGTCTTGGGAATCAACAAAGGCACGCTCCGCGTCGGGGCCGACGCCGACGTGACGGTCATCGACCCGAGCGTGAGCTGGACGGTCGATCCGGCGAAGTTCCACTCCAAGAGCAGCAACACGCCCTTTAAAGACTGGAAGCTGCAAGGCCGCGCCGACACGGTGATCGTTGGCGGGCGGATCAAGTATCAGGTCCCACAGGACGCCGAACACGACAGCCGGCGCCCCGTGCGGGCCCGGTGACACGCTGATGTCGCTTGTCATCGATGGCTACAACTTGCTGCACGCCAGCGGCATCCTGGGGCGCGGCGTCGGCCCGGGCGGACTGGAGCGGTCGCGTGGCGCGCTGTTGGGTTTTCTGGCCGAGTCGCTCGACGAGCAGGAATTGTCGCAAACCACGGTGGTCTTCGACGCGCGCGAAGCGCCCCCCGGTTTGCCGCGCGTCGTGCAGCATCGCGGCATGACGATCCGTTTCGCCGAGCCGGGCTCCGACGCCGACACGATGATCGAGCAGTTGATCCAGGCCGATTCGTCGCCGCGGCGGCTGATCGTGGTCTCCAGCGATCATCGCCTGCACCGCGCGGCGCGGCGCCGCCGAGCCAAGGCCATCGACAGCGACAAGTGGTATGGCGAAACCCTGCGCCGCCGCATCGACCGCCTGCGCCGCAAGAGCCCCGGCCAGAAGCCGACCGGCCCGCCGTCAGAGAGCGAAGTCCATTTCTGGCTCCGCCAGTTCGGCCTGGCAGACCCCGACTCCCCTGCCCCGCCCTCCGAAAGTCCGCCGCCCGAAAGCCCCTTTCCCCCCGGCTACGGCGAAGACATTCGCGAAGAAGATCTGTAATCGCTAACGTCGAAGTTGCATTTTTGCGAGCATCGTGCCACCGAGGACGGCGAGAGCACGGAGGATTTTGCCACAGCGGACGCCGAAACCACAGTGGGAAGACGTTATCAGCTCACACACTCTCGGTGTCATCCTTGATCTTGGTGGCTCCCTTGTGCAGTTGCGAGGAACTCTCGCTCGCGCTTCGGGCTGGTATGCGACGGACCCTCGTCGTCCAGGCATTGCGCGCCGGGAGCTGATCGAGTTTTCGCGGGGCGGGCGCGACCATCAGCGGATTTCGAGACGCAATTCGCCGATCAGGCCACCGCCCTTGTCTTGGCGGGCTGGCGGACGAACCTGCGCGGCGGCCATGCCGTCGGGTGGCACCGAGACGTCGACGGTCAAGACGTTGTGGGTGTGCAAATGCTCGGTGATGTCGTGGGCCGCGGGGCTTTCGGCGCCGGTCGCGGAAAACAGGGAATGTCCGTTGAGCGAAAAAACCCCGACATGATCGACCCCTTCGCAGACCAGCCACACGCGCTGGCGGGGCTCGAGGTTCGTGGGGCAATTGAAATGCCGGGTGTAGCGCACGCAGCCGACAAAATCTTTTCCCAGCGCTTCGGACCAATCGCCGGGCACGCGCGTTTTGCCCCCCGGCGGCAAGTCGTCGCTCACCTGGCGATATTGGCCCGCGCCGTCGCGCAGCCAGCGGAAGAGCGGTTCGAACTGCCAAGGCCCGCGCAGGCGAATGGTGTGTGCGTCCGACATCGCGGCCCGTCGCTACTCGGGCATGAAATCTTGAATGATCGTGACTTCGCGGATCTGCTGGCTGCTGGGCTCGTAAACGCGCACCACCACGCGAACGCCGCGCAGCGGAGCGGAATAAGGAGGCAGAGTGTCGTACTCGCCGATGTCGTCGACGCCGTTGAGACCGTCGTCGTCGAGGCCGTTGGTTCCCTGATCGGCGAATGCGCCCATTTGTTTGATTCCATCGTTTTCGTAATGCAGCGACCAAGTGTCGTAACAAAACGGGCGTACTTGCGTGCCGCACTTGGCATTGGGCAGGCCGTTAAAAAGTGGAACCGGATTTGTACCGGTCGCGAAATAGGATTGCGCGTAACCGAGGTCGACGTACGCGCCAAAGATGGTGGGCGATCCTGGGAGCGTGTACCCTCGATCGCGAGGCTCAACGGATACGGCTGGCGTCGCTGCCGTCAGATAGACTGGCGCGCCTGGATCCCACACCTGGACGTCGAAGCCCAGGACGTTAGTCATCAGCACGTCGTCGCCAAGCCGCGCGCCGATAAATCCGGTTTGCGCGGTGTTGAATCGGAAGGGAAACGTGCTGCCTACTCCGCTTGCAGGATGGTTGAATCGGTTTTCCGGTTTCGTCAAATCGCCCAGGGTGTTGGCGACTATTACCGGCCCCGCGCCTTCCAGATGGACGGAAATGTCGTTCGTGTCGTAGAAAGTCGGCAGCGTTCCCGGCAGCGCAAGGCCCGAATTGGGAATGACCAGCATCACGCGACGATAGAGTGTATAGAGCCGAGTGGGCGTGGCCGTCGTGGCGTCCATGATCGGCTCGGTTCCGGTCCGCGCAAGGAAATAAACCACTTCGGCCACCTGCGATTCGATGGTGCTGGTGTTGTTGTACTTGCCCACGAACGGCTCGCCACGGCTGCGCGTCGTGAATGCAATGTAGTCGTCAACGTCGCCGAACAACGTACTGCCGGCCCCGGCCATGCCGCCGTAGTTCGCATCGTTGTTGACGCCTTCGCCGATCTCCATATACCCCTCATCGTTTTCCGGGCGCAGGGGCGGGTTCATGGTGGCGGTGGCGCCTTGCAGGTCGAGTTGGATGCGGTTGCGGCAGCCGCGCAGGCGGTCGGACATCTCGAGCGCCGCTCGGCTGCCCGAGACGCTGTCGGCGATCACGCCAAACAGCGCGACAGTGGCGCCCATCATCAGCAGCGTGATGGTCAGCGAGACCAGCATTTCGATCAGCGTGAAACCGCGTGAGGGGCGAAGGGCGATCGCCCGGCGAGCCCGGGTCATGGAGTGCATGGCAACTCTGTCCGCTCTACGAAGTGAAATGCCCCGACGGCAAGTTCGATCCCTGCCGGCCCGGCTCGACGCGCCCCGGGTTGAAAACTCACGGGCGTGCCAGCAGCAACCATTCTACTCCAGGCGGCCCGCGATAGCCAGATCCGCGGAGGACCGGGAGGATTACAAGTTGTGCTGATACAAAGAACAGCACTGCTGGACAAGCCAGCAGTGGCACACGATCGGGGAGTCAATCGCGTGGCCCGACTCCGCGCGCGGGCTCGATTAGCGTCTTTGGCGGGCTCGGGTTTGCTCGATGACGTCGCGGAGGGTGGCTTCGAGTTCGAATTCCGGTCGAAAGCGGATGGTGCGTCGCAATCGCGACAGGTCGGGGATGCGGGAGCGGACGTCCTCGAAATCCTGGTCGTAGGCCTCGGCGTAGCTTTGAAAGACGATCTCGAGTTTGGGGTTCACCGCGGCGATCACGCTTTTGGCCAGTTGCAGAATGCTCACCGGCTGGTCGCTGCCGATGTTGAACACGCCGGCCACGGCCGCGTCGGTGCCCATCAGCTCGATGACGCTGCGGACCACGTCGTTCACGTGGGCAAAGCAGCGGACCTGGTGGCCGTCGTCGTGCACCACCAGCGGCCGGCCAGCCAGGGCCGCCTCGATAAACCGCGGCAAGACCATGCCATAGCGGCCGGTCTGGCGAGGGCCCACCACGTTGAAGAACCGGCCGATCACCACCGGCAGCCGATGCTGACGCCAGTAGGCCAGGGCCAGAAACTCGTCGATCGCTTTGGACGCGCCATAGGACCAGCGGGGCCGGGTCGTCGGGCCGAACACCAGGTCGTCGTCTTCGCTCCACAGGGGCTTGGGATTCTTGCCGTAGACCTCGCTCGAGCTGGCCAGGAATAATTTCACCCCGTAGCCTTCGCGCTTGCGGCGCAGCAGCTCGTTGAGGATCAGTTCGGTGGGATAGATGTTGGTTTCGATGGTGTGGATCGGCGCGGTCGAGATCAACTGCACGCCCACGGCGGCCGCCAGGTGATAGACTTCGTCGACGTCGCCGACCAGTTGGCGGACCAGGGCCTTGTCGGCCACCGAGCCATGCACGTAACTGAAGTTGAAGTGGTCGCGCACGGTGGCCAGGTTTTCGGCGGTGCCGGTCGACTCGTCGTCCACCACCGTGACGCGATAGTCGCGGGCGATGAGCGTTTCGGCCAGATGGCTGCCAATAAATCCGGCACCGCCGGTGATCAGAGCATGCTTCACAGTCGTTGGATTCGCTTCCGGAAAAAGAGAGACTTGCCCACAGTTCCACAGTGTCTGCCGCCGTCGCCGACGTCAAGGGCCCGACTTTATACTGCCTTTTCAGGGGCATCGCCGGCGGGCGGATCGTGACGGCTGGCCACGATCGAGGCTGCGATCGCAATGGCCAACAAAGCCAAAATGACCAGCAGGGAAATCGCCGGGCTGACCAGGTGATGGCCGGCCCAAAACTCGGCCACCATTTTCGCCCCCACCAGCGCCAACACGGCCGACAGGCCGTAATTCAAATAGCGAAACATGTCCATCACGCCGGCCAAAAGAAAGTAGAGGGCCCGCAGTCCGAGGATGGCGAAAATATTGGAGGTGAACACGGTGAATTTATCCTGCGTGATTCCGAAAATCGCCGGCACGCTGTCCACGGCGAACAGCACGTCGGTGCTCTCAACCACCAACAGCACGAGAAACAAGGGAGTAATCGCGAGGCGACCGGCTTCGCGGACAAAGAAACGTTGGCCGTGATTCTCGCGGGCGATCGGAAAGACGCGCTTCGCGCCGCGCATCAGCAAGTTGTTGTCCGGATGGACTTCGTTGTCGCTGTGCATGGCGAGTTTGAGCGCCGTATAGATCAGGAACAGGCCGAACAGCGGCATGACCCAGGCGAATTTTTCCAGCAGCGCGGCGCCCAGCAGGATGAACGTCAGCCGCATGACAATGGCGCCCAGGATGCCCCAAAAGAGCACCCGGTACTGATACTTCAGCGGGACGCCGAAAAAGCCGAAGATCACGGCGAACACGAAGACGTTGTCCATCGACAACGACCACTCGACCAGGTAGCCGGTCAGGAACAGGATGCCGATATCGCCCCCGCGCCAGGCCCAGGTCAGGCCATTGAAGGCCAAGGCGATCGCGCACCAGACGACCGTCCACAGGGCCGATTCGCGGAGCGTGGGCTCGCGCGAGTCGCGATGAAACACGACCAGGTCCAAGATCAGCAGCACCACGACGAAGAGTCCGAAGAGCAACCAATGCCAAAGGGCGGGCTGAGATGCGATTTCGGCGGCCGGAGCGTCGACTTGGGCCAGGAATTCCGCGGTCCGAGAGATTCCGGGAAAAAATTCTGACAATGCGAAAGTTTCCGGAGAAGTGAGGGAAAAACGCCCCGGGCCCGGGAGAGCGGCAACCCCAATGATAGAGGGCGCGCCGTGTGTCAGCAACGCCATCTTGCGCCGCGCCGCCGGACGATTTCTTGTAAAAACCGTCGGCAAGCGAGATAATCGAACCGTTTCGACAAGTGATGGCAACGCATCGTCAACCAAGGACGACCAGGATGTTGGGCAACCAGAAGCGCGCGAGCATTTGTGCAGTTGCGCTGGCGCTGGTCGCGGCCCGTCTGGCGCTGGCCGCCGAGGACGCGCCGCCGGCCAAATCGCCGCCGGCCGCGGTGCGCCAGTTTCGCGATTCGGTCGCGTTTCAGGACCGCGGCGTGTACGATCTGGCTGCCGACGAATGGGAAAAATTTCTCAAACAATTCCCGAAAGACCCGCTGGCGCCGAAAGCCCAGCATTACCTGGGCCTGTGCCGTCTGCTGCTGAAACAATATGACGCCGCCACGCTCGCCTTCCAGCGGGTCATCGACGTCTATCCCCAGTGCGAGTTGATCGATTCGACCTATTTGAATTTGGGGCTGACGCAATACAGCGTCGCGCAGGCGGGCAAGCCGGAAGCCTACGACGCCGCGGCTGCCACGTTTGCGGCACTGGCCGCCAGGTTTCCGCAATCCAAATCATTGGGCGAGGCCCTTTATTATCGGGGCGAGTCGCTTTATGCGCGCGGCAAAAAAGAGGACGCCGCCGAGGCCTACGCGCAACAGATCGACAAAGCCAGCGAGAGCCCGCTGCGGGCCGACGGCCTGTACGCCCTGGGCGTCACGCGGCAAGAGTTGGGCAAACAGGCCGAAGCCGGGGCCAGCTACGACCAGTTCATGAAGGAGTTTCCGCAACACGCCTTGCGGGCCGAAGTCATGACGCGGCGGGGCGAGACCTTCTTCAACCAGAAGCAGTTTGCCGCGGCCGAGCAATGGTTCCATACGGCCGCGGCCGCCAAGGACTTCAAGCTGGCTGATTTGGCCACCCTGCGCGAGGCGGCCAGCTTGTTCGAGCAAAAGAAATTCGCCGAAGCCGCCGCGCGGTACGTCACGATTCCCCAGACGTTTCCGCAGTCGACCTATCGAGCCTCGGCCGTGTTGGCCGCGGGCAACTGTTATTATCTGTTGGGCAACCTGGAGACGGCCGAAAAATGGCTCAAGACCGCGCTGCCCTCCGGCGGCGAGGTGGGCGCTGAAGCCGCGCACTGGTTGGCGCGCGTGAATCTGAAACAAAACAAGCCGGCCGAGGCTCTGCAAGTGGTCGAGCAGGCATTGCCGCCGTCAAAGGCCACGAGTTATGCCGTGCCGTTGCTGTTGGATCGGGCCGACGCCGTTTACGATCTCGACGGTCGGCGCGGCGAGTCGATCGCCCTGTACGCGGCGCTGGCCAAAGAGCATCCGCAACATGCCGTGGCGCCACAGGCTCTGTACATGGCGGCCTTTACCGCGCTCGAGCAGGCTGACTATCAGACCGCGCAGGCGTCTTGCGATCGCTTTTTCGAGACCTATCCGAATTCGCCGCTGGCGGTCGACGTGAAGGCGGTGGCGGCGGAAGCGGCCCTGCAACTCAAAGCGTACGCCCGGGCCGATGAGCGTTATCGCGAGCTGCTGGAAAAATATCCGCAACATGCCGACGCGAGCGTCTGGAAAGTGCGCCGGGCCGTGGCGCTTTCGCTGGACAAGAAACCCGCCGAGGTCGTGGCCGCGCTAACCCCCTTGGTCGCCGAGCTCAAGACGCCCGAACTGGTGGCCCAGGCGCAATATCTCTTGGGCAGCGCGCTGGTCGAGCTGCAACAGTACGAGCCGGCCGTGCGGGCGCTTGAGGCTTCATTGGCTGCCGGGCCCATGGGCAAACAAGCCGACGAGGTGCTGCTCAACCTGGCGACCGCCCAGCGTCAGTTGGGCAAATCGGCCGAAGCCATCGCCACGCTGCGCAAACTGGTGGGCGAGTTTCCAAACAGCAAGCTGCTGGACCGGGCTCATTTTCGGTTGGGTGAGTACGCCTCGGCCACCGGCGACTTCGAGGCGGCCGGCGCCGCGTATCGAGAGTTGTTGAAGAACTGGCCCGAGAGCCCGCTGGCGCCTCATGCCCAGTACGGTCTGGCGTGGATCGAACTGGCCCAGAAAGATTATGTCACCGCGGGCAAATCGCTCGACGCGCTGTTGGCGGCGTATCCGCAGCACCCGGTGGCCGGCAAGGCCCGCTATGCCCGCGCGATGGTCCGCCAACAGACGAAAGATTTTGCCGGCGCGAGCGAAGACGTGGCGGCGTTTCTGACTACGAATCCTCCGGCGAGCGAGCGGCTCGAGGCGCTGTACGTGCAGGGGTTGTGCGCTTCGGGCGCGAACGATTATGCCAAGGCGGCCGAGATCTTCCGCTCGATTTTGGCGGCCGATCCCAAGTTCACCGGCAGCGACAAAGTGCTCTATGAGTTGGCCTGGGCGCTGAAATCCTCGGGCAAGCCGGCCGAGGCGTTCGAGGCTTTTTCGCGGCTGGCCCAAGAGCACGAGAACAGCCCCTGGGCGGGCGAGAGCCTGTACCACATGGGCGAGCACCTCTATCAGGCCAAGGACTACGCCCAGGCGGCCACCCGGTATCAGGCGGCGATGGCCAAAGCCGGCAAGTCGGAGCTGGGCGAAAAGTCGGCGCACAAGCTGGGCTGGGCCTTGTATCAACAGGGGCAATTCGATCGGTCCGGCCAGGCGTTCGAGTCGCAAGTGGCAAGCTATCCGCAAGGCGAGTTGGCCGTCGACGCGCGGTTCATGATCGCCGAATCGCTCTTCGGCCAGAAAAACTATGAGGCGGCCCGCGCCGCGTATCAGCAAACGCTGGAGCATCCGCCGGCCAACAAGGAATTCCAGGCATTGGCCTGTTTGCACGCGGGCCAGGCGCTGGCGCAACTCAAACAGTGGGACCAAAGCGCGAACCTGCTGGAAAAAGGACTCAAAGATTTTCCGCAGTCGGTCTACCGGCCCGAGTTGTTGTACGAGTCGGGCTGGGCCCAGCAAAACCTGAACAAGCCGGACGACGCGATGAGGCTCTATGAGCAGGTCGTGGCCGAGACCAACCGCGAGGTCTCCGCGCGGGCCCACTTCATGCTGGGCGAGATCCAACTGGAGAAGCAGGAGTACAAAGAGGCCGTCCGCAATTTTTTCAAAGTGGCTTACGGATATGGCTACCCCCAGTCACCCGACTCGATGCGCACCTGGCAGGCCAACGCGTGTTATGAGGCCGCCCGGTGCTTCGAAATGTTGAAGATGATCGATCATGCGAAAAAGTCGTACCAAGAAGTTCTGGAGCGATACCCTCAAAGCGATAAGGCGCCGTTGGCCAAAAGCCGATTGCAGGCCCTAGGTGCTTGAATCGGCCGCGTCATGACCGGCCGGCGTTTCGGCCAAAACGAACTGCCGCTTTGTCCCGAATGCCACGTCTGCTGCCACATGGCAGTATCAGCCCTTGCAAACTATGAATCCTTCGCGACACGGACAACACGACGACCGACCCAAGACGATCACGTTTGACGATCAAGCGTGGCCGGTGAACGTGGGACTAGTGATTCTGGCCAGCTTCGCTGCCGGGGTGATCACGACGCTGGGGCACTTCGACGAATCGCGCCCCATGGCCAACGGTTGGACGCAACTGGCCGTCTTGGCCGTCGCGACGCTTTTGGCGATGTGGGGCGCCCGCCGGTTGGATCGGCGCCGCTTTCGACGTCGGCTGCAGCTAGCGACGCTCGTGAGCCTGGTGGTGCACCTGTTGTTGATCGCCGCCTTGCTGCCCGGCCGCATGGCGCTCTTGGCCGAAGCCCGGCCGACGGCCGGGCGCACCGAGGAGGCGCTGGAAGTCTTCGCGGTCACCTTTCCGGTTCGCATTCCCAGCGCGTTGGCCGAGAACGACCCGTCCGGCGACGCGTCGAGCGCCGATTCGGCATCGGGCCGCCCAGCCGACCGGAGTGCGGGGAACGACGCCGAGCGATTCGATCCGCTGGAATCGCCGCTGGAGCCGCAAGAGCTGGCGGCCGAGCCGCGACCGCTCGAACCCTCGACGACCGCCGTTGTCCGTCAGACGCGCGAAACGGAGGTACCAGGCCCGGATCTTTCCGCGGAGCCGACGGTCGAGGGCGCCGTGGGCCCGGTCGCCTTGCAGCGCAACGACGCGAACCTGGCGACTCCGACGGCTCGGCCGCTTCCCAACGTGCCGGCACCAGCCGCGGCGGCGCCGGTCGTGGCCCGAGCCGCGACCGAGACGCTGCCGCTCGAGACGACCGCTGCGCCGCCCGAGTTGCAACCGCAGGCCGATACGGTCCGGCGGAAGACGGATGTTTCCACATCGACCGCGCCCGGGATTGGCGCGATGAGGGCGCCGGGCGATAGCGGTGTCGCGGCGAGTTCCGAGTCGGCGCCGCCGACGGCGCCGGCCGTGGGTCGTCGGAGCGAGCCCAAGGAGGAGGCGGTCGGTGTGCTCAACGCGGGCGCAGGCGCGTTGGCGGGGTCGCGGCCATCGAGGGCCGTCACGGTTTCGCCAGCGCCGCCAGCGCGTTTGGCCGCGCCGGATGAGCGCGACGTGAGCGCCGCGGCACCGTCGATCGATGCGACCGATGCCGCAGACCCTCGGCGAGGCTCGGCCGCGGCGGGTCTGCCGGCGCGCGATGGGCCGGCCGAGGCCGGCGGCGGCACGGGAACCGAAGCGGCATCAGGCGTCGAAGCGCCGCTACGTCGGGCCCAGATGGAGAATCCCGTGGCGCGGATCGACACGGGACCGTTGTTGGGCCGCAGGAGCAGCGGGCCGGTCGCGATTGACGGACGCTCGCGCGAGCCGGCCGCGGCATTTGCCCGACGCGGCGACCAGCGAAAGAAGCAAGGTCTCGGTGGCCAGGAGGCCGGCGACGGCAGCGCGGCGGCGATCGAATTGGGGCTCGATTACCTCGCTCGGCAGCAAATGGCCGACGGCAGTTGGAACCTGGGCTTCACGTCTCCGCCGAAAGGCGCTTCGGACGAGCAGCCGAGTTTCCGTTCCGACACGGCGGCCACGGGCCTGGCGCTGTTGTCGTTCCTGGGCGCCGGCTACGATCACTACGGCGGTCGTCACGAGGCGGTGGTGCAGCGGGCCTTGGGCTTTCTGCTGAAGCACCAAAAACCAAACGGCGATTTATATCGGCCGCAGGACGCCCACTCGAACGAGAGCGCTTGGCTGTACAGTCACGGGATCGCGTCGATCGCGTTGTGCGAGGCCTATGGCATGACCGGCGATCGGTCGCTCGCAGGGCCGGCTCAGAAGGCCATCGATTTCATTGTAGCGTCGCAAGATCCCGCGCAGGGCGCATGGCGCTATCGACCCCAGGCGGGCTCGGACACGTCGGTCAGCGGCTGGCAGTTGATGGCACTCAAAAGCGGCGAGCTGGCGGGGCTCAGGGTGCCGGCCGCGACATATGAAAAAACCAGGCACTGGCTCGACGGCGCGCAGGCCGAAGGCTCGCAATACGTTTACAACCCCTTGGCCCCCGACACGCCGGCGCAACGCCACGGCCGAAAACCGACCTCGACGATGACCGCCGTGGGACTGCTGATGCGACTTTACACCGGCTGGAACCGCGACGATCCGCGGATGATCGCCGGAGCCGAGCACCTGCTGCAAAACCTGCCCGAACAAGGTACGACGACCCGGCTGGCGCGCGACACGTACTATTGGTATTACGCCACGCAGGTCATGTTTCACATGCGGGGCAAATACTGGCGCGCCTGGAGCGAGCGGCTCAATCCGCTGCTGATCGACCAGCAAATTCAGACGGGGCCCCTGGCGGGCAGTTGGGATCCGCGTCGGCCGGTGCCCGATCGTTGGGGACCGCAAGGGGGCCGGATCTACGTGACGACGCTCAACTTGTTGTCGCTGGAGGTCTACTACCGTCATTTGCCGATTTACGAGTCGACGGCCAAGTAGGGCGCCGCGGATGGCTGCCGGGGCAGGGTCATAGGACGGTTCGGCATGGGCACGAGGTCCGTCCCGCCCGCGGAGATTCCCTCATCGCGCGACTACCCGCGCAGCGCGATGACTTTCTTGCCGCGAGTTTCTTCTTCGATCGAAAGCTTGTCCTCGCGCGCCAGCCAACCGATCGCCTGCATGAGCACGTCACGCGGGGTGTCGACTTCCTTGGTAAGTTGGGTGAGGGAGCGCGGGCCGTACTGGTTGAGATGATGCCAGAGCGCGCCAGCAGCGTCGCCGATCTGGTCGACGCCTGAGTGTTGTGCCGTTGCCATGGTCGCTTGCTCCTAAACGAACTGCGATTTGGATCCGGGACCCCATGCCACGACTGCTGGGAGAAGTATAGCCCTGGAGCCCGCCGGGGCTCAAGAGCGCGGCATGCCTCGGAGCGGCGCCCGACCAAGGGCGACCCCCCGCGGCACGGGGTCTCAGGAAAATATAGGACAGCGGCCGTAGCGGCGCGGAACTTTCGCGACTCCGGTTGTAACGAAAACGCCGTTTCGAGCGCGTTTGGCGGGACGCCAAAATCGAAGTGCAGCGCCGGTGCGGATCGGCGGTCCAGACCAAAAAAAAGGGCCCGGCTGGCAACGCGGCCAACCGGGCCCTCGAACCGTGAAAAACTGGTACCTCCCGTGACGGGCAAAGGTCGCCATACCTGGGCGACAGACGGCTAAGATTCACGGTGCTTCATGATCGCGATGCATGTCTTTGGCCCCGGGTGAACTACGGGTTGGCTCGGCCCCGGGGCCAAACTGGGTCGAACATGAGCGACGGTCCGTAAAGCAGTTGGCGTGCCGGAGTCGGCCGCCGAAGAGGATTTCTTGAGCCATTCGCCAAACGCCCGAGAAATCGTGCGTTTGCCGTGGCCAAGCGCGCCGAAGTTTGTCGGCCCGCCAGCGGATACAGTTGTAAGAATTGCAAACGCCTGCTGCAAGACCTGGTGCGATCGTCGGCGAATTGGCTACGATTTTGCCAGCAAGCTAGTGGTGATGGCCCGAAAGACCGGCGCCAATCGCGCAAATTCACGGTCTTCCGCCTGGCACAGCAGCAAGCAACTGGCCGTGGCTGTGCGAAAGCCGCGAATCAGGGCGGTGCTGGTGAAGTCCAGATAAAAGAAGTTCATGTCGTAACCGTGGAGGGACTGCGGGCCGATCTGTTCGGAAACCGGCTCGGCCTCGGAATCTTTGTACTCGTCTTTAAGCGCCGCCAGCGCCGCGACGGTCAGTTGGCCGGGATCCATGCTGGTGGGATGCAGCACGATGGACCAAAACGCCCCGCCGGGACTCTGCACGGTGATCGACTGGTTGCCGTGCGGCGACTCCTCTTCGTCCAGCGTCCAGTTCTCGGGATAGAGGAAGTGAATCCCCAGTTTTTCATACACAGCAGGCATCGGTCAGAACTCCCTGACAGGCTCCATTTCGCTAGCACCATTCTAGAAATAGGCCGTCGAGCCAGCCAGTCGACCGCGGGTGTGGGGGCGCCGATATTGTGACCAAATGCCCATTTTGCTACCGTCCCCGGGCGGTCGCGCCGTCTGCGTGCGACCGTGGCTTGCAGACCCTGTTGGCCAGAGCTCTCCTCTTTTCGCGCGCGGGTGTGCGTATGCCCACGACCAGCCGCAGCAACAAGCCGGGTTGTCGGCGCGCGGACGCCTCGAGCGGCCCGCCACGGGCGAATCTGTGCGTGCTCCTGGCGTTGGGTGCCGCTTTGTTGGGGTGTCGCACGTTGTCGAACCGGGGACCCGTGGCACAATCGGTCGCGACGTGTCGGCAACTGACGCAGCAGGGCGTCAACGCGATGGACCGCGGCGATTGGAAGCGGGCCGAAACGCTGCTGGCGCGAGCCGTGCAAACGTCGCCGGTCGATACCGACGCGCGGCGCAATTACGCCGAAGCGTTGTGCCACCGCGAAGCCTGGCAGGCAGCACTGACGCAATTGGAAGTGGCTCGCAAGCTGGCCGCCGAGGATCCGAGCCTGGCCGTGCGTACCGGCGAGGTCTACCTGGCTTTGGGGCAAGTGGACCGTGCCAGCCGCATGGTCGACGAAGCGCTGCGATTGGATCCCAAATTTGCATCGGCTTGGGCCCTACGCGGACGCGTGGCCGCCGCCGGGGGACGCACGCGCGAGGCGTTGGCCGATTATCAGCGCTCGCTGGGCTACGCGCCCGACAATCACGACGTGGCGATTCTCGTGGCCGAGGCCTACCGCACCTTGAACGAACCGCAACGGGCACTGGTCACGTTGCAAACGGTGGCCGACAGTTATTCCTCGGGCGACGAGTCACAGCAGGTGTTGATGCTCGAGGGGCTGGCGTTGACGGCGCTGGGGCGCTACGACGAGGCGGCGCGGAGCCTTTCGCAAGCCGCCCAACGCGACCGTCCCACTCCGGAACTGTTATATCGCCTGGCCGAAGCGGAATTGTTGGCCGGCCGGTCGGCGAATGCCCACTACACGCTGCAACAAGCCCTGGCGCTGGATCCGAATCACGCGGCCAGCCAGGCGCTTTCTCAGCGGATGGCCGCCGCGCCGTCGACCGGGCCGGTCATGACGCGCTAACGGCTGGGCGATCCTTAGAACCGGCAAGGCCGGCATAAATGGCCCCCCGGTGAGCATCGGGGCTGAATTCAGGCTTTCGCCACGACGCGCGATTTGCCCAGACCCGTTTTACGGCCTAGGGTTGGGTGGTCGTGCGTGTTCGCTGGGGGTGCGGATCCCCCGGGGGCCGAACGAACCAGATGTTGCCGACGGTTTTTTACACTTCGTCGGCCGCCGTGGTTATCTCAAGGAGCGATCATGCCCACGCTGAGCCCCCAGGACGTCTCTTTCGTCGACCGTCGCAGTTTCGATCCCGGTGTCGGTCGTCCGGACCGCGAGCGCCGACAGTTCACCAATAGTCACGACGAGCTCTCGCCCGAGGCGCACGCATTGGCCACGGCGATCGACGAGTACAAACTCATGCACCGCCGCCGCTTCATCACTTACGAAGAGATGCTAAGCGTGGTGAAATCGCTGGGCTATCACAAGTAGCGCCCGGACGGTTGAATCTTGCGACGCGGCCGTGTGGGATTCATGGCCGCCGCTTATTCGTTGCCCGGCGTCGTGCGGCCGGTGGCGACGTCGAACTCGAAGATCGCCGGCACGAGCATGGCTGCCGTGGCAAATCCATAGGTGGCCACCGTCACGAGAAACACGCCAAGCGTGTATTGCAGCAAGAAGCTCGTGATGGCCCAGAAGGTGGCGATGGGAGCGACGACCGAGGCCACGCCGATGGCCAGCGACGGGTTGCGCGAGCCGAGCGCCGCGTACAATCCGACGCCACCACCGAGCATGAACGCCAGGAACGGCTGGATCTGCCAATGAAACGATCCGCTGAAGGCGATCATCATCCGCATGCAGGTGGCGATGCCGATGAATAGGAAGAACACGGTGCCCAGGCTGACGCCGATGGCGGTGCGCGAATTGTCGTAGCTCATGCCGGCATGCACGCCCAGCGTGGCAACGAACACGTTCATGACCGCCAACCCGCCGAGTAAGTACAACAAGTTCTCGCCGCTGACGCCCCGCTGGAACCACAGATAGACGCAAAGGGCCATGGGCGCCAGGATCATTTCCTTGGTGTTGTAGAACGCGCCTCCCAGTTTTCCGAATACGAACTCTTTGGCCGTCAGGTCGGTGACCAGCAGCAGATCGAGCGCGTGGACGTCGCGTTCGGTGGTCAACGCCGTAACGGCCTGAGCATTGACCAGCACCAGGCTCAGCACGAACAGCGGCACCAACACCAGAGCGGCCGAAGCCACGCCCGGACTTTGATCGCCGCGGAGCCGGCTGTCGAGCGCGACGGCCGCCAGGCCGGCCAAAGCCAGATACGCGACGCGAATCGCCAGCACCCTGCGCCCGTAGGCCCAAGTGGCGATTTCGCGCCAGAGAATCGGATTGTCCCAGGGATGTCGCGTTTTGCCGCCGGCGGAATGGACGCTGCGGGCGACCGCCTTGCGGGCAGCGGCTTCTTCGGTCAATCCCCAGATCGTCTCGGGTTCTTCCATGCCGGTCGTGCTGGCGCGGATTTCGCGAGATGGGTTCCAGACTCGCACTAGCAGAATGGCGGTTGCGTTGAGCACCACGCTCAGCGCCACGGCGAACAGCACGAACACGTTGACGGCGTTACCGACGTAAGGGAGCAGATTCTGGGCTTCGACCAGCGGTCGCGTGGCTTCGAGCACGGCCTGCCAGGGACTGAACCCGGCGGCCCAGACTTGCGTGGAGACTCCGGCCCAAGTCAAGCCCAGCGCGCCGCTCGCCAGAGCCTCGCCGGCAGCGAGCCAAAACACCAGCGCCAGCACGGTCAAGGCCAGCGTCTGAAAAGTTTTTTCTCGCCACAACGCCAAGGTCGATCCCAGGCTGCCCGCGGCGATGGCGGTGGCTAAGGTGACGGCAAACACACGCGCGATTTGCTCGAACGAGACGCCGCCGAACAAGGCCGAGAGCATGAACAGCGGCAACGACGCGGCCAACAGCACCAACACGTTGAGCAGGCTGGCCAAGAGTTTTCCCAACGTGAGCTCGCTATTGGTCAGACGGGTCAACAGCAGCAAGACCAGGGTGCGGCCGTCTTTTTCCTGGGCCACGCCGCTGGCGGCCAACAGCGCGGAAAAGAAAACTGCCAGCGCCAATTGCAGCGGAGCGAGGATCTGAAACAGCATCGCCCCAAACCGCGCCATGTCGCTCAGATTGCGGACGATTTGCGTGCCGGCCAGTAGCAGCCAGGCGGTGCTCATCAGCACCAGCAGGGCCGAAACGTACGCTGCGCGCGAGATGTACAACCGCGCGCGCCGCGGCACCGTCACGATCTCGCGCGTAAAAACTGGCCCGATGAACAACCGGCCGTTCCTTGAGAAAGCCGCGGTGCTTGTGGGATCCAACGATCCGGCGTGTGGTCATTATAGGGCCCAAGGCGTCGGCGACGAGGCCCAGGGAGCCGCGTCCTGGGACAACAGGTTGCGGCCCCGATTCTCGAAGTCGTCGTCCGCAGGACCATCGGACAGTCCTTGGAGTTGTGACCACAGACGGGCTGTGGTCTTAGGCGGCCAAAGGCAGGGCGAAAGCTAGCGGGCCAGTGCCGGTCGGGCTCGGAAAAACAAGTCGTCGCACGAGGTCCAGCCGCTTGCGGGCGGCATATCCAAAAAGTTTTTTGGCGCTTCGAGAAAATATTCTTGACAAGCATTGACGCCGTGGTATCCTGCGCCAATCTTGCGGAAGCGAAATTGGGTTCGCTTCCCGATAGGTGTATCCGATTCTTTTTGTCGAAGGGTCTAATGTCCCGGAGTCTGTAGAAAATTCGAGGAGGACCGCTAGTGAAGAGAGCCTGCGCCGTCGCCTGACTGGTCTGACGCAAGGTTCTACCGGATCGGTTAGGTCGACTAGATCAATTGCTTTGGCAAACGACTATTCGCTCCTATTCTTCACGAAAGGTTCGCTCCATGAGTATTTCTACAATGACACGACTGTCTTTCCGCGCCGCATCTCTTGGCGCTTTGGCCCTGACCATTCTGGCAGCATCGGCCAACAAATGCTTCGCACAGGCAATCGTCACGACGTTGCCTACGATCGCCCTGGGGATTCCGCCGATCTACCTTCCCGACCCGGGCCCGGGTCTGCCCGAGTTGCCGATGACGGTGAATATTGCCGGCGCCGTATTTCTCGGCGCACCGTTCGAAGTCGACATGATGGACATCGGTGCCAGCGGACTGCAAGTTCTGAGCGATCGGATTTTGTTCGACAACACCGGCCTTGGCGGAACGGCGATGATCACGTTCTTATCGGATGACGAACAGGGAAATTTTCCTCCTGGATTCCCGGGCTACCTGCCTATAGTCACGGGCGAGGGCCCGATTACGGCGCCCCCCCTCCTCATGCTCGATGCTGGAATCAACCCATACACACTGATAGCAACCATGGTCAGCGACGACGAAAACAACACGAACTCCATCCTTCAGCCAGGGCAGAGCGACGGGCTGTTTCTGCATGCGGTTGGGACGCCCGAGCCGAGCACGGTTTGTCTGGCGGGCATGGGGCTGGCGGCGTTGGCTGGCCTGGCATATCGCCGACGTCGTGCGCGGACGACTGCCTGAAAAGCACGTAGATCGTAGTTTCCACAAAGCCCGGCGTCCCCGTGGGGACGCGGGCTTTGTCTTTACGCGATTGCCAAAGAGACTTGCCGCGCCGCGTGAACTGTATGAAAATAGGGGTTTGCAAGGGCGCGCAACACCCCCGGGCCAAGCGGGCCGCGGCAGCCGCGTCGTTCTTTTCAGGTCGACTCCAGGTGGCAAGTCATGCGTGGCAAACGGTTCTCCCAGGCCCAACGGCGCTGGATCTTGGCGTTTTCGATCGCGAGCTTCCTGGGAATGTCGCGGCCGGCCTGGGCGGAACTGACCGTCGAAAGCCTGACCGGCACGGCGATCAGCGGCGTCGGGCCTTATATTCAGGACGTCAGCGATGCGATTGCCAAGTTCCAGAACAGGGACTATGCCGGCGCTTTTGCCAACCTGGAAGGTGCCAAGAAATCGACGCCCCGGCTGGCGCCGCCGGAAGTGATGATGGCCCAACTCTATTTCGACGCCAACCTGCCGCTGGGCGGCATCGTGATGCTCGAAAGGGCCATTCGCAGCGTCCCGCAAGACCCGGAAGCTTACATCATGCTGGCCGAGCGGGCCGTCAACGAACGCCGAATCACCGAAGCGGATTTTCTGTTTCAAAAGGCGATCAAGCTGGTGGAGTTGTTTACCGAGAATCCAAAACGCAAGCAGAACCTTCAACTGCGCGCCTATACGGGCGGGGCGCTGGTGGATGAAGGCCGCAATGACTGGAACGAGGCCCGGGCGAAACTGGAAGCGTTGATCAAACTGGATTCGAAAAGCGCCGCGGCGCACGAGCGATTGGGCCGAGTCCTGTTTGGCACTGGGGACCAGAAGGCGGCCTATGCCGAGTTTCAATTGGCGGCCGAAGCCGACAAGCAGATGTTGCCGGCCGAACTGGCCATGGCGACGCTCTTTACCGACAAGGCGAACGCCGAGAAGTGGTTGGAATATGCGATCAAGAAAGGCGGCGAGGATCTGCGCACGCAGTGCGGCGCGGCAAACTACCTGCTCAAAACCAACCAGTTGGAAGAGGCCCAGAAGCATGCGGACGTGGCGCTAAAGCTCGATCCTGACGGGCTGGATACCAATCTGGTCGCCGGCATCATCGCGCGCATGTTCGGCGACTACAAGAAGGCCGAAACGCATTTGTCGAAAGCCCATTTGCTGGCTCCAAGTAACGCCCTGATCATCAACAACTTGGCGCTGGTTTTGGTGGAACTGGGCGATCGGGAAAGCCAGCAGCGCGCCTTGCAATACGCCGAATTGAACGCCCGGCAGAATCCCAATGCCAGCGAGCCGCTCTCGACGCTCGGCTGGGTCAACTATCGCCTCAACCGCCGGGCCGAGGCCGTTCGCGCGTTTTCCGCGGCCTTCAATACAGGCGATGCCGTCGCGAACATTACGCTCACTTCGGAGACCGGATACTTCATGGCCCACCTGGCCAAGGACAAGGGCAGCATTTCCGAGGCCGTCAAATTGCTCACCGACGCGCTCAACACCGACCTGCCGTTTGCCTATCGCAAGAAGGCCGAAGAAATGCTGACGCAGCTCTCCAAGCTGGACAAATCGCAAAAGTCCAAGGCTGCCAAATCGCCGGCCGCCGGCGCGCCGAAAAATCGCACGCCGAAGACTGACGAGCCCTCGAGCAATGCCGGCGCCGCCAAATAGCCGGACCACTCCGGCCCTGCCCTCGCACCGCCACACGCGCCAACAAAAAAGGTCATGGCAAGTCGATCCGTCGTCTTGCCATGACCTCTATCCTGAAGCGGGACTCACGTGCGCCCCGCCCTCCCGACGGGCATGTATGTTTTTTATCGGCTCGGCCGTGCAAAGCTCTTGAACCAATTCTTCCGGCCTTGACCGCCGTAGGGGCCCAACCGCGATGATTTTGGTTCCAATAAAACAGGGCGGTCCCGGCTGGGGACGCGCCCTGTTCGTACGCTCCGCGGCGCCTTCACTTCTCCCCAGTCGTTCCAGCGCGGCGAAGTCTCTTGTGGCTGCTTGGGTTAGGCAAGTTATTGCCCGCAAGTCGAGCAGCCGGCGTGGTCGTGACCGCATCCGTGGCTCTGCGGATCATCCCACGAGCCAAACCACGGCGAGAGCTTCCAATCGACGCAATACATGTGGCCGCAAGTCTGGCAGTCCCCAGGTCCCTGCATTCCCTCGACGTTTCCGGTGCGCATCTCGATATTTCCGGTGCGCATACTGAGATCGGCCCCGGTAAACCGCAATCCCGACGGCCGGATATCGGTCATTCCCGAGGCGCCAACTCCAAAACCCATTCCCGGAACCGGCTCGTCCGCGACACTCACCCCGGCCACGGCCGTCACCCAAAGCAACATGGCAAAACAAATCTTGCTCATCGTGAGCTCCTTCGAAAACTAGGGTCCAACGCGGATTCAAAATACGCACGCCCAGTTGTAACCCTGGGGCATGGAAACCTGATCCACATGGCTCGCGGGCTGATTACCGCGGCGGGTACTGACCGTGCGTTAGCACTCAAAACATTCCCCACGCTTGCCCGCAAAGCAAACGCAACCGTTGAATTTTGTCAATCTTTGCCAGTTTTACTCTCCCAGCCGGCGGTGCGCATCCTCTGGCGGGCCTTGCATTTGCCGCCTAAAATGGGCCCTTTCCCGCGTGTTGTATTTTTTCACCATCTCTCGGGCGCCTGCCCGTTCCGGTTATAGGGTCTGTCACCGTGGATGCGATTGCAGCGACCATCGAGCCTTTCAATGCCGAGTCCGCGGCAACCATCGGGGCGTGGTGCGTGCTGGGTTCGCTGGGCCTGGCGGCGCTGGCCTGGCGCACGCCCAGCCTTCGCGGCACCACGCTTGTGGCGCCGTGGGCTTGGTCGATCGTGTCGCTGGTGGCCATCGTGGCCGGCGAGCTGCTGATTGGTCTGGCGGGTGACTCGCCGCCGCAGAGCTGGGTCGCGCCGCTGCGATTTGCGGCGGCCATGAGCACGTTTTGTCCGACGATGGCCGTGCTGGGCGCCAAGCGGCCGCAAGATCGCGGCTGGCAATTCATCGTACTGTCGCTGTGGGTCATCTTGAGCCTGCCGAGTTTCGAGTGGCTGCTGTTTTCCGGAATTCAGGAAATGCACGCGGCCCGGTTCTGGTTTTTGATGATCCTGATCGGCGTCGGCGCGATCAACGGCCTGGGCACGCGATTCTGGCCCTCGAGCTTCGCCTTCGGCCTGGGCCAGATGGCGCTGGTTTTTTCCCGGCTTCCCGACCATCAGGCATGGCTCGGCGGCGCCAACGGGCCCCTGCTGGGCGTGCTGCTGATCGTGACGG
>JBGQKM010000004.1:0-47482 GCA_041499515.1 Planctomycetia bacterium | reverse complement strand
GTGTGCAATTGGGATTGCAAATTCTCGCTGATGGTCCGTTCGATGGCCGAGCTGGCGGAATAACCGACCGCGGCCAGCAACACGACAGCGATGATGGGCCAAATCCAAAGCTGCTTCTTCAGGAACAGGCTTGTGCGCGTCAGCGTGCGGCCGACCGACGTGCCGCCAAAAGTCATGTGAGCTTGACCTTCGCTCGCCCTGGCGCGCCGCGAACGAAAATGAGTCTTGATCCCGCTGAGCATTTGAGCGATTCGATGGGTGAAGTGTGGGAAACAGTAAGCAATGCGTGCCGCCGCGAACCCGTGCTCGGTGGACCCATCCATGCTAGTCGGAAGACTTTGCCGCCACAATCTTTGACAAAGATCGGACGTTGCAAGTCCTGTTATCCGAGCGGTGCCAGACTATTGGCTAGCGGCAATCAGGCATGCGGCAGGCGGCCGGGACGCAGGGCGAACATGGATGCAACCGAGTTTGTTGCTAGGAAGCACGTCGACTCCCAAGTAAAATCATGTAAGCAACGTAGTGGCGATCTTGTCTGGCTCCATTTCGTGAATCGATGCGTCACTTCAAGTCTGGGCTACTGGGTTTCTTCGTGGCCGTGTGCTTGACAGGCTCGGCGCTGCTTGTTCGCCGCTTCATTTTAATCCCCGTCTTTGACCAGAACGCTCCGCTGATAACATTCACGCTGGCGGTCGTTGTTGCCACCTGGATCAGCGGTCTGGGGTCCGGACTATTCGCCACGCTGCTCGGTGCCGTCGCGAACACCTATCTGGTCATCGAGAGTACGGGATTTCGTGCCCTGCCGCTGACCCTCGAATTGCGGCCCATCTTGTTTGTGATCGTCGGCATGCTCATAAGCTGGCTGGTCGCTTCGGTCCAATCGGCTCGACGGCGCATCGAGGATCGGCAGCAACAACTTGAAATTGAGATTGCGGAGCGAAGAAGGGCCGAAGCCTCCGAGAGGCAGCAGCGGGAACAATTGGCCGCTGAAATGCGCCGTCGCGAAAAGGCGGAGATGGCGCTTCGAGAGCAGGAGGAACGGATTCGCCTGGCAGTCGAGGCCGCCGATATCGGAACGTGGGATTTCAACCCGATAACCAGTGAGCAGGAATGGTCCAGTCGCACCAAGGCGATGTTCGGCCTTTCGCCCGATGCCGATATACACAACCTATCCTTCCGAGATCGACTTCATCCCGACGATCGCCAGCGTGTGAGCGAAGCCGTGCAACGAGCATTCGACCCCAGCGGCGACGGCACCTATGAGATCGACTGCCGGCTGGTGTGGCCCGACAACACCATCCATTGGTTTATCGCCAAAGGTCAGGCAATGTTCGAGGGCGAGAATTCCAATCGCCGGGCGACTCGTTTTATCGGCATCGCGCTGGACATCACCCAGCGCAAGCAGGCCGAGGAGACGCTGCGTCAGGCCGAGGAGCGGTTCCGCAAACTGGCGACCCATGCGCCGGTCGGCATCTTTCAGACGGACGCCCAAGGGCGGTGTCTCCTGGTGAATGACACCTGGTGCGCCATCGCGGGAGGGCGGCAAGAGGACGCCTTGGGCGACGGTTGGCGAAATTTCGTACACCCCGAAGATCGAAATCGAATTGTCGAAGAGTGGCAAGACGCCACGCTGCATCGACGCGACAGCGTTGCAGAATTCCGGTTCGTCAACCAGGAAAAAGGCGCTCGCTGGGTCATCGCCTCTGCCACCGGTATGTTCGACGCCACCGGCGCCATATCTGGATATGTCGGGACCGTCGTTGATGTGACCGAGCGCAAGGCCACCGAAGACCTCGTGCGGGAAAGCGAAAGTCGTTTGAAAGGAGTTTTGGACAACACGCCCGCGGCGATCTCGCTCAAAGACGTCGAAGGGCGATATGTGTTGGTCAATCGAGGTTGGGAAAACCTGTTCGGCGTTCGGAATGACCAGGTTGTGGGCCGCACTAACTACGAGTTGCTCACCAAACCCCCCTCCCATCATATGTCCCAGGATATTGCCGATCAGTTTTTCACGGTTGATCGCACGGTCATTCAGACTGGTCAATCCATCGAATTCGAAGAAATCTTGCGGAATGGCGAAGACTCAAGAATTCTCGCCACGGTGAAGTTTCCAATCAAAGGCGATGCAATCACCGGAGTGGGCGGGATTTCAATTGACATCACCGAACGCACCAAAGCCATTGAGTCGCTGGCAGCTCAACAGGAACTGCTGTGCCATACGATTGAGGTCCAGGACCAGGAGCGGCGACTCGTGGCATACGAAATCCACGATGGTCTGGTGCAGTACGCCACCGGAGCCCTGATGCAACTGGAAAGCATGCGAGATCAAGTGCAATCAGAGGCGATTGCCGGGCAGATCGAGAATGTCGTAGGCATCTTGCAGAGGACCGTCGCCGAGGGTCGCCGACTGATTAACGGACTTCGCACGCCTGTGCTGGATGATTGGGGCGTGGTTGCCGCGCTAGAACAGCTCATCGACGAGGAAGATCGAGCACATGTGCAAGTCCAATTCATCAAGGACGAAAGTTTAGGGCGGATGGCACCGCGCATCGAAGAAACGCTCTACCGCATTACTCAGGAAGCGCTGACAAACATTCATAAACACAGCCAAAGCAAGAAAGTTCGAATTGAGCTTGCTCGCCGCGAAGATCGTGTGCATCTGGAGATTCAGGATTGGGGCGTCGGCTTTGCACCATCCAACGACTCCGCAAGGAGACACGGACTCAAGGGAATGACTGAGCGTGCGAAAATTGCAGGAGGCCGATGCACCGTCGAGAGTGCGCCTGGCAAGGGAACTCGGATCGCCGTCGACTTACCTTACGTCGGCAGGACTTGATCGAACACTTTTCACGATCCGGACCGATGCCAGCCGAAGGCTTGCTTCGCTTCGCCTTCGCAACGTGGCTCGGCTTCACGATGGTCGGCGGCGGGTTAGCACCGTTGGCCGGCAGCGAAATCGAGCGACCGAATTTCTCGAAACGAAGCAACGCTCCTGTTCGCCGTGTCGTTGCGGCGCGCAGGGCTTGGCGTGTGGATTTGGGCAGGTACACACAAATGAGCGGCGAAGCAACCTACATCTGCGACGCTTGCGGCGAAGAAATCGTCATTCCGATCGACCTTTCACAAGGGTCGAGTCAACACTATGTGGAAGACTGTCCGGTGTGCTGTCGCCCAAACCTGATCCATGTCGAAATTGACGACGACGGCGAGGCAACAGCATGGTCCCAGCCAGAATAACTCGGGAAAAAGACTCGAGAAAAAGGGGTCGGGAGGTCTTTTCGGACTCCCGACCCCCTATCGTGGCCGGAGCGGGGATCGAACCCGCACGGGGATTTCTCCCCACGGGATTTTAAGTCCCGTGCGTCTGCCAATTTCGCCATCCGGCCGGCGGCGGTTTGCGCCGCTCCATCGTACCGCTGGACCCTGCGGATGCCAACGGCACGTCAACGCGCGACTTTAGGACGGCCGTCAATAGCCGTCGCGCGTGTCGCGAAGCAAAATCAAAATCAACGCGCGATGTGAGGCGTCGCGGCGATCGCGAGGTGCGTCGGAATCGACGCCGGAATTGATGGATGGCCGGGCGGAAGTCTGGCTCAATCCTTCGTCGGGCCGGCCTTGCGAATGTTGATCGAGGCGTTGCTGGTCGATGCGATGATCGACGTGGTGGGGTTCTCGCCCACGGCGCCGATCAGGCGTCGGCGACTCTCGCGCCCTTCGCTGGTGATCGGAAAATCGCAGTGGATGCGGCCGTTCGACGTCGAGCCCTCGAAATGAAATCGACTTTCGGCCGGCAGAGCGAGCTCGATCTGGCCGTTGGACGTTTCGAAGCGATGTTCCTTGTCGGTGCTCAGCGAGCCGCGGAACACGATCCGCCCGTTGGACGTATGCGCGTCAACCCGCGCGTCAGTGGCTTCGATTTCGATCGCGCCGTTGCCTGTAACCACGTCGATCTCGCCCTGCGAGTCGACGAATTCGCACCGCCCGTTGGAAGTCGTGGCGTCGATTCCGCCGCGCATGCCTTCGCAGACAATGTGGCCGTTTCTCGATCTGAGTTGCAGCCGGGCCGCCTTGGGTGCGGCAATCACCACCGCCGCGCCCGAGTTGCCCTGGAAATGGCCGACACTTTTGGCGACGATGTGAATCGAGTTCTCTTTCTGGACCATGGTCACTTCGATGCTGTCCAAGTTGGCCTCGGCCGTTTCGTGATCCAGCCCGCTGGCCCGCTTGGTGACCTCGACCACGACCTCGTCGTCGCGGCCGTCGCTGACGTCGATCGCGCCGTTGAAGGTTTCCACGACGATCTTGGGCGAACTGCCGGTGGTGAACTCTTCCGAAACCGTCGCCGTGGCAGTGGCCAGCGGCAAGGCGTCCAGCACGTTGCACCCAGCCGACAGCGGCAAGAGCAGCAGACTCGGGCCGATCCAACTTGCGAGAATACGTCTTCGATCGCCGGATTTGCTGGACTTCGAATCGCTGGACATGGCTCCCCCCTCCTAAAGCGTGCTGGCTATGCCGCCGGAAAATGCCTTCTCACGGTCATTCGCCCCGGCGGCGGCAATCTTGGCGTGTTGGCGCGACAAAAAATCGAGATTTCGCAGGCTCGGCGCTCGGGCTTTCGACCCGGGTGCCGATCGCTTGCGAGTGGTCCGATTTTCGCCGATATTGTGTTCCGCGAGCCGTCTTTATAGCCGCGCGGCGACCGGCTGCCCCAAGTTTACCATGTCCAAAGACGGGATTCGAGCCTGGAACTTGCGGGGTTGCCAGCCTCGGCCCCAGAAGCCGGCAGCGGAGATACGACGACCACCATGACGCATCCACGACGGGCCCTGGGCATTGATATCGGCGGCACCAAGATCGCGGTGGCCGCGGTCGACTCGACCGGCCGCGTCGCCACGCGCCATGCGATCGCCACCGAGGCCGAACTTGGATTCGATCGGGCGATCGCGCGCATCGTCGAGGCCGCCGATCGCGTGCTCCGTGAGGCCGGTTGGTCGCGAGGCGATTTGTGCGGAGTCGGAGTCGGCTGCACCGGACCGGTCAGCGCCGAGCGGGGCATCATCAACAACCCGTATACGTTGCCGACCTGGATTGACTGCGACATCGTCACGCGCCTGCGGAGCCTCTTCGCCCTGCCGGCCTACTTGGAAAACGACGCCGACTCAGCCGCGTTGGGCGAATGTTTTGCCGGCTCGGCGATGGGCTGCCGGCGGGTCGTCATGCTCACGCTTGGCACCGGCGTGGGCGGGGGCGTGGTGCTCGACGGCCATGTGTATCGGGGCACGCAAGGCGAACATCCCGAATTGGGCCACCTTCCAATCGATCCCAACGGGTCGGCCTGCTATTGCGGCGCCAACGGCTGCCTCGAGGCCATCGCGTCGGGCACGGCGATCGCGTCGGCCGGTCAATTGGCCGGCTTTTGCGATAGCCGCGAGGTCTTTGCCCAGGCGGCCCAGGGGAACAAGGCGGCCGCGGCGATCGTCCAGCGGGCACAAGAGGCGCTGGCCACGGCCGCGTGGGCCATCCTGCACACGTTCATGCCCGAACGGATCGTGCTGGGCGGCGGCGTGATCGACGAACATTACGATCTCTTTGCCCCGGCGGTCGAAGCCCAAATCGCCCGCGCGACCATGGTGCCCAAGGGAGGCACGCGAGTGACCCAGGCTCGATTGGGCAATGATGCCGGGCTGGTTGGAGCGGCCAGCCTGGCGTTCGGGCACGGCGGCGCGGCGTGGACAAGTCCCAGCGGCAATCCAACGTCCTAAAGGCCGCCGGCGAGCCAGGAGATCAGCAGCAAAATCACGACGATAATCCCGCCGCCCACGATCCCCAGTCCGATGACCAGCCAAAGAGGCAATACGCGCTCTTCGGCTTGCTGTTGTTGTTTGCGAGTGGTGGCCAGGGGCGTCGATGGCAACGTTTCGGTAGACGGCAGATCCGAAGCCGATAGCAACTCGTCCATCAAATCGTCGGTTTTGGCCAGCTCTGACATTGGCGGCGCGGTCGTCTTGTGGGTCGACTTGGGTTTGGCCACCGGCTTGGTGGTCGACGGCTCGCCGTTCTTGGCCGACGACGGTTCGCTCTTCTTGACGCCCGAGGGCTCGGTTTTTTTTACGGTCGACTTGGCAGCGAGTTTGCTGATTTTGGATTCGCCGGCCTTGGTTTCCTGAGCCGAGGAAGCCGCGGCGCGGCGCGCGGCCGGCTCGTCGTCCAAAGGCGCCAGCATCAGGTCCTCGTTCTGCGAAGGGCCCGGCGACGGCTGCCGCGGCGGCGGTTTGGTGATCACGCCCGACTCGCCCGATTTCAAGCCGCCATCGCCCAGCCACTCGGCCAGCGCGGCGGCCACGTCGTCGGCCGTTTGATACCGGTCGTCCGCCGACTTGGCCATCATCTTGAGGCAAATGTCGATCAGCCCTTGAGGCGCATCGGGTCGGAACTTGCGAATGTCGGTCGGTTCGGCCGACTGGTGCTGCATCAGCCGTTGCGGAATAGTGCCCTGCGGAAAGGGCGAGTCGCCGGCGAGCATGAAGTACAGCGTGCACCCCAAGCTATAAACGTCGACTCGCGCATCGACTTTGTGGCTGTCGAGCGCTTGCTCGGGGGCCAGATAATCCACCGTGCCGATCATCTTCTGGTCGTAGGCCATGGTCAACGAGCCCTGCGTCTCGTCGGAAAACCGCGCCAGGCCCATGTCCAGGATCTTGACCGTGCCGGTCTGGTCGATCAACAAGTTGGCCGGCTTGATGTCGCGGTGAATCAAGCCCGAACGGTGCGCATAAGCCAGCCCCTCGGCTGCCTGGCGCGTATATTCGGCGGCCGTGCGATACGGTAGCGGGCCGTTGCGGCTGACGATCGCCTGCAAGTCCAAACCATCGACATAGTCCATCACCAGGTAATGGATATTCCCTTCGTGATCCACATCGTGAGCCCGCACCATATTGGGATGGATGAGGGTGGCCGAGGCGCGGGCTTCCTGGTGAAAACGTTCCAGGTAAGAGGTATGAGCCGCCAGATGACTGGGGAGCAGTTTAATGGCCACCCGGTGTCGCATCACCCGGTGTTCGGCCAGATAGACGCTGCCCATCCCGCCGGTGCCGATGTGATTGAGCAGCTTGTACTTTCCGAGATAGAAGCCTTTGTGTCGGCCTTGCAGCAGTTTTTCGCTTTGCCACTCCGTGAGCAGGCCGGCCTTGGTCAGGTTCGAGGCGACGATTCCGCTATCTTTGACCGACTGATCGACGCCGGACAGCGCCTGGGTCAGTCGTTCATTGTCGACTAGCCCACTGCGCTTCACTAAGTCTACGAACTGATCGACCTTAAGCTTGGCCATCGCAATAAGGCAAGAGTAAACGAAAAACTAGTACCCGATCATTATAATATCATCCCCGCCCTGCGCCGGTCGAGCGCCGAGAGTGCCCCGAGTCGCTCTTGGGGCGGGGTAATATCGCGAAAAAAGGGCCCGCAGGCAGCGTGAAACCGCCACGCGACCGCGCCGGAATCGGCAGGTTTCCTTCCTTGAAAAAACGGCCAAAAGTGCTGTCTGGAGGTTCCTGGACCTTCATTTGGCCCGCGCCAGCCCGCGCATCACCCATCGCCTAGTGCCCGGGCAAAGCTTCCGGCTCCAGTTCGTGGATTGGCCCTCACCCCGGGGCCTTGGGGCAACTTCAACGCCTCGCGTGTCGGAGCCACCGGCCGAATGAAATACCTCTTCCGCCGCCGCAACAGCCAATCGCGGCCCCCGCGTGCGGGCGGTTTTGTTCCAAACTCTCCGTCAAGAACGAATCAAAGGCGGCCGGCAAATAACCGGATCATACCCGGGCGGTGCAATTAATCAAGTATTTCCAACCGCCCCTTCTCCCAAAATTCCGCGGTCAGTTCAAATCGAGTTCCGCGCCGGAAACGATCTCGTTTCCCTTGCGAGTCACCAGCCGCGCAAACACGCGAATATCGATCGAGTCGTTGAGGAAATGGACCGAACCATCGCCAAACAAAATATTGGCGCCACCCGGGTGAAACGCGTAGGTCTCGCCGGTTCCCAAGGAGCCGTACGGCTGCGGATAGGGGAAGGCGCCCTGAGAGCCCGACTGGCCCCCGGTAAGCGAATACACGTCTTCACCGTTGCTGCAATTGATCGCGCATGGGCCCGGAAAGGTCGCGCCGTCTGCGGTGGAACCGTCGAGGCCGAAATCGCTGGCCGCGCGGCTCCAGCCGCCTCCGTTGGTGCGATGATCGGGCAGCGATCCGATTCTGCGACCCGATTGATAGACGTAGGGGCGCCCGGCGGATTCGGCCAACAGAATCGTCTTGGAAGTTCCGTCGGTAACCTGGCGCAGGGTTGCGACGCTGTTTCTGAGCATCATGCCGCTCAGATCGGCGGCCGCATCCACCAGACCGGTGTCGACCAGGCGCTGCTCGACGTTGCAAATCGGCGAGTAGTCGGTCGGCGCGGCGACGCGGCTGGCCGTCCAGTCGGAGTATTTTTGCGTCCACCATTGCGAATCTCCGTCGAGCCGATCCTCGTCGGGCACCGAGGGGCACTCGAAGACCGGCAACCGTTTGCCGACCAGCGTGCCGTTGGGGATCGCCTTGGGCGACTCGGCGGTCGAGTGAGACCAGTTTTGCGTAAAGTCATACTGATCGTAGATGTTCTGCTCTTCGAAAAAAGGCAGCATGAGAATCACCCAGCTATACCGCGGCGCGTTGGTCGCGCCCGAGGGCCGGTTGCTCACCGGCAGTTGTCTGTGCGAATCGTGGAAGTTCAACGCGGCAATGCCGAGGTTTTTGAGATTGTTGGTGCACGACGTGCGGCGAGCACTCTCGCGAGCTGCCTGCACGGCCGGCAATAGCAGCGAGACCAATACACCGATGATGGCGATCACGACCAGCAACTCGATCAGGGTGAACGCGGATCTGGTTTGGGTTTTGCGGCGAGACATCCGTTGATTTCCTTTTTGACTAGGTACGATTCGATGCAAATTGTTTCCAGCGCTGCAACCGGCCGGCTTAGCGCACGATCTGGATCGGTATCACGTTGGCTCCCGCGACGACCCGGACCACGATCTTGCTGGTCTGCGGTTGGCTATATCGGGGCGGCAGGATATTGGGGCCCGGTTCGAATTCGCCGTTTGCCGCAACAATCGGTCGCAGTTCTACCGTCAGCACGTATTCTCCGGCCGGGGCTCCGTCCTGGGATCGATACGTGGTCAGAGCATAACTTCCCTGGCGGTCGACCTGCGCGCGGGGCGCGGGAAAATTGGCGTCGGCGCTTTTGGAATGAAAAACGACAAACGCCCCCGCCGCCGCCCGGCCGTCGAACGTGACCTGTCCGGTCACGGGATGTACGACCACGCGATTGGGCTCGACCTTTGAACAACCGCCCGCCGGCGCAATCCCCAACAGCGCGGCGAAAAGGGACAAAACCCCAACGATCGGCGCGCCCGAGCAGAGCCCGAGAAACCCAATCGTGTCGAGAGACTGAATCCGAGGCATGCGTGACTCCTGAGAAGTCGTCGCTCGCCTCTGGTGACTCCAGTCAGCGCTGCGTATTGATGTGACGAAAGCCTCCCGCGCGTCGTCGGGTCGGCCAGGGCCGGTGCCGCTGCGAACATTGCGAACGCACCGGCGCGATCCATTCAGTAATTAGGACACTCTAAGTTGGGTTATCGTTCGCCTCGCCGAAAACGTTTTCGCTCGATGCGTTCGACTTGCACCACCACGCCATCCTGCACGATCACCGAAATCTCGCCGAATTGCAGCCCAACCAGCGCGCGGCGAACGTGTTCCAGGACCGGTTCGAGTTGCCGCGGATCGTGCGCGGTGGCCGGCGGCGATTCGTTGGATAGGTTGTCCGACATCGCGTCGCTCCTTGCTCGCGGAGAAATCGACCCGTTCAAATGACGTATTCGGGCACGAACACGCGGACCTTGCGCGGCGATACGTAAACCGTGTCGCCGGTCTTCAAGGCCAGCTCGCCGTATCGTTCTGGACTGAGCTCGACGTGGAGCCCAAGGCCGAAATCGGCTGAGAGTAAAAACACTTTGGCGACCGCGCCGGCCGGGTTGAGCCGTTCGACGCGGGCCTTCAAGCTGCTGGCGGCGCCGTTGGGCGAGTGATCGATATCCAATTCGTGCGGTCGCACATACAGCGTCGCCGGCCGGGCTTCTTGGTGCGGATATTCGGGGCAGTCGACTTCCATGCTGCCCAACTGCGCGCGGCCGTTTTGCACGCGACCGTGAAAGACATTCACATTGCCCAAGAAATCCATCACGAACGGATTGGCCGGGCGATCGAACACTTCCGCGGGCGTTCCGGCCTGCTCGACGCGTCCCTGGTTCATGACCACGACCCGGTCGGCGACCTCGAAGGCTTCTTCCTGATCGTGCGTGACAAACACGCTGGTCATGTGGATCTCGTCGTGCAGCCGCCGCAGCCAACTGCGCAGCTCCTGGCGAACCTTGGCGTCCAACGCTCCGAACGGCTCGTCCAAAAGCAGCACGCGGGGCTCAATGGCCAAGGCCCGTGCCAACGCGACCCGCTGCCGCTGGCCGCCGGAAAGTTGCGCCGGATAGCGACGCTCCATGCCGTCGAGCCGCACCAGGTGCAAGAGCTCGCGAACGCGCTGGTTGACGATCTTTTTCGGCTGCTTGCGAACGCGCATGCCGAAGGCGACGTTTTCGAACACGTTCATGTGCCGAAACAGCGCATAGTGCTGAAACACGAACCCCACGTTTCGGTCGCGCGCGTTCTGGCGCGTGACGTCCTCATCCTGCGACAACACGCAGCCGGAGTCGGGGATTTCCAGGCCGGCGACGATCCGCAGCAGCGTCGTCTTGCCCGAGCCCGAAGGACCCAGCAAGGCCAGCAGCGTTCCGCTGGGCACTTCGATGCTGACGTCGTGCAGCGCCGTGAAGCCGCCAAACCGCTTCGTGATGTGCTGGATCGAAATGCTCACGGTACCTCTCCGGGGGCCGCGGCCGGGCGGGCCGACTCGGCCAGCTCGCGACGCGTTTTGTGTTCCAGCAGCACCTTGGCAAACAGCGTGACCAGGGCCAGTAAAGTCAACAGCGAGGCCACGGCAAACGAAGCCGGGTTGTTGTATTCCTGGAAGAGTTTTTCGACCCGCAGCGGCATGGTGTCGGTGCGGCCGGTGATATGGCCCGACACGACGTACACGGCCCCGAATTCGCCCATCGCGCGCGCGTTGCACAGAATGACCCCGTACAGCAGACCCCACTTGATGTTGGGGACCGTCACCCGCCAGAACATCTGCCAGCCGCTGGCGCCCAGGCTCACCGCGGCGATTTCTTCTTCCGCGCCGAGGGCTTCCATCAGGGGAATCAACTCGCGGGCCACGAACGGCAGCGTCACGAAACTCGTGGCCAGGATCAGCCCCGGCGTCGAGAAAATAATCTTGAAGCCGTGCTCGCGCAGCCAAGGTCCAAAATAACCGTGCAGTCCGAACAACAGCACCAGCATCAGCCCGGCGACCACCGGCGAGACCGAAAACGGCAGATCGACCAGCGCCGTGAGCAGCGCGCGGCCGGGAAACCGGAACCGCGCGATCGCCCAAGCCGCCGCGACGCCGAAAACCAGGTTGGCCGCCACGGCCACCGGCGCCACGCCCAGCGTCAACACAATGGAGTGCAATGTATCGGCATCGCCCACCAGGTTTTGCCAATAGGCGGCCAGCCCGTTGGCCAACGCCTGATAAAACACGTGGACCACCGGCACGACGATCAGAATCACGATCGTCGCAATGGCCAAAAGCGTGAGTCCCCACTGCACGAGTGGCGGATCGCGGCGAGCGTTTCTTTTACTCGCGTACGATTGTACCGGAACGATGGATGTCGCGTTATGCATGGTACCGGCTGCTCCATCGCTCGAGAAGATTGATCAACAAGAGCATCGTGAACGAGAGGACCAGCAGCACCACGGCGATGGCGGTGGCCTCGGCATACTTGAATTCTTCCAAACGCGCGACGATCAGCACCGGCGCGATTTCGGTCTTGAAAGGCATGTTGCCCGACACGAACACGACCGAACCGTATTCGCCCAGGCCGCGCGCCAGCGACAATGTAAAGCCGGTGATCAGCGCGGGCACCAGGTTCGGCAAAAGGACGCGGTAGAATGTTTGGGCTCGGCTGGCTCCCAACAGATAGGCGGCCTCTTCCTTGTCGTCTTCCAGACTTTCCAGCACCGGCTGTAGAGTGCGAACGACAAAGGGAATGCCCAGGAATGTCAGCACCAGCACCACGGCCAGACGCGAGTAGGCGGCGACAATGCCCCAGGGGACCAGAAACTGGCCCAGCCAGCCGTTCTCGACGTAGAGTGCCGAATACACCAGCCCGGCCACCGCCGTCGGCAGCGCAAATGGCAAGTCGACCAGGGCGTCGAAGACTCGCTTGAGTGGAAACTCGTAACGCACCAGCACCCAGGCGATCAGGAAACCCAAAATGATGCTGGCCACCGACGACAAGATCGAGACGCTCAGCGTGAAACGATAGGCCGCGATCGTCCGCGGCGTCCACACGGCGGCCCAGAACTGCTCGTACGATAGCGAAAACGCCTTGCCGAAGCAGGCCGCCAAGGGGATCAACGTCATGAGGCTCAGAACCAACAGCGTATATCCCAAGCTCAACGAGAAACCCGGCAGAATGTGGCGATTGGATCGTGACATGGCTTGCGCTTTCACTAACAAAAACGAATTGCTTTACGGATGTGCCGGACTGTAGATCCGATCGAAAACGCCGCCTTCGCCAAAAAACCGGGCGTCGGCCTCATCCCAGTCGGCCGCAATTTGCTGAATGTCGAACAGTGCGATCGGCTGGAACGCATCGGAGTATTTGCGCAACACCTCCGGCTTGTACGGCCGATAGTAGTTCTGGGCGATGATCTCCTGCGCTGCCGGCGTATAAAGGAATCTCAAATAGGCCTCGGCCGCGGCGCGGGTCTTCCGCCGATCAACATTGCCATCGACGACCGCCACGCGCGGCTCGGCCCGGATGCTGATTGCAGGGTAAACGATCTCCAATTCGCCGCGGGCTTCGCGGACTTCGAAATAAGCCTCGTTTTCCCACGTCAGGTGGACATCCCCGATATGCTTCTGCGCGAAAGTCGTTGTCGCGGCCCGCGCACCCGAATCGAGCACGGGCACGTGTTGATAAAGTCTGGTCACGAATTCGGTGGCTGCCCGCTCCGAACCGTTTCGCAGCACGACGCTGCCCCAGGCCGCCAGGAAGCTCAGTTTTCCATTGCCCGAGGTTTTCGCACTCGGCGTAATGACTTCCACTCCATCGCGGACCAGGTCGGGCCAGTCGTGGATCCCCTTGGGATTTCCCTTGCGGACCACGAATACGATCGTCGAGGAATAGGGCAACGAGCCGTTGGGCAAGCGCTCCTGCCAGCCCGGGTGAATCAGCCCGGCCTTGGCAATCGCGTTGGTATCGGACCACAGAGCCAAGGTCACGACGTCGGCTTCCAAGCCGTCGATCACGGCTCGGGCCTGGCTCGACGAGCCCCCGTGAGATTGCTTGATGGTCAGATCCACGCCGGAACGCCTGCGGTAGTCGGCGACGAACTGGTGGTTCAGGCTCTTCCACAACTCGCGGGTCGGGTCGTAGGAGACATTGAGCAACTCTTGCGCTGCGTCGCGGTCGGCTTCCGCTCGGCTCGAATTGCAGCCAGACAGGAACAGGGCGACAGCCGCGAGGGAGATAAGCAGCCAATCCAGGCGTTTCATGGTTTTGACCCCGAATACATTTGTTATATGATTATGGTTATAATGATCGTCATGTTAATGATGTTTTGTCAACACCGAACAGCAGTTTTTGTGAAAAAACTCGTTACCATTTGCTGCTAATGGACTTGGGTGATGTGCTGGCTGGGCTGATCCGACGAATCGGCAGGCGTTTTGGCATCCGTGGACTGGAAACCAGTGGTCCAAAACGGGGCACGGCAGGTTCTTTCGGAGAATCCTGGCAGCCGGCGCGGCCCGACTTGGCGCGACGGCTAGGCAGCCTGGCGCCGCGGGATGGAGGCTGGCCGGTCGATTGTGGGCGAGGCGTTTTGCGCGATGACCAGATAGGAAACTCCGAACGGGAGTTTTGCCATTTTGAGCGCGGCGTACCATTCCGCATAGGTGAGTTGACCGAGCGCCCAGTTCAAGCAAGTCGGGAGATGCCGATCATCGGCCGGGTCGGCCGCCGGCTTCAGAGGCAACACGCTTGAGAGGAATTGTCGTGCGCGATTCGCAATCGCCAGCCCCGCGGCCACCGGAAATGCCCAGGCGAGCAGATGCGAGCCGAAGCGGACTTCGAAGCCGGCCTGTGCCAACATGCGGTGCATTTGCCGCGGATAGAATCGCCGCCCGGCGTGCACGAAATCGTCGTGCTGGCGCGCGAGCCACGGATAGACGGCTTCGTTCCAAACGATCCAACCGCCCGGCTTGATGGCCTGGCGAATGTTTGCCAGCGACACCACCGGGTCAATCACGTTGACGTGATACAGCACGCCCATGATCGTGGCCAGATCGAAACTCGCCGGGTCGAACAGCACGGGCACTTCATCGACCGAGCCTGGCACGACGCGCAGATGGGGATAGTTGGCATGCAGGATCTCCACGGCCAGCGCGCTCGGTTCCAATCCGGTGACGCAGCCTAGCTCTTCCAGCGCATGCGAAGTGCCGCCGGTGCCGCAGCCGACGTCCAGAATCTCCAATCCCGACGCGCGCGGAAGAAACTTTCGGACCAGCGTCTTCACGGCCCGCACCCGCGCATGATAGTACCAGCCTTGCGGTTCATTCTGCGCAAGCGCTCGGTAGGCATTTGGCTGCATGCGGATCCTGGTTGGCTCGGAAAGAGCGGCCGTCCCCCTTTGCCGCGAGGACTTCGAAAAAACTGTCGGTCCCCGCCGTTTTGAAACCGGTTCTAGCCGTCAATAATCTTGGATCGGCGGATCCTCGGAATGCGGTTGTGCGGTCACAGGATCGACCGGCAACGACGAGAGCCGCCCGATCGTATCGGTCGGACTGGTTTTGCATTTGCCCACTACGACTTTTGTCAGCGGACGAGACGAGCGCGCCCGTTCGCAGGAAATCTCAGTGACGCGATCCCAGGCGAAAGGAATTTTCGGGGTTGGAAAGCCCGGATCCTCGGTGAAGCAAAAATAGGTGTTCTCGAATTTGATCGTCCCGGTGGACTTGGAGATTCTCCGCAGTTCGATCGGCTCCTGATAATAATAGGCGAACAGGTGGTGCACCCGGCCGAGGCTGACCAATCGTTCTCCCGGCGGAATCAGTTCGCGCACGGCGGCCACTTCGGCAGACGGATCGTTGCTGGTCTGGATCAGTACACCCACGACCACGCCGGTATACGTCATGCCCAAGAAACCGGTGACGGCCAGGATGCCGACTTGGGCGTGCGCCCGATCGTGGCCCCTCCGCGACCAGAGCACTGCCGTGGCGGCCACCAATGCCGCCAATGCGTACACGAGCGCAAACCCTAACGACACCGATTGGTCGAAACCGCGCAAGACCGATCCGCCCCAGAGTCGACCCGCGGCCACGAACAGCCCGGCGATGCCGATCGTGGCGGCGGCCGCCACGAGAAACTGGTCCCAACTGCGCTGCCACCAGCCGAGCTGTCGCGATTCCCAACTGCGCTGGATGACCAGTCCCACCAGCAACGCCAGGCAGGGATACAACGACATAAAGTATCGGGGCCGCGATTCGGCCGGCAGCCAGCAGGTCGGAAACGTAACGGCGCAGGCCGTCAGCAGAAAAACCACCATCGGGCGCGCTGAACCAATGTTCTGGCGGAACCAACGCGTGCAGAGCACCGGTAGCAGAAACGACCAGGGCAGCAGGCAGCCAAACACCTCGAACGGGTATGAACCCCAATGGCGCAAAGCCTGGCCGACGCTCGCGTAGTGAAAGCGCGCGCCCAATTGCCCGCCTTCGCTCCACACCGCCTGAGTGCTCGTGGAATCAAGCGCCAGGGTAAACGGAAGCTGCCAAGCGCCCAGAATCAGGGCAAACACGCCGACTCCGGTCAGGTGCCAGGGGCTCAACAGACATTTCCAATCGCGGCGGAAGAGCAGAAAAACCGTGGTGATAGCCACAAAATAGACTGGCCCCTGGGGTCCTTTGGCCAGGCCCGCCAGCGCGGCCAGCGCGTACCCGGCGATCCAGGCCCAGCGCGGACTGGAGCGGCACGCATAGCCAAAGTGCCAGGCGAACAGAGCACCGCTTAAGCACAACGTCAGCAACACGTCGCTTTCTCCCATCCGGCCGAGCTGCAGAACCTGGCCCATCGTGGGATAAGCCGCCGCGGCGGCAAACGCGCCGACGCGCGACAGAAAATTACGGCTGTAGAAATAGATCAACAGCGTGGTGAGCAGCGTGGCGATCGCGCTCGGCAGGCGAATCGCCAGCGAGTCCAGCCCGCCGGTGAATTGCGACGCCGCGATCATCGCCCAACTGTTCAAAGGCGGCCGATCGGGAAAGGGCTCGCCCTGCTGCCGTGGCACGATCCAATCGCCCGTGTCGATCATCTCTTGAGCCACGCGGGCCCAGCGCGATTCTTCGCCGCGAACCGTCAGAGCGCCGAGCCGCGAGAAATAGATGCCCAGCACCAACAAGACCAGCAACAGCCATTCGATTTCGCGCCACGCGTCGCGTGGGCGCGCAGCGGCCGAAACAACGGGGTCGGAGCCGGCGGCGAGGCCTCCTCGTGGCATTGTGAGCTTCCTTGAACACTGGCTGGAGAACGGCCCGAGGCTGATTTCGGCTCGTCCTTTTAGTTTCCCTGGCCGTGGCGAGTCAACCCCAAGGCCCCAGCCTGTGACAGCACCGCTGGCAGCGCGTGGTGCTCGGCGGCGGCGCCATCGGGCGGCAAACTCGTCTTTTTCGATTTGGCGTGATGGCGATAATGTCGCTCGGTCCCTCCCAGGTAATTTCTCCGGTCCCAAGCATGTCCACGGTTGCCAACACGGCGGCTTACGCCCCTGCCCCGAGCGTTGAAACGCATCCCGTTCGGCTCTCGATCGTGATTCCGGTGTACCGAGCCGAGCGCACGATCGGCCGGCTGGTGCACGAGTTGGTAGATCGCCTAGGCCGCTCGCACCACCTGGAAATCGTGCTGGTCAACGACGGCAGCCCCGACAACTCGGCGGCCGTTTGTCGCGGTCTGGCGGCCAACTTGCCGTTCGTCAAGTTCTTGAATCTGTCGCGCAATTTCAGCGAGCACAACGCGGTCATGGCGGGCTTGAACTATTGCACGGGCGATTATGTCGTGACGATGGACGACGATTTTCAAAACCCGCCCGGCGAAGTTGCAAAGCTCGTCGAAGAAATCCGCAAGGGATACGACGTGGTTTTTTCCAGCTACGCCGTCAAGCAGCACCACGCCCTGCGCAATCTCGGCAGCCGCGTGAACAACTGGTTCGCGATGGTGCTGCTGGACAAACCGCGCGATCTGTACTTGTCCAGCTTCAAGATTCTCAGCCGGTTCGTCGTCGACGAATTGATCAAGTACGACGGCCCCTATCCGTATGTCGACGGCCTGGTACTGCGCATCACGCGCAATTATTCGCGCGTGCTGGTGGCTCACGACCCGCGCCGCGAGGGCCGCTCGGGCTACACGCTGCGCAAACTGATTTCGTTGTACCTGAACATGTTCACGAATTTCTCGATTTTGCCGCTGCGGCTGGCCTCCTACGCCGGGCTGGCCTCGTCGGTGCTGGGGCTGGTGCTGGCGGTGTATTTCACGATCGAAAAGATCTACGATCCCACGCTGCCGGCCGGCTGGGCCTCGATGATCGTCTCGCTGTTTCTGATTGGCGGCATTCAGCTCTTTGCGCTGGGCATGATCGGCGAATACCTGGGACGCCTGTTCCTGAAGGACAACGGCCGGCCGCAATTCGTGGTGCGAGAAAAATACAATTGCGAGCCCGCGCCACGGCAGGGCGCCTCATGAACCTGGCAGACGCGTTTCACGGTCGCAACGTGCTGGTCACCGGCGGACTGGGATTTCTCGGCAGCAATTTGGCGATCGAACTGGTGCGGCACGGCGCGCACGTGACCCTCCTGGACTCGCTGATTCCGCAGTTCGGCGGAAACGTCTTCAACATCGAGCCGGTGCGGAAGCGCGTGGCAGTGAATATCTCCGACATGCGCGACGCCAACTCGCTGGACATCCTGGTGCGCGACCAGGACTATATCTTCAATCTGGCCGGCCAGGTAAGTCACGGCGACAGCATGCGCGATCCGCAACTCGACCTGGGCGTGAACTGCGTCTCGACGATGAACCTGGTGGAAGCCTGCCGACGGCACAATCCCACGGCGCGGATTCTCTACACCTCGACCCGCCAGGTCTATGGCCGGCCGCAAAAACTGCCCGTGACCGAGGAGCATCCCACCGTGCCGATCGACGTCAACGGCATCAACAAGCTGGCCGCCGAGTATTATCATCTGCTCTACCATAGCACCTACGGCATTCGCTCGACCGTGCTGCGGTTGACTAACACGTTCGGGCCGCGTCAGCAGATCCGCGGCAATCGCCAGGGTTTCGCCACCATCTTTCTGCGACTGGCCCTGCGCGGCGAAACGATCAGCCTCTACGGCGGCGGCCAGCAAATCCGCGACTTCAACTACGTCGACGACGTCGTCAAGGCCATGCTGCTGGCCATCACCAACCCCAAGTGCCTGGGCCAGGTCTTCAACCTCGGCTCGACCAGGGCCTACTCGCTGGTGCAGTTCGTCGAGACGCTGAAAAAATTCTGCAAGTTCGACGTCGCGTCCGTGCCGTTTCCGGACGACAAGAAAATCATCGACATCGGCGATTACTACGGCGACTTTTCCAAGTTTCGCGGGCTGACCGGCTGGCAGCCCGAAGTGGATTTGCACGAAGGCCTGGAAAAAACCATCGCCTTTTATCGAGAGCATAAGGAAGTCTATTGGCAATGAGTACCACGGCCATGACCATCCCCATGTTCGATTACGTCGAACAATACGCGGCGATTCAGGACGAAATCCTGGAGGCCGTCCAGAGCGTGTTGGCCTCGGGTTCGCTGATTCTGGGTCCCAGAGTGCAAAGTTTCGAGGACAATCTTACCCGCTTTCTGGGCGGGGGTGGCACTGGCCTGGGCGTGGGCAATGGCACCGACGCGTTGGCCATCGCCCTGCGCGCCTTGGACGTCGGAGCGGGCGATGAAGTGATCACGGTCTCCAACACGGCCATTCCCACGGTCAGCGCCATTCGCATGACCGGCGCCACGCCGGTGTTTTGCGAGATCGACCCGCTGACGCTGCTTATGGATGTAAACGACGTCGAGGCCCGCATCACTGCGCGCACCAAGGCCGTGGTGCCGGTTCATTTGTACGGCAACGCGGTGGACATGCCGCGATTGATGACCCTGGCGGCGCGGCACGCGTTGGCCGTGGTCGAAGATTGCGCCCAATCGTGCGGCACGACCTGGCAAGGGCGGATGACCGGCACGTTCGGCGACGTGGGCTGTTTTTCGTTCTATCCCACCAAGACGCTGGGCGCCTATGGCGACGGCGGATTTTGTTTCACGCGCCGCCCGGAACTGGCCGAGGCGATGCGCCAGATCCGCGCGTACGGCTGCAGCGGGGCGTACGACGCCGAACGCGAAGGCGTCAACAGCCGCCTGGACGAGCTGCAGGCGGCCATGCTGGAGGTGAAACTGCGTCACCTGAGCGACTATCTGACCAAGCGCCGCGCGATTGCCCGCGTGTATCAAGAGCATCTGCTGCCGGGCGTGACGCGGCCGCGCGTCGCGCGTGGCGTGGACCACAGTTATCATCTATTCGTGATCGCCACCGAGCGGCGCGATGAACTCGTGGCGAGACTGCAGGCCGAGGATATCGGATTCGGCATCCATTATCCCACGCCGATTCACCGCATGCGCGGCTATCGATTTCTCGGCTACCACCAGGGTTCGTTGCCGATTACCGAACGGGTGGCGGGCGAGATCCTTTCGCTTCCTTGCTACCCCGAACTCCACCACGAGGCCGTGCGGAGAGTCTGCTCCGCCGTGAACGATGTTATTGGGACGCCCGCTTGAAATCCGTCGGCTAATCGTGTTTGGAACCGTCGGCACGCTCAATACCGCGGCCTGCTACGCCTTTTTCGCGGCGCTGGTGCACCTGGCGGGCTGGCACTACAACCTGGCGCTGGTGGTCGACTATCTGGTCGGCACGCTGTTGGGCTATGCGCTGCACTCGCTGGCCACCTTCGGCGACCGGAAGCACGTGAAGCAGGCGTTTGGAAAGTACACGGCCACCCTGGCGGTGACTTTCTTGCTCAATTTCGCGCTGCTTGACGCGATCGTGACCACCGGCCTGCTCGATCCGCTGCGGGCCCAGGCCGTGGCCATGGCGCTGGCCACGCTGGCCAGTTATCGGCTACAAAAGCATTGGGTTTTTCGTTCGCACCCGCCAGCCGAAATCCAGCACCAGCCGGCGATCGACAACGATCCGGCGCCGGCTCATATCGCCGCCTGAGAGATGCGACCAACGCAACGGTCCTGGGCCGAGCGCTGTGCATCGAGCGTGCAGCGCTGGCCCAGGACCGGTAAGTCGCGCGTGTCGGGCCCATGCGAGCCGGAGGCCTGGCGCTATTTGGGCACCGCTGCTTTGGCCTTGGCCGCCGCGTCTTCAACCGCTTGCTTTGCCTTGGCCGCCGCGTCTTCGGTCGCTTGTTTTGCCTTGGCCGCCGCGTCTTCGGTCGCTTGCTTTGCCTTGGCCACGGCGTGGTCGGCCGCTTCGTTCGCGTCTTTCAACTCGGCCGCGGCACCTTTCACCGCCGCCGCGGCTTCGTCGGCCGCCGCCTCAACTTTGGCCGCCGCTTTGCGCGTGATTTCGCGCGCTTCTTCGGCTGCCGTCCTGGCGTCTTCGGCGGCCTTCTTGGCTGCATCTTCTCGTGCCTTCGATTCACAGCCGGCGGTAAACAGGCTCACAGCCAGGCACACCGCCAGTACACAGATTTTCTTCATCGCAAGTTCCTCTCGGCGAATGTCAGAACAAAACCGCTGGCAATCCTCCAGCACAAGGAAAGAATCTAGGCAAATCTCCGCCGGCTGTCGAGGGGGTGGCCAGTCGTGCGGCCGCTCGGCTCAACCGACGTGGCGCAACTTCGTCACCCGGCCGGTCGGCACCCACTCGACGACAAAAATATTGCCGTCCTTGTCGTAGCAGGCGTCGTGGGGATGAACGAAACGGCCGCTTTGCCACTGGTCGGGCTGGCCGCGCAGGGCCAGCTTGCCGCCGCCCAAGACCCGGTCGGTCCAGGCCTGGTCGTAGCCCAGGTGCGTGATGATCTGGTTGTCTTTGTCCATGATCGTCACTCGGGCGTGCAGATCGGGAACCAGCAGATCAGTGCCGCGAATGTCGAAATGAGCCGGAAAGCTCATGCCGTTGACGATGCTCAAGAATTTTCCGTCGAGCGAGAAATACTGAAGCCGGGCGTTGGCCCGATCGGCGACCACGACCGCGGCTTCGCGTCCCGGCCGATTGTCGAGCCAGATGCCGTGCGGCGTGCGCATCTTGCCCTCTTCGGTTCCCGCCCCGCCCCAGGTGCGGATCCAATGGGCGTCCTTGTCGTATTGATGGATATAGCTCGAGCCGTATCCGTCGGCGACGTAAAAACCGCCGTCGGGCGCAAAGGCGACGTTGGTCGGATTAAACTCGCTGAGATCTTTGTAGACGCCGGCCTGCTCCGGATAGTGCATCTTCCAAAGCTGTTGGCCGGCCAGGGTCGTCTTGGCCACCAGCCGATTCTTTACATCGCACAAATACAGAAACTCCTGGCCGTTTTCCTTGCGAATGTCGATGCCGTGCCCGCCGCCGTGATATTCCTTGCCGAACGAGCGGACGAATTTTCCCGCCGGATCGAACACCACGATCGCGTCCATCGGCTCCGGCGCCGACGAGCGGTGCTTGATGTAGATGAAGTCCGCTTCGTCGATGGCCACACCGTGCGTTTCGCCCCACACCACGTGACTGGGCAGCTCGCCCCAGTTGTGAATCGCCTCGTACTGGTGGGCTCCGCTGCCGAGCACGGGCAGTTTGCCGCCCGACTTGTCCTCGGCTCGCAAAATCGTCGGCGCCACCGCGGTGGTCAGCGCCGCAGCCGCCGTGGTCTTGAGAAACTCGCGACGGGATGCGGCAACGGGATGGCGTTTGGGATCGGCGGGCGACATGGTAAGTACCTCGTCTGGCAAGAGTCGATGTTGGTCGGGAGTTTCCGGGTTCGATACGCGACCATGATAACCTAAGCCGACGCCACGACTCAATCGGCCGGCCGGGATTCTGGCGGCCACTGGCCATCAAGGCAATGCATCAGCCGAAACGGGACACTTCATCGCTCCGCGGGATCGAATCCATCGCGCCGGGCCGCGTGACGCACAGGGCCGCCGCCCGAGTGGCCTGTTGAAGGCTGTCGCGCACTTCCAGTCCGCGGCTGCGGCATGCCAGATAATAGCCCAAGAACGTGTCGCCGGCGGCGGTCGTGTCGACCGCGGCGACCTGGCACGCTGGCACGTGGATTTCGCCCTGTGGGCCCCGATAGCTGGCGCCGACCGATCCGAGCGTGAGCACGATTTCGCAGCCCGGCAGCCTCTCGCCTAGTGCTGACAATATCGCGCCGGCCGAATCCGCGCCGGTCATCGCAGCCCCCTCGCTTTCGTTGAGGCACAGCAGATCGACCGATTCCAACGGATACTCGAACACGCGGCGGTCGAACGGCGCCGGGTTGAACGCCACGCGCAGGCCGTGCTGTGTGGCAGAACGGATGGCGTGTGCCACGGCGCTGGTCTCGTTCTGCGTCAACAGCCACGATCCGTCGGAAAAACCTGACACGGCCGCATCGACCTCCTCCGGCGTGATTTCATGATTGGCGCCGGCCACCAGCACGATCGCGTTTTGCCCCGCGTCGTCGACCTGGATCATCGCCTGGCCGGTCGGTCCGGAACCAACTCGCACCCAGCGGGTGTCGATCTGCTCTCGCGACAGTTTGTCCAACAGCCACTGGCCGTCATCGCCGATCTTGCCCAGGTGCAACACCCGGGCCCCGGCGCGTGCCAGAGCCACTGATTGATTGGCCCCTTTGCCGCCGGCGAATATGGCCAACGACTCTCCGGCGATCGTTTCGCCCGGTCGAGCGATGTGGCAGACTCGCACGACGCGGTCGATGTTGAGCGAACCCAGGTTGAGAATCGCGTTGGTGTGGCTGTGTGCCATCGGCTTGGCGCCTCGGACGTTTCACTCTCCGCGCGGAACATACACGTCGACCTGGTCGTGCATCGTAAAGAGCCGGAACTGCCGGCCGTCGCCAACGACGATGCCACTGGATTTGTTCCCCTCGACCAGCGGATTGCGCGCGTATTTTTGCCAGTGCACCAGATCGCTTGAGCGCGCCACGTTGGTGGTCCAAGTGCGCGGTGCCTGCTGGCTGCCGCTGCCGTGATAGTAGGCAAAATACTGGCCCTGGTTTTTGACGATCTGGTTCAGTGCGATCATGTGCCGATCGTACCCGTCGGGGCCGGGCGACAGCACCGGTTCGTCTTGCACGTTGGTCCAGGTTTTCAAGTCGCCCGACATGGCCAGCCACACGCCGGCGTCGCCGCGTTCGTAAAACAGATGCCAGACGCCATGCTCCAGCCAGGCCGTGGGGGTGCCGAAGGGGCCGGGCATGAGCGGCTGATGATTGGTGGTGCGAATGTCGAGCGTGCCCTCGCGATTCCAGTGCACGCGATCTTTGGAGGTCAACATTTGGGCCTGGTCGTGGAGTCCCTCGGCAAACATGTAATAGGTGTCGCCCTGGTGGACGACCATCATGTCTTCGACCCAGTGCCCCGCCGCCAGCGGATTGTCGGCGTGGCGCGTCCAGCGCAGGCCATCGGGCGACGTGGCATAGCCGAGCTGGCGGATGCCCTCGCGCGTGCCGTCGTATCCGGTGTACCACAGGTGATAGGTTTTCTCCTCGCGCAAGATCCAACCGCGCTCGCGAATCTTGACGTCCCAATGCCCTGGGCCCGCCGCAGTGAACACCGGGTTGTTCGGTCCGGGGACGAACTCGACAAGCTCGGGCGGAAATTCCACGGGGCGCGCGGCCGGGGTTTCGGCCCGCGCGCTAGAGCTTGAGTCGGGCCATGCTGGCACTCCCCAGACAATCGCCGCCAACAAAAGCGACACCGCCCCCAGGGGCCACGACGAGGCATCGCGACGCGACATGGTTCGTATTTCCCGAGGCAGATACGTGACAAAACGTGGCGAGGCTATCTTACCGCGTAGGCCCCTGCAGAGCGAAGGCCCTGAAGAATCCATGCCGGCCGTATCGGACGTTTCGGCCGCTCGACCAGCAGCACGCCCGCAGGTAGAATTTCAGCTCAACGGCCGGGCGTGCCCATTTCGCCGCCGGTCGCCAGTCTCGCTCGCGTTTTTATCCCATATCCGGTCAAGGTTTCCCATGTCGCTGGCCATTCGCTGCACGAATCTGGTCAAGCGCTACGAAGGCCGGCCCCCGGTCGACGCGGTGCGCGGGCTGAACTTGGAAGTCGAGCGGGGCGAATGTTTCGGTCTGTTGGGGCCCAACGGCGCGGGCAAGACGACCACTATCGAAATTCTCGAGGGGTTGCTGGTGCCGACTTCCGGAGAGGTGGAAGTGCTGGGGCTTGAATGGGGGCAGGCCGACAACGGCATTCGCCAGCGGATCGGCATCTCGCTGCAAGAAACGCGCGTCTCGGAAAAACTCACCGTCTTGGAAACGCTCACGCTCTTTCGCAGCTTCTATCGCGAGGGTTTCGAGCCGGCCGACGTGGTGGCCCGAGTCTCGCTGCAGGAAAAAACCCATGCCTTGGTCGGCAAACTCTCGGGCGGCCAGAAGCAGCGGCTGGCCGTGGCCTGTGCACTGGTGGGCGATCCGGAGCAGTTGTTTCTCGACGAGCCGACCACGGGCCTCGATCCGCAATCGCGCCGCCAACTGTGGGAGATCATTCGCGAAATCCGCGCCTCCGGCCGCACCGTGCTTCTGACCACACATTATATGGACGAGGCCGAGCGGCTGTGCGACCGCGTGGCCATCGTCGATCAGGGCCGGGTGATCGCCCTGGGATCGCCGCGCGAACTGATCGCCAGCCTGGGCGGAGAACATGTCATCGAATTCACGCTCGAGGGGGACGGCCAGCGGCAGGTGCTCGAACGAAAATCGCTGGCCGACCTGCCAACCCTGAGCGATATACGCGAAGAGAACAGCCACATCAGCCTGAGTGTGGGCGAGCCGCACGTCGTGCTGCCGGCCCTGTTGGAGCGCCTGAATCGACTGCACTGCCCCTTGACGAGCCTCACCACGCGGCACGCCAGCCTGGAGGACGTGTTCGTGAAAATGGCCGGCCGGCACCTCGACGACGCGCAGGCGGCCGAGTGATGAAAACTACCGTCAAAACAACCGCCGCGCACCGCTATTGGCCGCTGGGCCAGATTATTCTCTCGCGTGTGCGCGAATTCTATCGCGAGCCCGAGGCGCTGTTCTGGGCCTACGGATTTCCGATCCTGATGGTCGTCGGCCTGGGCGTAGCGTTTCGCACGCAGCCGGTCGAGCGAATCGCGGTGGATATCGAAGCCGGACCGCGGGCCGCAGCCGTGGCCCAGGCGCTTTCGAGCCAGCCGAAATTCGTGGTCAAAATTGTTTCCGCCGACGAAGCGCGGCAGCATTTGCGCAACGGCCGCACCGAGTTGGTCGTGGCCGCCGCCGTCGATACCGAGCCGCGCTACGATTATCTCTTTGATCCGGGGCGGCCCGAGAGTGCGCTGGCGCGCAACGCGGTCGACGATGCCCTGCAACGGGCGGCCGGCCGCCAGGACGTCGCCCAAGTGACCCAACACGAGTTCAGCGAGCCCGGCGGGCGGTACATCGACTTTCTCGTGCCGGGCTTGTTGGGCATGAGCCTGATGGGAGGCGGTCTGTGGGGCGTCGGCTTCGTGACGGTCGATATGCGCATTCGCAAATTGCTCAAGCGTTTTCTGGCAACGCCCATGCGCAAGAGCGATTTTTTGGCCGGCGTCATGATCAGCCGCTTGTTGTTCATGGTGCCGGAGGTGATCGTGCTTTTGGTGTTCGCCCGACTGGCTTTCGGCGTGGTGATTTACGGCAGTCTGACCGCGGTGCTGATTCTGATCTTGCTCGGGGCGGTGACTTTCGCGGGCTTGGGCCTGCTGGTGGCCAGCCGCGCGCGGACCGTCGAGGCCGTCTCCGGAATCATGAACCTGGTCATGCTGCCGATGTGGATGCTCTCGGGCATTTTCTTTTCCTCCGAGCGATTTCCGACCGCCGTGCAACCGCTGATCAAAGCGCTGCCGCTGACCGCCCTGATCGACGCGTTGCGGGCCGTGATGCAAGAGGGCGCCACGCTCGATACGCAACTGCCGGAAATCGGCATGTTGGCAGCCTGGTCGGTGGTGACGTACGTCCTGGCCCTGAAATGGTTCCGCTGGCTGTAGAACCCGTCGAAACGCGAATGGGTGCGGACAAGCTTGGGCAATCTTCCCAGAGCGACTTGGGGACGCTCAGGGGGCCGGCGGTTTGCCTCGGCTGCCGCGGGCGACTAAGTTGTACACTAATCGCGCGGGATGCCGTGGGTCCTGGCGACTATGAATCCTCGACGGAAACTTTTTCCGAAAACCTTCTCGACTTTTAGGCGGCATGTCATGAAACGAATCGGATGGTGCATCGCGGCGGCTTGTGTCGGGGTCTTCGCGGTCGAAACGGCCCAGGCGGGTCGGGCCGATAAGCGGCTCGACATCTATTGGATCGACGTCGAAGGTGGCGCCGCCACGCTGATGGTCACGCCGCTGGGGCAGTCGATCTTGATCGACACCGGCAACCCCGGACATCGCGACCCCGACCGCATCGTGCAGGTGGCGGCCCGCGCCGCCGGTTTGCGCCAACTGGATCACGTGATTATCACCCACTACCATGCCGACCATTTCGGCGGAGCGGCCATGCTCTCGACGATGCTGCCGATCAAGCATCTGCACGACAACGGCATCTTCGAGGGGATCGTCGATCGCCCGGACCAGAGTTATTTGGATTGCAAGGTCGAGCAGCGATCGGTTCTTTCGCCCGGCGAATTGCTGCCGCTCATTGCATCGGCGGAGCCCGGCGCGACGCCGCTGAGCGTCCGCTGCCTGGGAACGCGGCAAAAATACATCGATCCGCCGGCCGGCGCCGAGATGACGCCCGGCTGCGCCGACTTCAAGCCCAAGCCGGTCGACACCACCGACAATGCCAACAGCGTCGTGACGCTGGTGGCGTTCGGGAAGTTCCGGTTTTTCGACGCTGGGGATCTGACCTGGAATCTGGAAAAAGAGCTGGTCTGTCCGGTCAATCGCGTGGGTCGCGTGGACGTCTACCAGGCCAGTCACCACGGCCTTGACGCCAGCAACAACCCGGTGCTCGTCGGCGCGCTGCGGCCGACGGTCGCCGTGATCAACAACGGCTGCACCAAGGGCTGCGAACCTCAGACATTCGCCACGATTCGAGAAACTTCCTCCGTGCAAGCGATCTACCAGGTGCATCGCAATCTGCGCAACGACGGTTCGCCGAACACCGCCGACGAGTACATCGCCAACGCCGCGAAAGATTGCAAAGCCGATTACATCAAGCTGTCGGTCGACCCGACCGGAGCGACCTATACGCTCAACGTTCCCTCCACCGGTCATTCCCGCACCTACCGCACGCAATAGCTGCTCGTCGCTCGGGCACCGCCGCTGTTTATAGCTGCCTGGCCTGCATTTCCTTTGCAGCGGGAATTGCGGGGCGAAACGCACGGACGTATAAAAGGATGTAGATTTGATGGGCCACCGCTCACTGGGCTCGGACGTTAGTATCGCCATGAAAACGAGGATTCGTCGCAATTGGGTCCGCGCCGTGGCATGGTGTCCCGGCATTCTGGGCCTTGTCGCGTGGCCGCTGCTGGCCAGCAGTGCTCGGGCCGCTCCGGTCGATTTCAATCGCCAGATCCGCCCGATCTTGTCGGCCAACTGTTTTGCCTGCCACGGGCCGGACACAGCCGAGCGCAAAGCCGATCTGCGGCTCGACACGAAGGAAGGCGCCTTTGCCGATTTGGGCGATCACTTCGCGCTCGTGGCCGGCAAGCCGGACGAAAGCGAACTGGTGCGGCGCATTTCCAGCGCGGATCTCGACCAAGCGATGCCGCCGGCCGATTCGGGCAAGAAACTCACGCCCGAGCAGATCGAGCTGGTCCGCCGCTGGGTGGCCGAAGGAGCCCGCTGGCAAGAACATTGGGCCTATGCCAGACCGGTGCGGCCGGCGGTCCCCGCGTCGAGCGCCGCGCCCTCTGTGACCAATCCGATCGATCTTTTCATTCGCGCCAAATTGGCCGACGCGGGGCTTTCGCCCGCGCCCGAGGCCGACCGGGTGACGCTCGTTCGCCGGCTGTCGTTCGATCTGACCGGTTTGCCGCCCAGTGCCGAACACGTCGACGCGTTTGTCGGCGATCCGACGCCGCAAGCCTACGAGAACCTGGTCGATCGCCTGCTGGCTTCGCCCCACTATGGCGAGCGGATGGCGATCTACTGGCTCGACGTCGTGCGTTTCGCCGACACCAACGGTTATCACGGCGACAACCATCGCGACATCGCCATGTACCGCGATTATGTGATTCAGGCGTTCAATCAAAACAAACCGTTCAATCGCTTTACCGTCGAGCAACTGGCCGGCGATCTGTTGCCCGACGCGTCACGCGAAACGAAAATCGCCTCGGGCTACAACCACCTGCTGATGACGACCCGCGAAGGAGGCGCGCAGGCGAAAGAATATCTGGCCAAGTACGCGGCCGATCGGGTGCGCAACGTGTCGGTGGCCTGGCTGGGCGCGACCGTGGGGTGCTCGGAATGTCACGACCACAAATTCGATCCGTTTCTGACCAAGGACTTTTACAGCCTGGCCGCTTTCTTCGCCGACATCAAGGAAGTGGCCGTAGGCGTGCAGGAACAAGTGATGCTGCCCGACGAGGGCGAATCGCAAAAGCTTGCGCAGCTCGAGGGGCGGATCGCCGCGATTCGTCCGGTATTGGACACCTCGACACCCGAGTTGGAGTCGGCTCAGGCCGCCTGGGAACAAGACGTGCTCAGCCGCTTGCCCGAGTGGAAGCCGCTCAAGCCCACAGGCGCCATCGCCGCGTCGGGCGCGACGATGAGCATTGCCGAGGATGGCTCGGTGCTGGTGGGCGGCGAGGGGGCGGCGAGCGATATTTATACGGTCGTGGCGCCGGTGGACCTGTCGGGCATCTCGGCCTTGCGCCTGGAAGCTCTCGCGCACGATAGCCTGCCGGGCAAAGGTCCAGGCCGCGCGCCGAAAGGCAATTTCGTCCTCTCGGAGATCCGCTGCACGATCGGACCCAAGGCCGATCCGGCCGCCGCCAGGCCGCTGACTCTCAAGGGCGCCTCGGCCGATTTCGCGCAAGAAAAAATGCCGGCTACCGCGGCGATTGACAACAATCCAAAAACCGGTTGGGCCATTGCGCCGCAGGTGGGGCAAGAGCATCTGGCGGTGTTTGAGGTGCAGGATGCGCCCACGGCGGCCGAATCCGTTTTGACGTTCGAGTTGTTGCAGAGCGATGGCGGATTCCGCAACTTGGGCCGATTCCGGCTATCGGCCACCAGCAGTCCCCAGCCGGTAAAAGCCGATCCAGGGGCTCCCAAGAACATTCTTGAGATTCTCGCCGTAGCCGAGCCCGCGCGCAGTGCCGAACAAAAGAAAACCTTGGCGGCCCACTATCGTTCGATCGCGCCGGTGTTGGAGCCGGCCCGCAAACAGTTGGCCGAAGCGGAGCAGGCGAAGGCCGAATTCGTCAAGACGATTCCCACCACCTTGGTTTCGATGTCGGTCGAACCGCGCGCGATGCGTATTTTGCCGCGCGGCAATTGGCTCTCGGAGGCCGGCGACGTCGTGACCCCCGCGGTGCCCGCCTTCTTGCCGCCGCTGGGAGTAAACGACCGCCGTGCGACGCGGCTCGACCTGGCCCGTTGGATGACCTCGCCCGATCAACCGCTGGTGGCCCGCGTGTTTGTGAATCGGCTGTGGAAATTGGCGTTTGGCCAGGGGATCGTCAAAACGCTGGACGATTTTGGCTCGCAGGGGGCCGCGCCGACGCATCCGGAACTGTTGGACTGGCTGGCGATAGAATTTGTCGAGAGCGGCTGGGATGTCAAGCACCTCGTCAAGCTGCTGGTCATGTCGGCCACCTATCGACAGTCCTCCGCCGCCGGCGAGCCGCTGCGGCAAGTCGATCCCTATAACAGATGGCTGGCGCACCAAAGCCGCTTCCGGCTCGATGCAGAAATGGTCCGCGACAACGCCCTGGCGATCAGCGGACTGCTGTCGCCGGTGATCGGCGGCCCGAGCGTCAAGCCATACCAGCCGCGAGGCTATTGGGCCCACCTGAATTTTCCGGTGCGCGAATACGAAAACGATCACGGCGAGAGCCAATTCCGCCGCGGGCTGTACACGTATTGGGCCCGGCAGTACTTGCACCCGAGCCTGCTGGCCTTTGACGCTCCGACGCGCGAGGAGTGCACCGTGGAGCGGCCGCGCTCCAATACGCCGCTGCAGGCGCTGGTGCTGCTCAACGACCCGACCTACGTCGAGGCGGCCCGCGTGTTTGCCGGCCGCATCATGGCCAACGGAGGCGCCGACACCCCGTCGCGATTGCGTTGGGCCTATCGCCAGGCCCTGTCGCGCGAGCCGACGCCGCAGGAAGTGGGCTTGCTGAGTGATCTCTTGGATAAACATCGAACCGAGTACGCCGCCGACCGCTCGGCCGCCGAGCAGTTGCTCGGCATCGGCGAAACACCCAACCCCAAGGGCCTCGATCATGCCGAACTTGCCGCCTGGACTTCCGTCGTCCGGGTGTTATTGAACTTGCACGAGACGATTACGCGCACCTAGGCCGGGTGTGCACTTTGTTCCAACCGACAACAACAACATTCATCGCGGAAGCCATGCCATGAACGCTTTCGATGCCTTCGGTCGGACGCAGTCCCGCAGAGCATTCCTGAGCCGCGCCAGCACCGGGCTGGGCTCGCTGGCGCTGTCTTCGCTCTTGAATTCGCGCTCGCTGCTGGCCGGAACGAACGACACGCCCGGCGTGCCAATCGACAAATGGCCGGGCGTCGTCAACCCGCCGCACGTCACTGCGCGGGCCAAGCGCGTCATCTACCTGTACATGGCCGGCGGGCCGTCGCATCTGGAGACGTTCGACTACAAGCCCAAGCTGGCCGAAATGCAGGGCCAGTCGATGCCCGAATCGTATACGCAAGGCATGCCCATCGCGCAGTTACAGGGTCAAAAGCTGACCTGCCTGGCGCCGCAGCATCCTTTTCAGCGGTTTGGCGAATCGGGCCAGCAGATGGCCGCGGTGTTCCCTGAATTGGGCAAAGTCGCCGACGAGATGTGCATCCTGCGGTCCTTGCACACCGATGCGATCAATCACGATCCGGCCCATACATTCATGAACACCGGCACGACGATTTCCGGACGTCCCGCGATGGGCTCTTGGCTCACCTACGGCCTGGGCAGCGACAGCGAAAACCTGCCGGGCTTCGTGGTGCTTACGTCGCTGGGCAAGTTTGGCCAGGCCCAGCCGATCGCCTCGCGGCAGTGGCACAGCGGATTTTTGCCGAGCCGCTTCCAGGGGGTCGAATTTCGCAGCAAAGGCGACCCGGTGCTCTACGTCGGCAGTCCCGGCGGCGTGACCGCGCGACAGCAGCGCGACGTAGTCGACGGCGTGCAAGCGCTCAACCGGCTGCACCAGCAGAGCGTCGACGATCCAGAAATCGCCACGCGCATCAGCCAATACGAAATGGCCTTCCGCATGCAATCGAGCGTGCCGGAGCTGATGGACGTCTCGAACGAGCCTGCCCACATCCTGGAAATGTATGGCACCCGCGGGGGCGACGGCTCGTTTGGGGCCAATTGCCTGTTGGCGCGGCGGCTGGCCGAACGGGGCGTGCGATTCATCCAGCTTTATCATCGCGACTGGGACCATCACGGCGACGTGAAGCGCAATATCGAGGGGACCGCCAAGGAAGTCGACCGTGGGGCGTCGGCGCTGGTGCAGGACTTGAAGCAGCGCGGGCTGCTTGACGAGACCTTGATCGTTTACGGCGGCGAATTCGGACGCACGCCCATGGCCCAAGGCAGCGGCCGCGATCACCATATCCAGGGCTTTTCGATGTGGATGGCCGGGGGCGGGATCAAAGGGGGCATGTCCTACGGCAACACCGATGAACTGGGTTATGCCGCGGTCGAAAACCCCGTGCACGTCCACGATCTGCACGCCACGATCTTGCACCTGCTGGGCATCGACCATACGAAGTTGACCTACCGGTTCCAGGGTCGCGATTTCCGCTTGACCGATATCGCGGGTGAAGTCGTGCGGCCCATTTTGGCATAGCGCCAGGCGCCCTGTTTCTCGTTCCGGATGGCCACGCATGAGCAAAGTCCGCTGGGGCATTCTGAGCACGGCCAAAATCGGCGTGTTGAAGGTCATTCCGGCCATGCAGCGCGGCGCGCATTGCGAAATCGTGGCCATCGCCTCGCGCGATCTGGCCCGTGCAAAGGCCGCGGCCCAAACCCTGGGCATCCCCAAGGCGCACGGCTCGTACGAACAGTTGTTGGCCGATGCGGAGGTGCAGGCGGTTTACAACCCGCTGCCAAACCACTTGCACGTGCCTTGGTCGATCGCGGCGCTCGAGGCCGGCAAACACGTTTTGTGCGAAAAGCCCATCGGGCTCTCGACCGCCGAGGGACAAAAGCTGGTCGACGCCGCCAAGCGGCACCCGAAGCTGAAGGTCATGGAAGCCTTCATGTACCGGCACCATCCGCAGTGGCAGCGGGCGCAGACCTTGGTCCGCCAAGGGGGCCTGGGCGAGCTGCGCACCATCCAGTCATTCTTTTCTTACTTCAACAACGACCCGAAGAATATTCGCAATCAGGCGGAAATCGGAGGAGGAGGCGGGCTCTTTGACATCGGCTGCTATGCGATCTCACTATCCCGATTCATTTTCGAGGCCGAGCCGCGACGCGTGTGCGCCACGGTCGAGTACGATCCCGAATTAAAAACCGATCGCATGGCGTCGGCGATTTTGGAGTTTGAACGCGGCACTTCGACGTTCACCTGCGGCATGCAGTTGGCGCCGTATCAACGCGTGAACATTCTGGGCACCGAGGGGCGGATCGAAATCGACATCCCCTTCAACGCCCCGCCCGATCGACCGTGCACGATGCGCCACCAGCGGCACGACCACGTCGAGGAAATATCCATTCCGACCTGCGATCAATACACGATCCAAGGCGACTTGTTTTCCCAGGCCGTGTTGCACGAGCGGCCGGTGCCCACGCCGATCGAAGACGCCGTGGCCAACATGCGGGTGATCGAAGCGGTGATCGCCAGCGGCAAGTCGGGGACTTGGATTTAAAGGGCCGATCGTCCCGGCGGTTTACCGGCGGCCGGCGATCAACTGGCTCAGGAACAGGCTGCGAGCCAGCGAGGCTCGGCGGCGCCGTTCGCCCGGCGTCCACGCTCGGCGGATGGCTGCCGCCATCGCGCGCACTTTTTCGGGGCTGGGAATCGTCTGGGGCGGTTCGGTTGGCCGAATCGCCTTGCCCTTGCGCCTTGGTTTCGAATCAGTGACCATGGGGAATCTCCCTTCCCGTCGCCAATCCGCCCCTCGTGCTGGAGATTAGTTTACACCACCGTGCGCTATTTTGCGAATTCATGTGCCAGCAGGTGCCTCAGATATCGCAAGGCCGCGTCGCGCTTCGCGGGTTCCAGAAAAACCCCCGTCGTGGACAATCCACGGCAGGGGTCACAGAGTCGCCGGCCGATGCCCGGGCCTTCTTGAGCAAGGCTTCGGGAGCACAGGAAGTTCTCAGGCGAACATTACGGAGGATAATGCCCTGAGACTTTGTGTGGACCGGCGCGTTAAGAAATCTCTTGCTGCATCAAGCTATCCGCCGCCTGGGGCGCGCCAATTTGGCGGCTTGTTCCCACGCGAGCCACCAGGCTGCGGCCTGGCAGGGCGCTTGTGCAATGATCCAATGTTTCCGGCGCTGACCGGTAACAATCCACACTCGTCCTTCGGGCCGCTCGATGCACAGGTCGCCCATGGCCCAGCCGCCACGACGCAAACGGTCCAAGGACAAGTCGACTTTGGGATACGCAAGCATAGGTGAAACTCCTGGTGAACGTGGCGAGACACGTCGATCCGAAATCCCGAAAAATGGAAATTGAGAAGAGAACGTTTTTTCGCCCTGGTTTCACATCTGCCTGAAAGACGTGGGACAGATGAAAACCCCAAACGTGCACTTATGCTAACTAGGAGCAGTAGGTAATTCGAGATGCAAGCGTAAAATTTTTGGAAAAAACAGGAGTCGACGATTGGCGATAATGGGCCCCCTTCGGACCGGATGGGGTTGCTGACTATCGACCTGCTACATCTGATTCGGGCCCGCACCGACTGTTTATTCCCTATCGTCGGCACACACCGCGGCAAGAATTTTTCGAAAAAAAATTACGCAGCGGCCGCCTGAGCAATTTTACGGTGGATGTGGTGCGCGATGGCCTGCAGGCCGCGCATCCGCACCATGCCCAATGCCTCGGCCAGGCCGAAGCGGTGCACGATCGCCGGCTCCACCGCCAGGGCATCTTCGGGCGTCGCTCCCGAAACCACATCGACCAGCAGGCTCACGAATCCCTTAACGGTGGGCGCTTCCGGCGCCACGTCGGCATCGATCCGGACGCGGCCATTTTCGATCTGAACCCACAGAAAAACCGGCGTCTGGCACTCCGGCACGCGGTTCAGGCCCGCGTCGCGCTCAGCCTGATATTCCGGCGGCAGCGGCGCGAGCTTCTCGGAAAACTCCAACAAAAGCTCCAGCCGCTCGCGCGCGTCGAGCTCGGCGAATTCCGCGGCGATCTGCTCGATTTTTTCGGCTACCGTCCCATTCACGAACCGCTCCTTGACGCCTCGGGCCTCGGGGCCTGGCGGCCGGTGCCCTTCTCCACCGGAACGCCCACGGTGTTGCCCCATTCGGTCCACGAGCCGTCGTAGTTCTTTACCTTGGGATAGCCGAGCAAATAGTGCAGCACGAACCAGGTGTGGCTCGAACGCTCGCCGATGCGGCAATAGGCGATCACCGGAGTGCGCCGCTTCAGCCCTGCCTCGCCGGCATAGATCTTTTCCAGTTCCTTGGCCGGCTTGAACGTGCCATCTTCGCCCACCGCCCGCGACCAGGGCACACTGGCCGCGCCCGGAATATGCCCGCCGCGCAGGGCCCCCTCTTGCGGATAGTCGGGCATGTGCAGCAGTTCGCCGGTGAACTCGCCGGGCGAGCGCACGTCGACCAGGGGCCTGCCGGCCTTTTGATGTTTGAGCACTTCGTCCCGAAAAGCCCGAATCGACAAGTCCGGATCTTGCGCCACGTACGAGGTGCGGGGATATCGCGGCTCGGGCTCGCGCGACCACGCCCGAGAGTCCAGCTCCCAGCGTTTGCGCCCGCCGTTCATGATGCGGCAATCGGCATGGCCGTAGAGCTTGAAGACCCACAAGGCGTAGCAGGCCCACCAGTTGTTCTTGTCGCCGTAGAACACGACGGTCGTGTTGTTGGCGATTCCCTTGCTCGCGCAGAGATCGGCAAAACGATTCTTGTCGATGTAGTCGCGGATCACCTGGTCTTGCAGATCGGTGTGCCAGTCGATCTTGACCGCACCGGGCACGTGCCCCTGCTGGTAGAGCAGCACGTCCTCGTCGGACTCGACGATGCGAACCCCCGGATCCTGGCGGTGTTCGTCGACCCAGGCTGCGCTGACCAGCACCTCGGGATGTGTATATTCTTTGGCCATGAATGCCATGCCTCCTGGGAGTGCATGTTTGCGAGAAATGGCTGCAAGAAGACTCGCCTGAGATTTTAGGGTGTTGCAGCGAGGAAGGAAAGGCACGGGAAAGCGCCGTGGCGAATCGCCGGCCGTGGGCTCTCAAGCCGGCGCTTGACCGGCGGCTGTCGGCAACACACACTGTGGGTGGTTTGTCAAAGGTTTCCCGCGAGTTGTCGCGAATCGGCCGGCAAATGACTTGGGGGTCTCGACGATGCGAATTTGGGCATTCGTGCCGCTGTTGGGGTTGTTGCTGATGACGCTTGCCACCGAGCCGGCCCGGGGCGATGAGAAAGTATTGCGGGCCGGCATGATCGGCTTGGATACTTCGCACGCGCCGGCATTTGCGCAATTGCTGGGCGGCCCGCAGGCCACGGGAGATTTGGCCGGCGTGAAAATCGTCGCGGCGTTTCCCGGCGGCAGCCCCGACATTCCGGCCAGCGCCGATCGGGTGGCCGACTATACGAAGCAGCTCGCCGCGCTGGGCATCGAGATCGTGCCCTCGATCGAGGCTCTGCTGGGGAAAGTCGACGTCGTCTTTTTGGAGAGCGTCGACGGGCGGCCCCACCTGGCACAGGTCGTGCCGGTGTTGCGGGCCAAGAAACCGGTGTTCATCGACAAGCCGGTGGCCGGTTCGCTGGCCGACGCGGTGGCTATTTTTGAATTGGCCCAGAAGCTCGACGTGCCCTGTTTTTCCAGTTCGTCGCTGCGGTTTAGCGCAGGCATACTGGGCATGCGCGACGATCCGCGCGTCGGCGCGGTTCGCGGCTGCGAAGCCCGCGGCCCTTGCCACCTCGAACCGCACCACCCCGATTTGTTCTGGTATGGCATTCACGGCGTCGAGACGCTCTTTACGATCATGGGCACCGGCTGCGTGGCCGTCTCGCGGGTGCAAACCGAGGGCACCGATTTTGTCGTCGGCCGCTGGAGCGATGGCCGCGTGGGCACCTTTCGCGGGCTGCGCGACGGCGCGGCTGGCTACGGCGCCACGGTCTTCGGCAGCAAGGGAATCGTCCAGAGCGGCGGCTACGGCGGTTATCAGCCGATGGTGGTTGAAATCCTGAAGTTTTTCAAAACAGGAAAGCCCCCGGTGAGCGCCCAGGAGACCCTCGAGATTTACGCCTTCATGGAAGCGGCCGACGAAAGTAAGCGTCAGGGTGGCGCGCCGGTGACGCTCGAAAGCGTCCTGGCCAAAGCCCGACAAGCGGCCGCCGAGAAAAACATCTCGGCCGTCGGCCGCTGACGCGCCGCGGTCGCCAGGGCGCCGAGCTTGCGATTTTGTGCGTTTGTCCCGACAATCAGGCCCACAAATGGCCCCCTTGCGGCCCCGCCGAGTCGATTCTCGCCCGCATTTGTGTTAAGCTCAAAACCGATCCACGACCCCGCGCCGCACGATGCGCGCCGCGGGTAGCGAGCGATTCGATGGAGGAAAACCATGAGCCACGGTGACTCTCGACGCGTGATCACGCAGGCCGGTTGCGGCCCGGTGGTCTCGCGCCGTCACATGCTGCAAATTGGCGGGCTGGGGCTGATGGGGCTCTCGTTGCCCCGGGTGTTGGCGGCCGAGGCGGCGGCTCAGGCGAATGGAATTAAGCCGAGGGCCGATGCCTGCGTGCTCATTTTTCTCAATGGCGGTCCCAGCCACCTCGACATGTGGGACATGAAGCCCCAGGCTCCGGATGGGATCCGCGGCGAGTTCAAACCCATCTCGACCAGCGTGCCGGGCATTCAATTCAGCGAGCACTTGTCGAAGATGGCCGCGCACGTCCACCACGGGACGATCGTGCGGTCGATGCACCACAGCGTGAACAACGCCCATGCGGCGGCAGTCTATACGAGCCTCACCGGACACGATCGCGGCGATAACACTCCGGCCATTGGTGGCGGCCGCCTCGAATATCCGGCCCTTGGGTCGGTCTTGGGCATGCTCCGCCCGCCCCAGCAGGCCATCGTGCCCCATGTCTGTTTGCCCTACATCACCAAGGAAGGCGCCGGCGGCCCGCCGCAGTCGGGCTTCTTCGGCGGCTTGCTGGGCCGGGCGTACGACCCGCTGTTCGTGCTCAAAGATCCCAACGCCGCCAATTTTGCCGTGCCCGAGTTGACATTGATGGCCGATGTCACGGTGGAGCGCCTGGCGTCGCGGCAGGCCTTGTTTCGCGAGATCGACGAGCGCTTCGAGCGTGGACCGGGGCGCTCGGCCTACGACGGCATGGATGGTTTTCGTCGTCGGGCCTTGGGCCTGCTGACCTCCGCCGAGACGCAACGCGCTTTGAAGATCGGTGACGAACCGGATGCGGCGCGCGATCGTTATGGCCGCAACATTTATGGCCAGAGCGTGCTGCTGGCCCGCCGCCTGATCGAGGCCGGCACGCGAATGGTCACGATTTCCTGGGCGCCCGACGCCAACGCGACCTGGGACACGCACGGATCGAATTTCAAGAAATTGAAAAACACGTTGCTGCCCCAATTCGACGCGGCATGCAGCAGCCTGGTCGGCGACCTGGCCGAGCGCGGACTGCTGGATCGCACGCTGGTGGCCGTGCTGGGCGATTTCGGCCGATCGCCCAAAATCAACGCCGCCGACGGCGGCCGCGACCATTGGAACTACTGCTACAGCCTGATGCTCATCGGCGGCGGCATCAAAGGCGGTTTCGTCCATGGCGCCAGCGACAAGATCGGCGCCTTTCCGGCCCGCGATCCGTTGGTGCCGGGAGACGTGATTTCTACGATCTACCATCTGTTCGGAATTCCGAACGACTATGAAATACGGGATCAACAGAATCGCCCCAATCGGTTGGTCCCGGCCGGCAATGTGGTGCCCAGCTTGCTGGCTTGAGATTTGGATTATGAAGGTCTTTGGCCCGCTGTTGCTGTTGATCCTGGCCGCACCGCTGCGGGCCGCTGAACCAGAGACCACCCCGACGTATCCCGATCACCGCGTGTTGCGCGTGTGGCGCGATGCCCAAGGAGAGCACCCGGTCCAATCGCCCGACGACTGGGCCAAGCGTCGGGCCCACATCTTGCTCGGCATGCAGCAGGCCATGGGCCCGTTGCCCGATCGCTCGAAGTTGGGACCGCTCGATGTAAAAATCACCGATCGCATGGAGGGCCCGGGCTTCACGCGGCTGAAGCTCTCGTTCGCGGCGGACGAGGGCGACCGCGTGCCGTGCTACCTGTTCATCCCCAGCGGACTCGAAGGCCGGCGCGTGCCCGGCATTCTGGCTTTGCACCAAACGACCGTCACCGGCAAAGGCCAGCCGGCCGGCCTGGCCGACAGCGAGAACTTGCATTACGGCCTGGAGCTGGCCCAGCGCGGATACGTGGTGTTGGTGCCCGACTATCCGAGCTTCGGCGACTACAAGTACGACTTCAACGCCGATTCGTACGTTTCCGGCTCGATGAAGGGCATCTTCAACCACATGCGGGCCGTGGACCTGTTGCAGAGCCGCCCGGAGGTCGATTCGGCGCGGATCGGCGCCATCGGCCATTCGTTGGGCGGACACAACGCGATGTTCGTGGGCGCCTTCGACCAGCGGATCAAGGTCATCGTGTCGAGTTGCGGCTGGACGCCGATGCACGACTATTATGGCGGCAAGCTCGCGGGCTGGACGAGCGACCGTTACGTACCCCGCATCCGGGACGTGTATCAGCTCGATCCCGACAAGGTCCCTTTCGATATGGGCGAGATCGTGGCGGCGCTGGCCCCGCGGGCGTTCTTTTCCAATTCGCCGCTGCGCGACGGCAACTTCGACGTAAACGGCGTGCGCAAGGCGATCGCCGAGGTCCGGCCGATTTACGAACTCTTGGGCGCGGGAGAAAAGCTGCAAGTCCGCTATCCCGATTCGGCCCACGATTTTCCGTCGCTGGTGCGGCACGAGGCCTATCAATTCATCGATCAGATGCTCCAGCACACCCCGCCGAAGGACCTGAAGGCGGAATTGCCCCGCATCGCGCCTCACGAGCCGGCCGACGCGCTGGCGACTTTTCAGGTGCTTGACGGTTTTCGCATCGAGCAGGTTGCCGCCGAGCCGCTGGTGAACAGCCCCGTGGCGATGGCCTTCGACGAGAACGGCCGGCTGTACGTCGTCGAAATGCGCGACTACTCCGAACAGGACAAGGAGCGGCTCGGCCAGATCCGTCGGTTGGAGGACACCGATGGCGACGGGCGCTTCGACAAGGCCACGATTTTCGCCGAGCGGCTGTCCTGGCCCACCGCGGTCACCTGTTATGACGGCGGAATCTTCGTCGGCGCGGCTCCGGACATCTACTTTCTCAAAGACACCAACGGCGACGGCAAGGCGGACGTCAACAAAACCGTCTTCACCGGATTCGCGCGCAACAACGTGCAGGGATTGCTCAACAGCTTTCAATGGGGACCCGAAAACCGGATTCACGGCACCGCCAGCTCCAACGGCGGGCTGATCCAACGTCCCGACGTCCCGGGTTTCAAGCCGGTGTCGGTCAGCGGGCGCGACTTTTCGTTCGACCCGCGCACCTTGGAGTTGCGGGCCGAAAGCGGCGGAGCCCAGCACGGCATGACTTTTGACGACTGGGGGCGAAAATTCGTCTGTTCGAACAGCGACCACATCCAGATGGTGATGTTCGAGGACCGCTATCTGGCCCGCAATCCGCAGGTGTCGGCGCCCAGTTCTCGCATGAGCATCGCCGCCGACGGCCCCCAGGCCGAAGTCTTTCGCACCAGCCCGCTCGAACCGTGGCGCATCGTGCGCACGCGATTGCGCGTGACCGGCGCCGTGCCGGGACCGGTCGAAGGGGGCGGCCGCGCCGGCGGCTACTTCACTGGGGCCACCGGCACCACGATCTATCGGGGCGACGCCTGGCCGGCCGAATATCTCGGCCAATCGTTCACCGGCGACGTCGGCAGCAACATCGTCCACCGCAAGATTCTCGAACCGCAGGGCGTGGGTTTCATCGCCCGGCGGGCCGATGCCGGCAAGGAATTCGTCTCCTCGACCGACAATTGGTTCCGCCCGGCCCAATTTGCCAATGCGCCGGACGGCACGCTATACATCATCGACGTCTATCGCGAAGTGATCGAACATCCGCTGAGCCTGCCGCCTGAAATCAAGAAGTATCTTGACCTGACCAGCGGGCGGGACCGCGGCCGGATCTATCGCCTCGTGCCGCCGGAGTTTCGCCAGAGGCCGCTGCCACGGCTGGCCCAGGCCACGACCGCCGAGCTGGTTGCGCAACTGGAGAATCCCAACGGCTGGCATCGCGACACCGCGTCACGATTGCTCTACCAGCGCCAAGATCCAAAGGCCGTTGGGCCGTTGGAAAAACTGGCGGCTGAATCGCGCCTGCCGCAGGCCCGCATGCACGCGATGATCGCGCTGGCCGGCCTGAAGGCTCTTACGCCCGGGGTGGTGTTAGCGCGGCTGGCCGACGAACATCCGCGGGTCCGCGAACATGCGGTGCGGCTGTCCGAGACTTTGGCGCCCGACTCGGCGGAACTTCGCGCCAAACTGGCGGCGTTGGCCGACGATCCGGACATGCGCGTTCGCTATCAATTGGCGTTTTCGCTGGGCGCGTGGCACGATTCGGCGCGCGGCGCCGCCCTGGCCACGATTCTCCGCCGCGACGCGGCCGATCCTTGGATCCGCCTGGCGGTGTTCAGTTCTCTGACCGAAGGTGCCGGCGACGTGTTTTCCCTTCTGGCCGGCGACAAGACCTGGCGGGTCAGCGCCGAGGGGCGCGGCCTGTTGTCTGAATTGGCCCGGTACATCGGCCGGCAACACCACGACGAAGAAATCAAAAAACTGCTGAGTGTGCTGGAATCGCTTTCGCAAGACGAGATTTCGGTGTCATCGGCAATCGTGCGGGGACTGGGCGAAGGATTGGCCAAAGGGCCCGGCACGTTGCAGGCTCAATTGGCGGCACTCGGCAGCAGCAAAGCCGAACACGTTTTTGTCGACATGCTCAATACGGCCCGGAAGCGCGCGGCCGATGAGGCTCAACCGGTGACCGAGCGACTCGACGCGATCCGCCTGTTGGCGTTTGGCAGTTTCGTCGACGAGGGGCCCGTGCTGAGTGAATTGATTGCGAACCGTCAGCCGCAAGACGTCCAATCGGCGGCCGCCGGCGCGCTGGCCCGGTTTTCCGAACCCTCGATTGCCCAGACGTTGCTGGTGGCCTGGCCCAACATGAGCCCTCGTTTGCGGGCCGAGGCGACTGAGGCGATCTTTTCGCGCCAGCAGTGGCTGCAAGCGCTGGTCGACGCGGCTGAAAAGGGCACACTCTCGCTGGCCGACTTGGATCCGGCCCGGCTGAAGGTGCTGGAAAGCCATCCCAACGCCACGCTGCGCGGCCGCGCGCGGCCGCTGTTGGCCAAGGTCAAATTGGGCCGACGCCAGGACGTGGTCGAAGCCTATCGTGGCGCCTTGACGGCGCGGGGCGATCTTTCCCGCGGCCGGCAAACGTTTCAGAAAATCTGCGCCGCTTGCCACCGCCTGGATGGCGTGGGCCACGAAATCGGGCCCAGCCTGGCCGGCTTTCGCAATCGCGGCGCCGAAGCCATCCTGGTCAACGTGCTCGACCCCAACCGCGAAGTCAACCCGCAGTATGTCAATTACGTGTTAATCACTAACGACGGACGTTCGATGACCGGCATGATCGCCTCGGAAACGGCCAACAGCGTCACGCTCAAACGGGCCGAAGACGCCACGGATACCGTCGAGCGGACCGACATCGAGCAGCTCCGCTCCAGCAGCCTGTCGATCATGCCCGAGGGCCTGGAAAAACAAATCGACCCGGCGGGCATGGCCGATTTGCTGGCTTATTTGCTCAGCGCCTTATAACGGGGAGAGTTTTTTTGAGCGATCCTGCGACTCGATTGGCGTGTTCGCGCCGCGCGTTTTGTCGCGGGGGCATCGCCGCGGGGCTGGGCTTCGGCCTGGCCTCCGCTGCCCGGCCGTTGGCGGCTAAAACTTTTCCCGCCGGCCATTATGTCGACGTTCACACCCACCTGGGCCAGACGTGGAACAGCACGCAACCGCTCTCGGCCGAGGTCCTGCTGAAATGGATGGACGCCAACGACGTGGCGCAGGCCGTCGTGCTGCCGCTGGTCTCGCCCGAGTCGTCCAGCTATCCGTTGACGACCGATTTCGTGCTCGCGCAAACCCAGCCGCATCGCGATCGATTGATTCCGTTTTGCAGCGTCGATCCGCGCACCAGCTACTCAGGCGGCCTGCGCGGACTGGTCGACATGCTCAAGAAATATGTCGATGCCGGCGCCAAGGGTTTTGGCGAGCACAAGCCGGGCGTCAAATTCGACGATCCGCGCAATATGACGATCTATGCCGCCTGCGGCGAGCTCAAGCTGCCGCTGTTGTTCCATCTCGATGAACAACGCAACACCGACGCGCCGGGGCTGCCGGGCTTGGAAAAGTCGCTGCGCGAAAACCCGCACACGCAGTTCATCGGCCACGGGCCGGGCTGGTGGGCCTCGATCTCGGGCCAGGTCACGCAGGCCGATCTGGGCCGCTATCCCGACGGCCCGGTCGCGCCGGGCGGAGCGATCGACACGCTGATGGACAAGTATCCGAACCTGCACGGCGATCTTTCGGCCGGCAGCGGCGCGCGGGCGATTGCGCGCGATTTGACGTTTGGCCGCGAGTTCCTGTTGCGTCGCGCCGATCGGCTGATGTTCGGCACCGATTTCCTGGCGCCCGGGCAAGAAGTGCCGCAGCTCACGTTATTTCGGCAATTGCAACTTCCGGCCGACGCGCAAACCAAGATTTTTCGCGATAATGCCCGCACGTTGTTGCAGTTGAGTTAGCTCCCGCAGAGAAAGGTCGCGCCGATGGTTCGCTCGATTCTGAAAACCGTGGTCTTGGCGGCGTGGATGCTTTTGGCGTGCCTCCCCTGCCCTGCCCCGGCCGGAACCTGGCAGGCCGGCGCGGCGAAACACAAAATCACGCCGAGCGAACCGATGTGGATGGCCGGCTATGGAAGCCGCAATCATCCGGCGACCGGTTTTCTCAACGACCTGTGGGCCAAGGCGCTGGTGCTCGAAGACGAACAAGGCACGCGCGTGGCCATCGTCACGCTCGACCTGGTCGGCATCGGACGTGACCTGGTCGATCCCATCGCCGCGGAATTGCAGAGCAAACATAAGCTGCCGCGCTCCCACGTGGCGTTCTGCTGTTCGCACACGCACAGCGGGCCAGTGGTCGGCCGCAATCTGCGCACGCTGCACTACGACCAGATCGACGAACATCAGAAGCAACTCGTCGACCGCTACGCGGCCCAGTTGAAGCCGGCGATCGTCGATCTGGTCGGCCGAGCGATCGAATCTCTGGCACCCTGCCAGATTTCCTGGGGCCATGGCCGGGCCACGTTCGCCGTCAATCGCCGCAACAACAAGGAACCCGACGCCGCGCGGCTGCGGGCCGACGGCCAATTGGTCGGGCCGGTGGACCATGACGTCCCGGTGCTGAAAATCGCCGACGCGACTGGAAAGTTGACCGCCGTGCTGGTGGGCTACGCCTGTCACGGCACCGTGCTGGATGGCTACGACTGGTCGAGCGACTATCCGGGCTTTGCCCAGAGCGAGCTGGAAGCGCGGCATCCCGGTTGCACGGCGCTGTTTTTTGCCGGCTGCGGAGCCGATCAAAACCCGCTGCCGCGCAGAAAAGTCGAGTTGGCATCGCAATATGGCCGCGATCTGGCCGCCGCCGTCGAGACCGTGCTGAAGGAAAAACTCGAGCCGGTTTCCGGCAAGCTTGAAGTCGGCATGACCGAGATTCCGCTGGAATTGTCCAAAATCCCCACGCGCCAAGAGATCGAAACTGACGCCCAGTCCTCGGACCGCTACGCCGCCGCGCGGGCGAAGCTGTATCTCGAGCGGCTCAATGCCGGGCAAACCATTCCGGCGACGTATCCCTATCCCATCCAGGCGTGGCGATTCGGGCCGAAGCTCACTTGGATCACGCTGGGGGGCGAAGTGGTCGTCGATTACGCGCTGCGGCTGAAGCAAGAGCTTAAGCCCGCCGACACGTGGGTGGCCGGATATAGCAACGACGTGATGGCCTATATTCCCTCGCGACGTGTGCTGGCCGAGGGGGGCTATGAAGGAGGCGGGGCGATGGTGTATTACTCGCTCCCGTCACCCTGGACGCCAAGCGTCGAAGCCAAAATCGTCGACGGCGTGCAGGCCGTTGTTTCGCACTTGAAATAAAGCCGCCTTCGCCGCCCGACGCGCTCGCCCTGGCCTTTCCAGCCAAGCGTATCTTTTTTTGGAAAACCGCGGCCAGCACGCTACAATGGCCCCGCTCTGGCACCGGTTTCAAAACGGCGGAGATTGTCCGCTTCTTCGAGACTTGATAGGCAATTGTCTGACATGACGCGCACCACCTGGACGTTCAGTTCCGCCGGACAGATTATTTTTGGCACCGGCGCCGTGCGGCAGTTGGGCGACGTGGCCAAACGTCTCGGCCTGAAGCGGATATTGATCGTCACCGACCGCAAACTGGTCGAAGCCGGCATTTGCGATGAGGTGCAACGGCCGCTCGACGCTCAGGCCACGCTCGACGTCTTTGCCGGCGGAGAGCCCGAGCCGTCGCTGCGCGTGGCCGAGTCGTGCATCGCGCATGCCCGCGAATTCAAGCCGGATGGGCTGATTGGGCTGGGCGGCGGCAGCAACATGGACCTGGCCAAGATGACCGCCACGGTGCTGGCCCACGGCGGCGCGCCGCGCGACTATTTGGGCGAAGACCGCATCCCCGGACCGATCCGGCCGTTGATCTGCATTCCCACGACCTCCGGCACCGGCAGTGAGGTGTCGGCCTCGGGCGTGTTCACGGACCAGGATAATCACATCAAGGCCGGCGCGATGAGCAATTATCTGCGCCCCAGCGTGGCGATCGTCGATCCGCGTCTGACCCTCTCCTGTCCGCGAAAAGTGACCGCCGACAGCGGCATCGATGCGATGACGCACGCCATCGAAGCCTATACGGCCGTCGACAACGCCACCTTTCCGCTGCCGCCGGGCGAAACGTCGCTCTATCAGGGCCGCCATCCGCTGGGCGATTGTCTGGCGGAAAAAGCGATCGCGATCCTGGGCGCCAACCTGGCGCGGGCCGTCGAACATCCCGACGACCTGGCCGCGCGCGAGGCCATGTCACTCGGTGCCTTGCTGGCCGGGCTGGCGTTTTCCAATGTCGGCGTGGCGCTGGTGCACGCGCTTGAATATCCGCTCGGCGGCGCGACGCACTGTTCGCACGGCGCCGGCAACGGACTGCTGCTGCCCTACGTGATGCGCTACAATCTGCCGGCGCGCCAGCGCGAGTTCGCGCGCGTCGCCCAACTGCTCGGCGAGGACATCAGCGGGCAAAGCGAGAAAGAGGCCGCCCTGCGAGCCATTGGTGCGATCGAAACGCTGAACCGAAGGATCGGCATTCCCGCGCGGCTCAGCGAATTGGGCGCCCGGAAAGATCAGATCCCCGGCTTCGCTCAAAAAGCGCTGGGCATCGCCCGCTTGATTCGCGTCAATCCCCGCGTGCCGACACAAAGTGACATGGAGCAATTGCTCACCGAAGCCTTTTGATATTTCCTCCGCGTGCACGGGATACCGGCCGATGGACTCCATCCACAATCGCCGCGAGTTTTTGGAACAATTGGGCCTGGCCTCGGCGATGCTGGCCGGCTACTCGGCCACGGCCCGCGGGTTCCAGGCCAACGAAACGCTGAACGTCGGCTGCATCGGCACCGGCGGCCGCTGCCAGGCCCTGATGCGGGCGCTGGCTGAAGTTCCCGGCACGCGGATCGTCGCGGTCTGCGATGTCTGGGACAACCACCTGGCCGCCGGCAAAAAACTGGCCGGTGCCAGCGCCTCGACCACCAAGAACCATCACGAGCTGCTGGCGCGCAAAGACGTCGACGCGGTGATCATCGGCACGCCCGACCACCATCATGTGCCGATCACGATCGACGCGTGCGCGGCCGGCAAGGACGTGTACGTGGAAAAACCGCTGACGCACGATCTGGCCGAAGGGGCCGCGGTGGTCCAGGCTCAGAACCAATATCAGCGCATCGTGCAAGTCGGCACGCAACAGCGCAGCATGCCGCAATTTCAAAAGGCCTACGAGATCGTCCAGTCGGGCCAGTTGGGCGAGATCCACAAAGTCCACCTCACCTGGAACCGCAATCAGCCGCGCTGGGCTCGCGACAAATACAATATCGACCCCACAACGGTCGACTGGAAACAGTTCTTGGGCCGCGCGCCGCAACAGCCGTTCGACGAATATCGCTTTCGCAATTGGCGGTGGTTCTGGGATTTCGGCGGCGGCATCCTTACGGATCTGATGGTCCACCAGGTCGACGTCGCGCACTGGTTCCTGGGGCTCGACCATCCGCAAACGGCCACCACGATCGGCGACACGTTCAAAGCCCAGGGTCTGTGGGAAACGCCCGATACGGTGCAAACGCTGCTGCGCTATCCGGATCGCGAGGCAGAGGTCTATTTCGAGGGCACATTTGTCAACGCCCGCAG
>JBGQKM010000003.1:0-48209 GCA_041499515.1 Planctomycetia bacterium | reverse complement strand
TATCAGATCGCTATGCTTCCGTTACAACACCGGACAAGCTAACGAGCACGGTAGACGGGCGTCTGCCGAGCGTAGTGCGGTAGCTGCCTCCCCGTTAGCTCCGCTACCGCCTTCCGTGCGGGCCACGCCTGTGGCCCGTACTCAGTTGCTACCCGCGGTCTCGTGCTCCCAAGGCACGCGAGGCGCCGTTCCTCTTCCTCCCGGTTATTCATATCTCAGTTCCAGTGACCCGTGTGGGATTCGAACCCAACCTCTTCAGCTTGAAAGGCTGACAACCTCACCAGAAGTCGAACGGGCCGTCTTGCGCTGTGCGCGCACGTTGAGCGCAGTGGGTCGGGAGGCGCTCGAATCCTCGTCTGCGGCTTTTCAGGCCACCGCTAAACCGTCTCAGCTACCGACCCATTCATTCGTTACTTGGTTCCCGCTATCGCTGCTGCATCAGACCAACAAAAAAAGCCCGATGTCCTTGCGACACCGGGCTTTGGCAGCCAGATCGACCTAAAGGCCAAGCGTCACAAACGCAAAGGATGCGGCAGGGTATTTTGTCGGAGCGCATTATCTCGCCCCGCCGAATAACCCTCCGCTATGCATTCTTGGATCGAACTTGGTCGTAAAAACATCATTGAAAGAACAACCTAAACAAGCGTGCTACTTCTGAGCCGACCGCGACCGCCGCGGCATCGACCCTTCTAAACACCTTAGACGCCGGAAAGGTTCCGTTGGTTCACAAAAGAAAATAAAATTCCATTTTGAATCATCGACGATCCTGTTTTCAGTCCATTTCGAGCCGGAGGGTCCGTTGTCGATCCTTCAGACTCGTTTGTTTTTGCCGAGATAGCCTGAAGAGCTACGGTCTAGATCCTGGCCGCGTTCGGCGGCCTTTTGGGCCTCCTCTCGGTGGGCATAGTCGTACGCTCGCTTGACTGTTGCTTCGCAGCATTTGATGCCTTCAGTTTGCGCCAGTCGCTGCTGGATGCGTGGCCATGAAAGCCCTTCATGCTCGCGCCATTCAGCCACGGCACTGGCGATCTTAGTGTAAATCGGCTCGCGAATCACGCTTTCAGCCCTATCGTTTCTGTGATGGTTCTTCCAGCGAGGCCGCTCCCCAGTTTGTGCGAATCGCAGAATCGTAATCGCCTGCTCGGTGCTCATCCCATGCGCTGCAGCGATTGTTGGGATAGTTGTTCCGCGATCGTACAATGCCTTGAAAGTGGGCCCAAGACGTTCATATTGAGGCACGTGTTCCAACGGCACTTCCACCGGTGAAGGTGTTATCCAGTTTCGCGTACTTAGGTACTCCAAAGTAATGGAATCTGGATAGCGATTGTCCTTGGCGACTCTTGCCAGGATTTGCAGCAAATCTGGGCTGAAAGTCGCAATCCATTTTGCCCCGTTTTTGCGGCCGGGAATCGGTTCTTGGCGAATCAAGATCTTGCCGGTTAGTACCCGGATCGCCTCGGCGGAGGCGGGAATGTTTTGAGTCAACAATCCCCGCAAATCGGCGACATAGGTTTTGACGCGGTCAAGGTCCAAGAGCTCGGGTGGTGTCGCATTCTGCGATTCCGCATCTTGAATCTCCCGCCGTAGCCTCTCCAGGTTCTTCCGGCGGGTGGTGATCCTCTGCTCGTAGACCGCGATCACTTCTTCGCTCGTGGCACTTTCAACCCGACCAACCAATTTCGTGATTGCTGATTCCTCGGCACGCGCGGCGGCTCGAAGCCGCGACGTGTCAATGCGAGGCTTCGACGCCTGCTGCACCAGAAACTCGTTGGCCTTAATAACTAAGTTGTGAAGGGCGGCCTCCGTAATGATCGAGCTACGGATATGCTCAAGGAGGCATTCTTCGATGATTCGCGTGCTCTTTGACGTCGACAATCGACAGCCGTGCATGCCGGTCGGCCCATTGACGCAGGACATGCTCTTGTATTTGCCGGCTGACCGAATGAGCGTCAACTCGCGTTGCTGGCGCTCATTCGTACAATATCCGCAGAACAGCGTTCCGCTGAAAAGTGTAGTGGCGGAAACTTGATTGCGGCTTGGCGTGCGGCCTGTGAGCGGGCTGCTGCATCGTGCATCGGCAAGCCGCGTACGTGCCGCAAACCACTGGTCTTGCGAAATTATGGCAAGGCTCGGATCGTAGTAATACTCCCACTCCGATTTCGGATTCTCGACTACGACCGTTTTTTCGCGATCCCAGTCGAATTCGTGCCGAGTCTGATTCCAAATCACAACGCCGATGAAAGCTGGATTTGCAAGCAGTTTTTTGAGCGCCGACTCCGTCCAGCCGGACCAGTCATCAACTCTCAATTCATTGAACTTCTTCACGATCTTGTACGTCGTTTCCCGATCCACCGCGAACAACCGAAAGAGCATCTCTGCATGCTCGCTGGTCGCCGGATCGATGCATGGTTCGTAGCGAGGACCGCCGTCTGGCCGAGTGATTGGATTACCGATTTCATCTCGTTGAGTTCGCTTTGTCAGGCCAAGTGGCAGCTTGCCAAGGCAGCCCCCTCGGCGTGCCGCTCCTTTCATGCCGCGCTTGACCTTTTCGCGCAATCCCTTGATGTGTAGCCGCGAGACGAGCCCGTCGATCGTAATGATGACGTCCGAGTTCGCATCCGCAAGATTGAACCCGTCTGACGCGCCAATCAAACCTTTTCCAAGCCGCTTGCAAAGCGCGGCCAACTGCCACCATTCGATCTCATCGCGAGATGCTCGCGTGAAATCGTCGATATAAGTTGTTGCAACGCTTTGACGGTCATCCGCGAGTACAGCCTTATAGGAACTGTACCCTTGACGGGAAGAGTCGAGTCCGCTGATCGAATAATCGCAAAACACGTAATCCCACGGAACAAAGCAGCGGTCATTGTGGGCTCGGTCCAATATGTTCATCAGTTGGTCGACAATCGAGGTGGGACTACTGTTGTCACAACTGTAGCGGCAATAGCTGCCCCCCAACTTGGTGACGACCGCCGCGATCTTGCCGGCGCAGCCCCCCTCACATTTGCCCGAACGATGGCGCTTTTTGAAGTTCTCAACCATCTCGCTGAGGACCTCTGGAGTTGGTTCCGCGAGGAAGCCCCGCTCGAAAAGTTCACGCCAATGCTGCCGTTGGCGGTCGAGATATGCCCTCGCCAGCGTTTTTAGATCCTCGTCTGATGGCAATCCACGGTCGGCCTTGTCGCGCCTGCGGCGCCGATCCGGGCGTGGCAGAGGGTCGTAGTCGGACGGTCCGGTATCGTTGTTCTTAGGTTGCGTCTTCGATCCAGCATCATCCAGACCCAACGCATCGCCCGGGTGACTTTGCTGAAACTTTGCTAGATTTGATGCCAAGGCTCCGGAATTGTGCGGAGGCATCGGGATGAGCGAATCCGCCGTAAGTCGTTGAGCGGACTTGGCATTCGGAGTGTTGCGGGGGCGTTCGGAATTCGCCGGAATGGTGCCTTTGCAAACCAGGGGCCTTTTTTCTTTCTCCGCCCCGTAGGGCTGCCGCTCGTTGCTCGAAGCGGGCAGGCGAGCTAGAACTACAGTCGAAGGGCCGCCGCGCGCGCGAAACGGCCGGGTGGCTCAGAAGTGCGACGGCCCGGTCGACCTGAACGACCCATAACCTTTCCGGAGTATCGTTTCGATGAAGTTGATCATCGCCATTATCCAGCCGACCCGGCTGGAAGCGGTGAAGACCGCGCTGACTGAAGTCGAGGTCTTTCGGCTCACCGTCATGGACGTGCAGGGTTTCGGGCGACAGAAGGGGCATACCGAGGTGTATCGTGGCCATGAAATCGCGGTCAATCTCTTGCGCAAGGTGCAGCTTCAGATCGCCGTGAACGACCCATTCGTCGAGCCGACCATCAACGCCATCATCAAAGGAGGCCGCACCGGCCCCAACGGCGAGATCGGCGATGGAAAAATCTTCGTCCTTCCGATGGACGATTGCATCCGCATCCGCACCGGCGAACGGGGTGGCGAAGCGATCTAAAACGTGTCGCCCAGCCCACGAGGGGCCGTGCCCTTGTTGTGGCGCGACAATGGTGCTCACGCAGGCGTGAACAGGACGCGATCGCCAGACCATGTTCAACACGTTTTTAGTCGATCTTGGCGTACTCACGCGCACGGTTTTCGGCCGGCGCCGGGCGATTCGAAGGGAGCCATTTGCACAACGCGATGCCGCCGAAATACAGCCCAATCAACGGCACCAGCATCATCATCATGCTGTAGGGATCGCCCCCCGGCGACAGGACCATCGCGGCGACGGCCATCAGCAGCACGGCGATTCGCCACTTTCCCAGGTACATCTGCACGTTGAATATGTGGATGCGATCCAAGAACAGCATCAGCAGCGGCAATTGAAAACTAATGCCGAAACCCAGTGGCAACAGCAGCACGAAGCCCAACCATTCGCTGATCCGCGGCTCCAATCCCTGGCCCATCGACTTGGTGATGCTGAAGAAAAAATTGAGCACCGGCGGAAAGACGAAGAAAAACGCCAAAGACGCGCCGCATAGAAACAATCCTACGCTCACCGGCAGGAACAAATGGACGTACTTCTTTTCGTGCGGGTACAGCCCGGCCGCCACGAAGCTCCACAAGAAGTAGAAAACCATCGGGCTGGAGATGATGGCACCGGCCAGGAACGCCGCCTTGATATAGATCATGAACGATTCCTGCACGTTGAAGTTTTTGACCTTCAAACGCTCGTCGTCGCTCTGCAGCCGCCAGACGAAGATCCGCAGCAAGTCGTTCTCGGCCTGGCCGCTTGCCCCGTCCGCTTTCGTCGCTTCCGCGGCGGCTGGCCTGGCCTCGGGTGGCAACTCGATACCGGGATATTTTTCTTTGAGCGCTCGAAGGATTTCGGACGGAGAAATATATCTCTCCTCCGGCTGCAGTCCGTCTTTCAGCACCCGTTGCATGACGGCCGGATTGTTTTTCAGATCGTCCGGCAGTCGAGCATTGGCAAACTCGGTCGCTTCTTGCGAATAGTATTTTCTAAGCGCGATTTCCAGTGGCGACTGGATCCACTGCACGATGGTCGGCGCAAACCACAACCCGATGCCAAAACCCACCGCCAGGCTCAGGACCGCCTTGAACAGGCTGGCTCGCAGCTCTTCCAAATGCTCCCCGAATGTCATCGAGGTGTGCCGAAATAGATCGTCCTCGGAGTCGGCCATGGGGACTACTGCCCTTTCCAGGTCGTCGGGGGTTCCAGAATCAGCAGGGCGAGGGCAAGACGTGCCGTCGGGAGGGTTGCTGGACATCTATCTCAAAAGTCGCTCCTGGCACGCCGCCGTTGGCCAGGCCCAAGACGTTTTGAGGCAATTGCTAACAGGATAATACCACTGTTTTTGCCCCCGGGCAACTCAGCTCTAGCCCGGGCGCTCGCGTGCGGTATAGTGGAAAACGCTTGAAAAAAATCTCCGTATTCGTTCGAGGTGCGCCGTGAGTGCGCTTTATCCACTAAGATTCCAGCCGATTTTGCGGCGTTACCTGTGGGGCGGACGCCGGCTGGAATCGCTGGGCAAGGCACTCGGGCCGGGCGATGATTTCGCCGAAAGTTGGGAAATCGTCGACCGCGGCGCCGATCAGAGCGTGGTGACTGCCGGCCCCTTGGCCGGTCACACGCTCGGCGAATTGGTCCGACAGCACGGGCCGGAATTGTTGGGGTGCCATGCTGGGCTGACGCAGTTTCCGTTGTTGTTCAAGTTTCTCGACGCGCACGATCGCCTCTCGGTGCAGGTCCATCCCGATGATGCCCGCGCCGCCAGGCTCGACCCACCCGATTTAGGAAAAACGGAAGCTTGGGTGATCCTGGCCGCCGAGACCGAAAGCTACCTTTACGCCGGCTTGCGGCCCGGCGTCAACCGCGAACTGTTGCAGCGCGAATTGGCGCGCAACCACTGCCAGGAATGCCTCGAAGCCATCCAACCGCGCGTTGGCGATTGCTATTTCCTGCCAGCCGGCGTCGTCCACGCGCTGGGGCCCGGACTGCTGGTGGCTGAAATCCAACAGGCCAGCGACACGACCTATCGGTTGTTCGATTGGAACCGCCTCGGCCCCGACGGCCAGCCGCGAGCGTTGCACGTCGAGGCCGCCCTGGAAGCCATCGACTATCACCACGGTCCGGTCGCAGCACGGCAGCCGCAGCCCAGGGAAGCGCCGGGCGTCGAACGCCTGGTGGCCTGCGACAAGTTTATCCTCGACCGCTGGAAGATTTCGACCACGCACCAGGCCGGCGGCGACCGGCGCGGCCATATCCTGGCAGTCATCGACGGCGCGCTGAAGATCGCGGGCGATCCAGCCGGCCGGCCGCTCAAGCGAGGAGATGTCGCCTTGCTGCCGGCCGAACTGGGCTTTGTTCCAGTCACGGCCCGCGACAGCGCCGTCGTTTTGGATGCCTATTTACCCTGAACTACCCGCGGTGATCACCGGCGCCGCGTGCTAGCAGAGGCAAGCCGGCAAGCTTCGTTTCGCGCCTGTGCGATTCGCCTTCTACGGCTCGCCTCGGCTCCATATAATTCGTCTCCCATATCCAGCGGCTCGTCTTCGAGCTTAACGCTACCTGCGGCTACTCACAGCACTTCTTGAGGTCTCGCGGATCGTCATGATTCGGCGCCGTGCATTATCGCTGATTGCGCTTGTGGCCGCGCTAGGATGCGCCGGCATCCAGGGTCCGGGATATATCCACCCCGGATCGGCCGAGTACCAGCGCACCCAGGCGCAGCGCTTCGATCCCTACCCGATGACCGATGTCGGCCCTGAAACGAACGCGCGGCCGCTGGCGTTTATTCGACCGGCTCCGGAAAACGAGCGGGCTCAGAACAGCGAGAGCTTTGCCACGCGTTTTGGCCAGCCGCCACCGCCGGGACTGTATCGGCCGACGCGAACGATGACCACACGGCAGACCATTCCATTTGCTCCGCCGGTGGTGGCCGAACAGCCCGCCCCACCGTTTTTTGTGCCCTGAGCGTGCTTTCAGGCCAGAAGATCTGCAGCGCGGATCTGGAAAGTCCATTCCAAAAGGCGCGTGTTTTGCCCAGTCCCCTGACACGGCTTTCTCTCCGCGGGTATGATGGGACATTGTTCCATTGTCGTCGCATCCCGCCGGTCTGATCATGTCGCAGCGTCGTCACTCTTCGTCGCCAGCATCCCCTTCGACTGCGCTGACAGCGCCGGAATCCGACAGGTCCGAGCGGCTACAAAAAGTCCTGGCAGCCGCGGGGCTTGGCAGTCGGCGCCGGTGCGAAGAGTTGATTCTCGCGGGACGCGTGGAGGTCGAACGACGAGTTGTCACCACGTTGGGCACGCGAGCCGATCCCCGGCAGCAAGACATCCGTGTCGACGGCGTGTCGCTGCCCCGGCCCCGACACGTCTATTTTCTGGTGAACAAACCGGTGGGCGTGGTTTCGACCAACAACGACCCCGCGGGACGGCCGCGCGTCGTCGATTTGATTCCGTATCCGGGCCGACTGTTCACCGTGGGCCGGCTCGACATGTCGAGCGAGGGGCTGATCCTGGTCACGAACGACGGCGAGTTGGCCAACCGTTTGACGCATCCCCGCTACGGAGTCGAAAAAACCTACCAGGTCGAAGTCGCCGGAATGCTGGACCGCAAGGAACTGGAAAAACTTCGCCAAGGCGTACACCTGGCCGAAGGCTTTGCGCACGTCGTCGCAGCTAAGGTGATTCGCCAATACAAACAAAGCTCGCTGTTGGAAATCGTGCTCAACGAGGGCCGCAACCGCGAAATCCGCCGTCTGCTGGCCCGCGTCGGGCACAAAGTCGAGCGATTGAAACGCGTGGCCATCGGACCGTTGCGCTTGGCCGACCTGCCCATGGGGCACGTGCGCCCACTGGCGCGGGACGAAGTTCGCCAATTGAAACAAGCCACGCGCGGCGCCGCCAGCCAACAACCGCGCCGTCCGCGTCGGCCCACGGTCGCCGCCCTGGCGATGCCGGCGAAAACGGCCGCTACAGCGCGCTGGGTGATCGGCGGCGCTCCGGCCAAGGCGACGCAAGGGCAGGGCTCGGCCAAGCAACCGCGCCACGTGGGACCGCAGACAAAACCGCCGCGGCCGAACGGCGCAAAATCTTCCGCGGGGAAGAAACCTCGATCGTAACACCGAGGCCCCTCTCGCAAGGACCGCGCACATGGCTAACCTAGCCGAACTCCTCCAGTCGGCCCTTCAATTGCACCGCGGCGGTCAATTCGAACGTGCCCGGATGATTTACGAAGAGATTCTGCAACACGATCCGCGGCACGCCGACGCGTTGAACCTGCGCGGCCTCGTGGCCTGGCAGACGGGCCAGTTTGCCGAGGCCGTCGGCTTTCTGCGCCAGGCGATCGCACTGGACAGCTCGCAAGCGGCATATTTTGCCAATTTGGGCGAGTCCTATCGCGGACTGGGCCAAGTGGCCGAGGCCATTGAGGCCTACACCGAGGCGGTGCGCTTGCAGCCCACGGCGAGCCTGGCTCACCTCAATTTGGGAATTCTGCTGCAGGAATTCGGCAGCCCGGTCAAGGCCATTGCCAGCTACGAGCGCGCCGTGCAACAGGATCCGCAGAATGAAGAAGCACACTACCGCCTCGGGTCGGTGCTTCACCAGCAGGGTCAGTTGCACTCAGCGGGTGTGCACTACGAAAAAACGCTCGAGCGAAATCCCGATCATTTTGGCGCCTTGATCAACCTGGCGGGCGTCCGCCGCGTCGAAGGCCAACTTGCCGATGCCACCGCGTTGTGCGAACGCGCCTTGCGGCTCGAGCAGCAGATGCCTCCGGAAACATGCGACGTCGGCAATCTCCATACCAACCTCGGCAATCTCTACCAGCTTCAGGGCAGAATGAGCGAATCCATCGCTTGTTATCGCCGGGCACTGGGTTCGCGGCCCGACGATGTCGAAGCCTTGTGTAACCTAGGCAATGCGCTGCGCGAGCAGCAACAGCTCGACGAGGCGCTGAGCTGCCTGCAACGTGCCATGGAACTGCAGCCCGATGCGCCCGCGACGATCAACAACTTAGGCGCGCTTTATCATGACTTGGGGCGGCTAAGCGAAGCGCAGCGGTTTTTCGAGCGGGCCGTCGAACTGGAACCGCGAAATGCCAAGTTTCACGCGAACCTGGGTACGGTCCTCCTGGATCAACACTGCGCCATCGAATGCTATGAACGGGCCTTACGCCTGCAGCCCGACGATTCCCAAGCGCTGTGCAGCCGCGGAATGTCATGGCTCAGCTTGGGCAATTTCCTTCCCGGTTGGGCTGGATACGAGCATCGTGTCGATTGCCCGCAATTCAATACGGCCCGCTTTCCACAGCCGCTGTGGGATGGCTCGCCGCTTGGCGGCCGCACGCTCTTGATCCACGGCGAGCAAGGGTTGGGCGACACGCTGCAGTTTATTCGTTACGTCAACAGGGTCGAGTCGCACGGTGGCAAAGTGATCATCGGCGTGCAGGCCGCGCTGGTACCGCTGTTGGCCCAATCGGGTTTCACCGGCCTGTTACCCAAGGAGCTGCCGCTGCCTCCGTTTGACGTGCACGCGCCGCTAATGAGTTTACCCCATATTTTCCAAACCGAAATCGAAACGGTGCCCTGCGATATCCCCTATCTCTGTGCCGAACCCGCGCTCGTTGAAACATGGCGCGGCGAACTGGATCCGTACGACGGCCTCAAGGTCGGCATCGCCTGGCAGGGGCGAGCCAATTATCGCTTTGACCGCCTGCGATCCATTCCGCTCGAGGAATTCGCGCCGCTGGCACGTCCGGGCGTGCGGCTGTTGAGTTTGCAAAAGGGCCCTGGCGCCGAACAACTCGCCGCGCTGGAGGGTCGCTTCGACATCGTGGATTGGGGCCGCCGGATCGACAACACAGGCGGAGCTTTCTTGGATACGGCCGCCGTCATGAAAAACCTGGACCTGGTCATAACATCCGACACGTCGATCGCCCACCTGGCCGGAGCCCTGGGCGTGCCAGTCTGGGTCGCATTGTCGGCCATGGCAGACTGGCGGTGGATAATCGACCGCGACGATAGTCCCTGGTACCCCACCATGCGATTGTTTCGCCAAAGCCAATTGGACCAGTGGCCGGAGGTCTTCCAACGCATGGCCGCGGCGTTGGCCGAACTGGAACACGCGGACTAACGCGCCACGCCATTGGCAACGCTTGGCGACGCCAGTACGATGAATTGTGGGCAACGTCTTGGCCTGATTCGCAACATCGACAACAAGGGGTCGGTGTCACACAGGAAAGGGAATTGGCTTGATGACCCAGGCTCTGCACGCAGCGTATTACGCCGATCGGGCCTGTCAGCAACGCGTCACTGTTTTGGAGAATGTGCTGATCGCCCGCGATACGTACCGCCTGCGATTTCATTGTCCGCCGTTGGCCCGACGAATCCTTCCCGGCCAGTTTCTCATGCTGCGGCTGGCCGACACCAACGACCCGCTGTTGGGTCGCCCATTGGCTCTGTACGACACAGTATTGGCCGAAGGCGATCGGGGCGCGCCCGTGGGTGTCGACGTGGTCTATCTCGTGCTGGGCAAGCTGACTAGCCGTCTGGCCCAGTTCCAGCCCGGCCAGGCGCTGGATGTCTGGGGTCCGTTGGGCAACGGGTTCCCGCCACAGGCGGCCGAACACCTGGTGATGGTGGCCGGCGGCATCGGTCAGACCCCTTTCTTGGCCCTGGCCCGCGAAGCGTTGGGCCTGCGGCAGTACGGCGAAACGCCGCGGCACCTGCCGCGGACCGGCCGCGTGACGATTTGCTACGGTGCGCGGACCGCCGACTTGCTGGCCGGCGTGGACGATTTCCAGCGGCTGGGGGTTGAAGTCCGCACCAGCACCGATGACGGCACTGCCGGCCAACATGGACTCGTGACGGAACTGGTCGAGCAGGTCCTGTCCGAGTCGCCTCAAGCGCGCATCGTATGTTGCGGACCGGAGCGGATGATGGAGGCGGTCGCCAAGATTGCCCAAGCCCGGAAAGTCGGCTGCCAGGTTTCGCTGGAAACGCCGATGGCCTGCGGCATCGGCATTTGCTTTAGCTGCGTGGCCCGGGTGCGCGACGAGAGCGGAAATTGGGATTACCGCCGGACATGCGTCGAGGGGCCGGTGTTCGACGCCGCGCGGATCGCGTGGTAGCCGGACCAACGAACGCGTCGCCGGCCGCGCCGCTCCTGGCAGGCTGCGAGCCTACTTCTTTTGCTTCGTCGTCGGCTTGGTTGCTTTCAGCGCGGCCGAGAGCCGCGATTTGACGCGGGCGGCCAAATTGGCGTGTACGACGCCGGCGGCGGCCGCTTTGTCGAGTTTCTTGGCTGCCAGGCGGAACTCGGTCTCGCCGACTTCGAGGTCGCCCGCGGCAATCGCGTTGCGGACCTTGCGGACTTGCGATTTGAGCGCGCTTTTGACGGCGCGGTTGCGGTCGCGCCGGACGAGACTTTGGCGGAGGCGTTTCTGCGAGCTTAATGAATTGGGCATTGCTTTAGTGAGGGCCGTGGTCGTTGCGAATCCACTCGGGCCGCCCGCCCAAAAGGGGCTCCGAAGCGGCTGGAGAATCAATCTTTATGACGCATTTTGGCGATCTTGTCCAGTAGTTGTGGCACGTCCTTAAAACCGAATTCGAGTCCGGCCAGTTCGCTCAAGTATTTCTCGGCCCGATTCAATTCGTCTTTCCCTTGAGTTTCACCGGCAGCCAGGTATTTTTCGGCCAGCCCCAGGGCCAGCTTGCCGGCCCGATAGAGGGCCAATTTGCGATCGTCGAGCTCGCGCGCCGACACGGCTTCCAGCGAAGCTTCATAACTTTGCATCGCCAGTTTGTATTGCTTGATGTGCTGAAAGCACTCGCCGAGTTCCATGTGGACCTTGGCCTTGCGCTTGCTGTCGCCGGCGGCTGTTTGGAAGCATATGATCGCCTCGGTATATTGGCCGGCCCGCTTCAACCGCAGCCCCAACTCGTACTTCAGCCCAAAATTCGTGGGATAGCGCTCGCTGCGGCTGCGATACATTTCCATTTCCACGGAGTTCAATTCCGCGCGCATTCGCTTGACCAGGTCGATCGCCTCGGGCGTTTTCTTGTCGAGGGCTTGTTTTTCGGCGATTTTGAGATGATGGGTGCTGTTGCGCACTTGGGCATCTTCCAGCCGTTCGCGCACCATCACGTCGCCCCCGGAGGCCTGCAACGCGCGGCCGAGCACTTCCTCGGCGTCTTTGAAGTTTTCGTCGCGGGTGTGCAGGTCGGCCAATTCCAGATACAAACTGACATCGTCGGGCTTTTTGGCAATCGCTTTTTCCAATTGCTGGGCCGGCGTCAGCTTCGAGGTGGCCTCCGAACGGCGATCGGCTTGGGCTGCTTTGTCGGCCATTACGTCGGTGCTGCTCTCGGCATCTTCGTAGCCCCCTTGCGAGATCGTTTTTTCGATCGCCAGATCGGCGATCGCCCGCATCGCCTCTTCATCGTGCGGCTTGGCTTGTTCCACCCGATGCCAACAAGCGATGGCCTGGTCGAACTGCCCCTGACGCGCCAAGGCGCGTCCGCACTTGCGGTTCACCTCGGCATCTTTCGCGTCGACGTCCAGGGCCTGTTTGAGATAGGCCAACTGGGCCTCGTCGAAATTCAGCGCGTCGCAAGCCTCGGCCATCACGCTCAGCGTCGAGATGTCCCAGGGATTGAGCTTGAGCACGTCCAAGCCGGTTTTGATCAGCGATGTCCAATCCTTGGAGTAATGCGCCTTCTTGATGCTGCCCTTGAGCAGGTTGAGCTTGGGCGCGCTGGTAAAGCCGGCTCCTTTCTTATTGTCGTTGTATCTCTTGCACAGGTTGGCCAAGAACTGCTTGATGTAAATCTGGTTGGACGGATCGCCGGCCACGCACATTTCGAACATGTTCGTGGCATAGTCGAAATCGTTCTTGGCGGCACTGCGGCTACCGTGCTCGAAACACTGCTGTAGACGCCGCCGGACTGCCGGAGAAATCGGTTGTCGGCCTGTATTGTCGGATGTTGGTGGCTGCGGAGAGTTGGGCGACACGTTAGGTTTTAAGCCTTTTTCAGAGAATCGAAACAAGCGATAATAGCAGCTTCTCCTCGACGTTGAACAAACATCCATTTTACCCGCGATTGTCCGACAAAACAACGCGGCACCAAGCGAGCATCCAGGGCATGGCCCACGGCCCCACGCGGCGCGTCGGCAAATCGCGAACATGGCACGGCATGACTTCTCGCATCGGTAAAGTGTATCTGGTGGGCGGCGGTCCCGGCGATCCGGGACTGATCACGCTGCGCGGCTGCCAATGCCTGGCGCGGGCCGACGTGGTGCTCTACGATTATCTGGTCAACCCGCAAATCTTGGCGCATGCGCGGCCCGACGCGGTGCGGATCTGCCTGGGTCGGCACGGCCGCGACCGCATCATGCCGCAAGAAGAAATCAATGCGCGCCTGGTGCAATTGGCTCGCGAAGGCCGCACGGTGGTGCGACTCAAAGGCGGCGACCCGGCGGTCTTTGCCCACGCGGCCGAAGAAACCGCTGCGCTGGCCAAAGCCCAGATCCCCTACGAAATCGTGCCGGGCATCACCGCGGCGTTGGCAGTGGGCAGTTACGCCGGCATTCCGCTTACGCAAGGCGCCACGGCTTCGGCCGTGGCCCTGGTGACCGGACAAGAGCGCGACGGCAAGCCGGCGCCCGGCTTGGATTACGCAGCGCTGGCCGCCTTTCCCGGCACGCTGGTGTTTTACATGGGCATGACTACCGCCGCGCACTGGAGCACCGCATTGATCGCCGCGGGAAAATCGCCGACCACTCCGGCAGCCATCGTGCGCCGCTGCACATGGCCCGATCAGGAAACGATCCGCTGCACGCTGGGCACCGTGGCCCGCGAAATCCAAACGCGCCGGATGCGGCCACCGGCGCTGGTCGTCGTGGGAGGTGTGGCGGCGCTGGCGCCCGAGTACGGATGGTTTACCGATCGGCCGTTGTTTGGCGTGCGCGTGCTGGTGACGCGCGCCGCGCATCAAGCTCCCACGCTGGCCGCGGCTTTGACCGACCTGGGCGCCGAGGTACTGCTGCAGCCGGCCATCGAAGTTGCGCCTCCGGAAGATTGGCAGCCGGTCGATCGAGCTCTGGCCCAACTCGACCGCTACGACTGGCTGGTTTTTTCCAGCGCCAATGGCGTCCGCGCGCTGTTGGACCGTCTGATGGAACACCGCGACCTGCGCTCGCTGGGCAGCATCCGTTTGGCCGCCATCGGACCCGGCAGCGCCGAAGAATTGGCCCGCTATCATTTGCGGGCCGACATCGTGCCGGCCGAGTATAGGGCCGAGTCGCTCTCGGCGGCGCTGGCTGACGAAGCCGCCGCCGGCAAGCGATTTCTGCTGGCGCGCGCCAGCCGCGGCCGCGAAGTCCTGGCCGAAGAACTTACGGCCCACGGTGGTCAGGTCGAACAGATTGTCGTCTATGCCAGCCACGACGTAAGCCGGCCCGATCCGCGGATCGCCGACCTGCTGCGCGAGGACAAGATCGACTGGATCACCGTCACCAGTTCGGCCATCGCCCGCTCGCTGGTGGGCCTGTTTGGCGGCGAATTGCGACAGGCCAAATTGGCGTCGATCAGCCCGATCACCTCGGCTACGTTGAAAGAGTTGGGGCACGCGCCGACCGTCGAAGCCCAGCAGTACACGATGGTCGGATTGATCGAGGCCCTTTGCACGGCCGAGACTCAACGTGGGCGGGCATGATGCCCGAGACCAGTAAGACTAGAAGCGAATGACGTTGACGCTACTGAGGAAGAATTGCCAGGAGCTACAAAACGCCTTACCTTGACCATCGGCTCGCTGCTCCTGAGAGTCCTCCCCTTGATCTCCGAACAGCCCACTGCCGGCACCTGACAGCAGTACACCCTTTCGCATTGCCAAGGCGAGGCTGTGCTGTGGCCCGAAAACGAAGAGTGAGTCGCCGCAGTCGAACGCGTGAGCGTCTCAGGCCGCATCGCCGAATTCAGCAAGGAAGTCTTTTTCCAGCTCTGAGACGTGCGCGCGCCAAGTTGTTGCGAGGTTTTTTCGCCTTCGCCTAGGGGCAGGAGCCGGTAAGGGTCTCGCGGGCGGACAACGCTCCATCTCATCCGAGGCCCAAGCCAGTCCAACAGTTGGGGTCCGCCTCACAAGTGCTGTTTCCCGCAGTTGGGTCGCCCAAGCGACTCATGGCGTGTCGCTACGAGTCGTTTCTCGTTCGGTTGCCGCACGAAACCGTCGCTTTGTCGATCGTCGGCAGACATGGTTTCGACGCGAACCTCCTCGTGAGTATCGTCGCCGTCTTTGTGGCGCGCGTCGTATTGACACTCGACACGTTTAATTAACCCGTTGAATTCACTTGGAAATCAGCCGTGCTTGGGAGCGGAGGCGCTGGAACATCGGTGCGAAAACTGGCTTGATCGCAAGGGCGCCGTAGGTGCTGAGATGTTGCTTATCGCTGTAGAACGATCCGCCCGAATCGAATGGCAGGATGTCGATTGATTGGGTCCTCGTTCGAAGGATTGGAATGGGATCCAGGATATGGACCCCTCGCTCTATCAGTTGTGGCAGGAAGGAAGACTGGAGTTGATTTGCCGCTTCATAGTCACCCGACGCCAATAGAACGCCAGACAGTTTCTGACCGAGCATACTGTAACGGGCCAGAGTCTTCGGGACATCGAAAGCGAATACGGGAACGTCATTCATAAAGTACACAGTGACCCCGTTCGCCTGGAGAGCATCGATGGTTTTCAGCAGAGCATTCGGAAACTCTGCGTCTGCGAAATAGGAACTCCAATAGGCAGCCAATACCACGGTCCGGATTCTCTCGGATCGGATATAGTCCAACACCGCGGCATTGAAGGAGATCGCCCGATCGTTCAGTCCATGTTCCGAGGGAACGAAATAATCGGTCACGGGAGCCGTAGAGGTATGCGTGGCAGCGCAGGCCGTGACCGCCGTTTCCTGACACAGGGAGTCGATCGCCGGCAAGATGGCCATCGCATGACTGTCGCCCCAGACAAGGAGCTCGGGAGGACCGTCGCCATTTCCGAAACGGACCAGGTTTCTCGGGATGTCGGCGACATCGAGGTTTTCCCAATAGCGCAAGTCACGCTGGCCGGCGGCGGCAAAACACCGGGCCTCGAGCGATAGTCGGTTTTCGAAACCCCTGTTGTAAAGGATCGAAATTCCGCCGCACAACAGGCCCGCAAATACCACGACCGTCACCATCAAGAGCCTCGGCCGCGACGCGAGTACTTTGCGACCGCGGAAAGGGAGCTCAACATAGCGCCAGGAAATCGCGCCCAACGACACGCTTGCCACGACCAGCGCGAATCGGTGCGAATAGCTCAGAGGCAAGATACTTTGGGACCTGGCAAAGGCAAACACGGGCCAATGCCAAAGGTACAGTGAGTAAGAAATGAGGCCAACGAAAACCAAGGGACGCCAGGCGAGGCATCGGCTGGCGATCGGGAGTCGCGCCGCCGAGGCATTTCCGCTCCAGATCAACAGAGCCGTTCCCAAGACTGGAGGCAGCGCGGCGAGTCCAGGAAAGCGCGTATTCTGGTCGTAAAGAACACACGGAATCAGAATGAATGCAAGGCCAAGCGCTGCTGCGAACTCCTTGCATCGAGACGATCCGCTGAGCCAGCTTACTGGAAGAAAAGCCAACAGTGCGCCGGCAAAGAGTTCCCATGCCCTGCTGGGAAGCAAGTAAAACGTCGCGACGGGATATCGGCGCGTTCCGTAAATGCTCAAGCCGAAGCTGACGACCAGAGTCAGCGCCAAGAGAACTGCCGTCCGGCGCGAGCGCGCACTTCGCGCAAGCAACAGAAGAAACACCGGCACGCACAAATAGAATTGCTCTTCAACCGCCAACGACCAGGTGTGGAGCAAGGGTTTCTCCGCTGCCGCCGCTTCAAAGTAGCCAGTGTCACGCAAGAAATGGACGTTGGAAATCAGCAGAGCGAGTGCGACGACCGACTTCCCAAGAGACGCGTATGCGTCCGGCATCAGCAAGAACCAACCTGCAAACATCGTGGCAGCCGTGACGGTAGCCAGAGCGGGCAGGATTCGACGTATCCGCCGCTCCCAAAAGGCCGCCAGCGAAAAAGTCCCCCGCTCGAGATCTTTAACGATCAAACTCGTAATCAAGTAGCCTGAAATCACGAAAAAGACATCGACCCCAATAAAACCGCCGGCGAAACCGAGACCGGCGTGACACAAGACCACGCTCAGCACCGCAATGGCCCGCAGACCATCAACATCAGGTCGGTAGGAAATGTAACTGGCTGTCATGGTCGCAATCGATCGCACCTATGGTAGCGGGGTTGGCGCCGTTTGACGTGCGAACCGGGCAGTGAACGTGGAGGTGACGCAGGCCAGCACATTTTGACCCGAATGGGGGCGACCACACGATCCAACTTCTCCGTCAACAATTCGTCGAGCATGGCGGCAGACCGAACGGTGCGCACGCGAACACGATGAAGCGGCCGGCCACGAATGGCCATGGCTAAGCCTCTTTAGCGGCCTCTTTGGTGGGCGATTCGTCGATGACCGGCATGTTTCGAGTGACTCGGCAATCCTGTTCGGCGGCAAGCGAATCCTTGCCGGGTCCTCGGGCCGTGTCGGGCAACGATTGTTTCCGGAATTTCCAGCGATACGCCGAAAATCTGTCAGATTTTCCACTTCCAAGCCAGACCAGTTTCCGAAGAATTGCATCTCGGCCCGTGAACAGTTATGGAATCTGAATTGAGCGTTCGTACCGAACACATCGCTTTAAATCTAGACAGGTTGGTTCAATTCGACGGCTTTCGCCAAACTCGGAATGTCGGCGCCGCTTACGGTTCGTCGAAAGTGCTGTCAAAACGCTGGTTCAGTCGGGATTCATCCCAAACGAAGTAACGGCAGTCCGGGGTGCATTGGAAGCCTCTGCCTTTTGAGCGGTTCAGCGAATAGTGCGGCCGGTCAGAACCCATTCGAATCCAAGAAAGCTGGCTATTCCCCGCTCACGGCACTTGCTCGGCAGGTCAAGGAACACGACAGTCGCAGGGACATGAACGCAATGCGCGATCGTTCGCGAAAAAAGCGGTCGGCATTGGGGCGTGGGCGAACGTGTGACCACAGTACTTGAGTCGGTGCAGCTCTCCTATATGCCGCCGATTGTCGGACCGCGGCGAAGCCGCCGACAGCCCGATTGTTTTCCTGAGGCATTTTCCCGCGCTGCGTTCGCCCGGCTGGCCGTTCATTCCGCGCGTCTCGAAAAACGAGCCTGTGGCCCGACCAGGTTCTCAGGCCGGCCCCAATTCACCGTTTGCTTAGACTCGGCGGGTGCTAGCACTCTCGTGCAATCAGGTTTTCATCGAGTGTCCGGCGTCGATTTGCCGAATCTATTGATTGATACCTTGCAAGACGATGGGCTCGGTCGGTCTTGCCGAAACGCCGCGCGGACGGGCGCTCCCGACGGTCACTCGCAGCCTCTTGGTTATCTAGGACTCAATAACGGCCCAGAATTCACAAACGAGCCGATTCGGAGACCCCGTCCTCATGAGCGTTTGCCTACCTCGGGGAATTTTGACCCTGTCGATCGATCTGGAAATCGACGCCGCGCACTTGGGGCTGGCCGAACAGCGCTCGTTGGAGGCCATCACCTCCCGATTGCTCAAGCTGGTGGGCAAGTATGAATTGCCGGCTACGTGGGCCGTGGCCGATCCGGCCGTTTCGGCCGCGACCGAGCGGATCGTTTCGATGCGGGCTGGACACGAGATCGCGATTTCAGGCGACGCGACCTGGGTCGGCCGCGAAGCGGGCCGAAGCCGTTTCGGCCGCGAGTTGGCCCGCCGCTGCGCGCGCGCACGCGCCTCGGGGCTTGCCATTTCGACCTTGACCCTGAAAACGACCGAGCTCGAAGACCATTCCGACCTGGCGATCAAACAGGGGATTACCGCGGTTCGCCACCCCGACGCGCAGTGCACGGCCCGCAATGCGCGCGGTTTGCAGCCCCAGACGTTGCGCTACGGCCTGTGGAGTTTTCCGGTGTCGCTGGTGTTGCCCCACACCAGCCGTTGGTTACCGGGCGGAGGCGGCGTCCGCACTGCCCGCGCATTAATCGATCAGGCCATCTGTGATCGGGGGCTCGTTCAGTTGGCGATCGACGCGCCGCAGTTGGCATTGCGTGGATTTGCGGCCGAGCGCGCACTTCAATGCATCTTGCAACATGCCGAGCGGCGCCGCCGGCAAGGCATCCTTGACGTCGTGACCCTGGGAAACACGGCCAGCAAACTCTCCAGCCAGGCCCAAGGCCAGCCGTCGCACTCAATCCTTCGTCCGGCGGCGTAGTAGCGCTTTGGCTCCACCGGCCGCGCTAAGCCTGCTCTCGATACGTGTTCCAACTCGTATAGCCCAACAACGCGGCGCAGATCAAAAAGGCGATATCCATCGCCTGGCTTGCCTTGCCAAAGGGAACGCCCACCGCCAGATCCAGCCCGAACGTCAACAGCAGCGAAACGGCAACAACCATTCCTGAAATGGTCAATGCTTTGGGCATTCTCTCGGGGTCCTTCAAGCTGCTGGAACGCGGGCCGGTCGCACTAGTATAGTTCACAGCTTGCGTGGCGGAAACCGCCGGTATTTCCGGCAGAAATCGAGGCAGGAAGGCCCGGCGAATAATGCTCTCGGTTAGGCGGCCTGCGGGTGTCCGGGGCGCGCTTCACGAGCATGGATCAGGCCATTGGGACAGGGCCCACGGCGTGCAAGCGGCGATGACCACGGCACCCATCCCCTGCCATCCGAGCGTGAAAAACTAAACTCCCCGCGGATCCGCCGCCGACCGCGTTTTTCTCCCCGCGCCGAGTATTAAGTCCGCTTAAACTGTTTATCCAATTCCTCGCGGCTGAAAAACAGCGCGGTCGGGCGGCCGTGCGGGCAATGGTGCGTGTCCTGGGCCAGGTGGCGTTGCTCCAACAAGGCGGCGATTTCCTCGCCGGTCAGCCGGTCGCCGGCTTTGATCGCGGCCTTGCAGGAAATCATGTGCAGCAACTCGTCGAGCACGTCGCGCCGCTCGGGGCTCTTTCCGCCCGACAGGAGTTGCTCGACCAGATCGCGCAGCACCTCGGCTGGCCGAAGATTGGCCAGCATGGCCGGATAACTCGAGACGAGCACCGTGTCGCCGCCAAACGGCTCAACGCCCACCCCCAGTTGGCCCAGCAAATCGCGGGCGTCCAAGACCGCGGCTTTTTCGGCCGGGCTTAAGTCGACCGGCTCGGGCACCAAAAGCGCTTGTGACTCCAAGGCCCCGGCCAGCACCTTTTCGCGCAGGTGTTCGTACAGAATGCGCTCGTGCAACGCGTGTTGATCGATGACGACCATTCCGTCGTCACATTCGGTAATCAAATATCGGTTGTGCAGTTGCAGCGCTGCCACGGGCCGCGGCGGCGCGCGCAGCGCCGTGTCGACGCGATATGCGGTCCCTTGCGCGTCCGGTTCTTCATCCTCCTCGTCGCGCGCCGAGCCAACCGCCTCCCAGCGGCGCTCAAGCGTGCTGAGCTCCAAAGGTGCGCGGGGCGCCTGAAACGGCGCGTCGAAAACCGCCTGTTCTCCGGCCGTCGCCACGCCACTTTCGCCCGGCGCGTCGAAGCCGGCCAGTTGGCCTTTGGCCCAATCGACCAGCTCGCGCCGCAGGTCTTCGGCCCGGTCCGGATCGATGGCCGCGGCCGCTTCGCTTTCGCCGGTCGGTTGCAGTCGCGCCGTCAGATCGGTCGACAGGAACTTGCTCCGCAGCGTGCCGAGCAACTGGCTGTAGAGTCGGCCCGATTCCTGAAAGCGGACTTCGAGCTTGGTGGGATGCACGTTGACGTCAACCATCTCGGCTGGCATCTCTATCCGCAAGAATGCAATCGGATAGCGGCCGGTCAGCAACAACCCGCGATAGGCTTCGCTCAGGGCGTGCTGCAGCGCGCGGTCGCGAATCGCCCGGCCGTTGAGCAGCAGGTATTGTAAGCGGGGATTGGCGCGGCTGTGGCTGGGGCTGGCGACGTAGCCGCTGAGTTGCACGCCCTGGTCGACGCTGGAAACGGCGATCAGATCGGCCGCCAAATCGTGGCCAAAAAATGCCGCAATCCGTTCCCGCCAATCGCCCGAGCCAGGCAGGTCGTACACCGAGCGGTCGTTGTGTTTGAGCGTGCAGTGGACCCTCGGGTTGGCCAACGCCACGCGGGTAAAGGCCTCGCTGATGTGCCCCATTTCGGTCTGCGTGGAGCGTAGGAATCTTCGCCTCACCGGCGTGTTGTAGAACAGTTGTCGAATCTCGAGCGTGGTGCCTACCGGGCAGCCGCAAGGGCTGGCGCCGGTGGCATGACCGCCAGAGACTTCCAACTGGGCCCCGGATTCGGCGTCGCGGGTCCGCGAGCGCACCACGAGCCGGCTGACTTCGGCGATCGAGGCCAGCGCTTCGCCGCGAAACCCCAGCGTGTTGACGCGAAACAAATCCTCCGCGTCGCGGATCTTGCTTGTGGCATGGCTGGCAACGGCCAGCGGCAACTGGTCGGCCGCGATCCCGCAGCCGTCGTCGCTGACGCGCATCAACTCGAGCCCCCCCTGCTCCACCGACACGTCGATGCGCGTCGCCCCGGCGTCGATCGAGTTCTCCATCAACTCCTTGATGGCGCTGGCCGGCCGTTCGAGGACTTCGCCGGCGGCAATCTTGTTGACCACGCTCGGCGGTAGTTGACGGATAGGGTTCATGCTTCAATTTGCGCATCGCGGCGGTGCGCGTGACTCCGAGCGTGGGGTTGGGCGACTAGAGATGGTATTCCTTGATTTTGCGGTACAACGTCCGCTGGCCGATCCCCAGCAATTCGGCCGCCGCTTCGCGATTGCCGCCGGTTTGCTGCAGAGTTTCGGCGATGAACAGACGCTCGACTTCCGATAGCGGTTTGCCGACCAGGCCGGCCAGGCTGCCTCCGCGGGCCGTCTCGGCGGCATCACTGGGCGCGGCCAACTCGCTGGGCAAATCGTCCACGTCCAGCACGCCATCGTAATCCACCACGACCATGCTTTCGACCACGTTGCGCAGTTGCCGGACATTGCCCGGCCAGTCGAAGGCCATCAGCCGCCGCCGGGCCGCCGCCGACATGCTCTGCACGTTCTTGTGATGACGCTTGGTGAACTGCTTGAGAAAGTGTTCGATCAGCAGCGGGATGTCCTGGCTGCGGTCGGCCAGCCGCGGCAAATTGATCGTGACCACCTTGAGGCGGTGATACAAATCGCTGCGAAAGGCGCCGGACTCGACCGACTCTTCCAGATTGCGGTTGGTGGCCGAGAGAATCCGCACGTTGACGTAAATCGCCTCGTTCGAACCGACCCGCGTGATCTCGCTGCTTTCCAGCACGCGCAGCAGCTTGATTTGCGTCGCAATCGGCATGTCGCCGACTTCATCCAGAAAAAGCGTGCCGCCGTGGGCGTACTCGAATTTTCCGATGCGATCGTTCGAGGCGTCGGTAAACGCGCCGCGCACGTGGCCAAACAGTTCGCTCTCCAGAATATTTTCGCTCAGCGCGGCACAATTGAGCGCCACGAACGGCTTGTTCTTGCGGGGGCTATTTTGATGAATGGCCTGGGCCACCAGCTCCTTGCCCGTGCCGGTGGCCCCCTGAATCAGCACGCTGGCGTCGGTGGGGGCGATACGTTTGAGGCGGTCGATGACGTCGTTCATTTGCAGGCTGCTGCCGACGACGCCTTCGAAGCCAAACTTTTCGTCGAGCCGACGATTGAGTTCGGCGTTCTGCCGCCGCAGCCGCAGACTGGCTGAGGCTTTTTCTGTCACGGCGCGCAGTTGGCCCAAGTCGAGCGGCTTGAGCAGGTAATTGAACGCCCCCTGCTGCATGGCCGTGACCGCCGAGGGGATGGTGCCGTGGCCCGTGACCAGAATCACTTCGGCGTCGGCCAGTTTCTCCTTGGTATGGGCCAGGATTTGCAAGCCGTCCACCTCGTTCATCACCAGGTCGGTGATTACGACGTCGAACGCCTCCTCGTCGATCCGCTTGAGGCCCTGGGGGCCGCTGGTGGCCACGGTGCAGTCGTAGCCGACCCGCTCCAGGCTTTCGGCCACGGCCTGGGCGTGCGGCACTTCGTTGTCGACGATGAGCACGCGAATGGGGGCACTCTCGGCCACCGCACGTTTGATCGTTTCACCCGTCACCATGCGGCCGATGATACCGCAAAGGCGCCCCCAGGGGCTAGTAGTGCGTCGGCTAAGTTCCCGCCGGCGGCACGGGCGGCCATGTCGGTTTTCGCACCAACCCACGATAACGCGTGCGCGGGACGCGCTAGCGGGAATCCGACAACCCGACGGCGGTCAATCTGGGCGGCAGCGGCAGCTCGATCGTAAACTTCGTCCCGCGCCCGACTTCGCTTTGGACGAAGAGGCGTCCGCCGTGGGCTTCCACGATCTTGCGCGTGGTGGGCAAGCCCAGGCCCGAGCCGCCGGGCTTGGTCGAAAAGAACGCATCGAAAATCTGGCTGGCCGTTTTCTCGTCCATGCCGCAGCCAGTATCGATTAGTTCCAGCGCTACGCCGATGGCGGTCGTTTGGGTGCGCACGACCAATTGGCCCCCTTCCGGCATGGCCTGCTGGGCGTTGAGCACCAGGTTGATCAGCGCGCCGTGAAACGATTCGCGATCGAGCACCACGCTGGGCAATTCGGGATCCAAATAGCTGACCAGTTCGATGTTCGACTCATGCGCTTTGGGAGCGAAGAAATCGAGCACCTGCTTGACTTGTTCGTTCAGGTCCGAGGCCTGGAATCGCACGGTGCGGACCTTGGCAAAACTCAAGAAGTTGTCGAGCAGTCTTTGCAGCCGCTGGCATTCCTGCTGCACCACCGCGATTTTGGCCGCGGCCCGGCGGTCGCGAGGGGTTTCAGCCTGGGCAAAATCCTCGGCCAAGAGTTCCATGTTCAGACAGATGGTCGACAGCGGGTTCTTGATCTCGTGCGCCAGGCCGCCGGCCAACGCCGCGATCTCGGTGTACTGCTCGACCAGCTTCCGGTTGACTTCCTCGGCCGAGGGTGGATGCGGCTGATTCATCGTGATGCCATGGGCAGAGAAAGCGCGATCGAGAAAAAACGCCCAGCGGCCGTTGCCGGCCGAGGGCGCTTGGGGTTCTCATTCGGTCTCCCGGCGATCGCTCGGCAAGCGGCTAATGGTCGCCGTTGCCGGTGCCGGTGCTCGATTTTTCCAATTCACGCAGGGCCTGTTTGCGGCTCAGCTTGACGCGATCTTGTTCGTCGATGGCGATGACCTTGACGGTCATTTCATCGCCGACGCTACAGACGTCGGCCACGCTGTTGACGTAGTCGTCGGCCAACTCGCTGATGTGGCACAGGCCATCCTTGCCGGGGATGATTTCGACAAAGGCGCCGAAGTCCTTGACGCTGGTGACGCGGCCGTAGTAAATGCGGCCCACCTGCACCGACGCGGTCAGGGCTTCGACTTTCGCCAACGCGGCTTGCGCCGATTCGCCGTTGCTGCTGGCGATCGTCACGGTGCCGTCGTCTTCGACTTCCAACACGGCGCCGGTCGACTCTTGGATCGCGCGAATCGTCTTGCCGCCCGGACCGATCAGCGCGCCGATCTTGTCCGGCGGAATGTGCGTGCGGAGCAAGCGCGGAGCCCACATCGAAATATCGGCTTTCGGCCGCGAGATGGCGGTCAGCATTTTGCGTAAGATCTCGATGCGGGCCTCGCGGCTTTGGGCCATCGTGGCCTGGATGATCTCGTCGCTGATGCCGTTGACCTTCAAGTCGAGCTGAATGCCGGTAATGCCGTTTTGCGTGCCGGCGATCTTGAAGTCCATGTCACCGAAGTGGTCCTCGTCGCCGATGATGTCGGTCAACAGGGTCCACTTCGCATCTTCCTTTACCAGGCCGATCGAGATGCCGGCCACCGGATTGGTGATCGGCACGCCGGCGGCCATCAGGCCAAGCGTGGCGCCGCACACCGAAGCCATCGAGCTGGACCCGTTCGATTCCAGAATGTCGGAGATGACGCGAATCGTGTAGGGAAAGACTTCCGGATCCGGCAACACCGGTTTGACGCTCCGCTCGGCCAAGGCCCCGTGTCCGATTTCGCGGCGACCGGGCCCGCGAATCGGGCGCACCTCGCCGACCGAAAACGACGGGAAGTTGTAGTCGAGCATGAATTTCTTCGAGTATTCATCAATCAGGCCGTCGACCCGCTGCTCGTCGCGGCCGGTGCCCAGGGTAATCGTGATCAGGGCCTGTGTCTCGCCTCGCTGGAAAACGGCCGAGCCGTGAACGCGCGGCAGGACGTCGATCTGGCATTCGATGTTGCGCAGCGACTGGGAATCACGGCCGTCAGGTCGCGTGCCGGCCAGTATCAAATCGCGGACCACCTTTTCTTCCAGGGCATGCCAGGCCTGGGCCAGCGAGTTTGGACAAACCGCGCCCGCGGCGGTCGGATCAGGAATCATTTCCGCGATGGCGCGGGCCTTGAGGTTGGCGACCGCTTCGGCCCGGGCCTGCTTGCCGGCCGTCTGTTTGGCCTGGCGCAACGCGTCGTAGTAACGCGTCTTGATTTGAGCGTAGACGCCGTCATCGGCCGGAATTTCATACTTCTTTTTCTCGACCTTCAGCTTGGAGAACAGCTCCAACTGGAGTTCGCAAATCGTCTTGATGATGCGGTGCGCCTCGCGCAGGGCCTCGAGCATGCGGGCCTCGGGCATTTCGCGGGCAAAACCTTCGATCATCAAAATCGCGTCCTTGCTGCCGGATACGATCAGGTCCAGATCGCTTTCTTCCAGTTCGTCCTGCGTCGGAAACGGGACGAACACGCCGTCGAGATGGCCCAAGCGGACCGAACCGATCGGACCCTCAAAGGGCAAGGGCGAAATACCCAGGGCCGCCGAAGCGCCGTTCATGGCCAAGACGTCGGCGTCGTTTTGTCGATCGCTGGCGACGACGAAGCTTTGGACCTGCACTTCGTCGTGAAACCACGCCGGGAACAGGGGCCGGATGGGACGATCCATGAGCCGGGAGGTGAGCGTCTCCTTCATGGTCGGGCGGCCTTCCCGCTTCAAGAATCCGCCGGGAAACTTGCCGGCGGCGGCAGTCCGCTCACGATAGTCGCAGGTGAGCGGGAAGAAGTCGGACACGCCGGGTCGCGGCGGGCCGTCGGCCGTGGCGGTCAGCACCACGGTGTCGCCATACTGCACCAGGCAACTGCCCGCGGCCTGCTTGGCCAGATAGCCGGTTTCAATAGATAGAACGTTGGCCCCGATTTGTTTCTCTACTCGTACTTTCAATGTTTTTCCCTACCTTCGTTGCAAGTTCTTGCCGGGTTTCCTGGCTGGATGGTCGGAGTCGAGCAGGTGCCGCAGAACGGCTGGGCACAGCGCTGCTTGAACCCGGGGTCAAACGAGAGAAGGCGAGGTGCTTTGCCCTGCGGGGCACGCCCGACAGAAACTTTCGAGCGAGCGAGCCAGAGCCATCGTCACCATTACGCTCTGCCGCTGCCTGGGCCGAATGGCCGCCACGCCCCGGCATTCATGCTGTTCCCACGCCGTCGCTGGGCTGGAGCCGCTGGCCCCCCCTCGCGGTGGGCCTACGTTAGCATGCCGTGCTCGTCGCGCTTGGTCACTTCCGGATGTCGAGACGACGGATGACGTCGAGGTATCGTTGCGGATCCACCGTTTTCAGGTAGTCCAGCAGCCGACGCCGACGACTCACCATCATCAACAGGCCCCGCCGACTAGCGTAATCCTTCTTGTGCGTTCGCAGGTGCTCCGTCAGATCGCCAACCCGGGTCGTCAATATGGCGATTTGCACTTCGGGCGATCCGGTATCGGAATCCGCTCGCCTGAAATCGCCGATTAAGACCTGTTTACGCTCTTTCGTAATGGACATCTGCAACCGCGTCTTCTCTACGTTGGCCCGTTTTCGATGCTTCGTAGGACGCACCGAAACTGCCAAGGTGGCTAGAACTTTCCCTACGTTTCACTGGTTTACCAAACTTAAGGAAGATAGTCTACCACCACGACTTCGCGTTGCAACTCCAAATTCCCGTCGGTCTCGCCCCAGGGATTTCGTTGCATCCGCGACCACAAGCGGGTAAATCGGCAGCGGCGCGCCGGTCCCTCAGGCTACGGCGCCCAAAGCCGCTAGGAAGAATTCAGCATCGGCCCCGGGACAGGACTCAGGCCGGCTTGGTGTGCTTGGGGATTTCCTTAACCACGTTCCAGGCCAGGCCGACTTTCTCCAGCAGCAAGATGGCCCAGTAGGTCATGTCGATTTCCCACCAGCGGTGCCCTTGGCGAGCCATGCGCTGGTACGCGTGGTGGTTGTTGTGCCAGCCCTCGCCAAACGCCAACAGGCCCACCCACCATAGGTTGCGGCTGTCGTCGGTAGTTTCGTAATTGCGGTATCCCCAAATGTGGGTGGCCGAATTGACGAACCACGTCACGTGCAGCACATAGATCAGCCGCACGAACATCCCCCAGGCGACAAACGACCAGCCCGTATACGCATCCCAGCCAAAGTAGCCGATGGCAAACAGCACGCTGCCCATGATCAAGTGCGCCGGAAGAAAGAAGTAGTGCAAGAACCGCATCATCGGGTCCTTGGCCAAATCGGGCGCGTAACGGGCGAACATCGTCTCGTAATGCTGGCGGCCGAAGTTGGGCATGAACCACAGCATGTGGCTCCACCAGCGACCGTCGCGTGGGCTGTGCGGGTCGCCCTCTTGGTCGCTATACAAGTGATGTTTGCGGTGATTGGCAACCCAAGTCAGAGCCGAGCCTTCGCCCGACAATCCGCCGAGCAGGGCCAACAGCCAGCGGACAGGACGATAGGTGGCAAAACTTCCGTGGGTCAGTTGACGGTGATAGCCCATGCACACGCCGATGCTGCCGGTTAGCCAGGCCAAGAAGGCGCACACGCCCAGGGCCTTCCAGGTGAAGAAGAACGGCGCGGCCAGGGCCCCCAAGTGCACAACCACGATCCAGGCGATGACCGGCCAGTCGTAGCCTAACGACCACGCACTTTCCGCGGCCAATGAGATTTCCTCATGTTTTGGCGCCGGTACCGAGGGTCGTCTCTGTCGGCGGTCATTGTGAATATCGCGATCCGCGAGCGGATAGTTTTCGACTTCAGTCGTTTCCAATTGGGTGGCCATTCTTCGCAGCTCCTCGAATCTGGGTGTTTGCTAACTTGCGGCAGGCCCCTGGGTCTGACACCGCCATAGATCGGCAGGGCAAGACCACGTGAGACGTTCCGGCGGGGTAGTACGACACAGCGTGGTCGCCTCTTGGTGTTCCACTCGACAAATTCTAGTGCGGTTTAGAACCGGCTGTGTCACCGCTGAGTCGCGGCAATGTAAAAAGAAGGTAAAAAGTGGATTGCCGCGCCGCAAAGCGAGAATCGGCCACCCATTTTGCCCCATGCAGAGCCGGTCGGAACTCCGTTGAGGCGATGCGCCGGAAGCGGTCAGGGACTGGCTGACTGGTGGAAGCGGTGGCCGTCTATGCCGGCACGACGAACCCCAGATGCATCTCGGCGTGCCGCATGTGCAATTGGTCCCATTCTTCGCGAGTCATGGAACCAAATACCATGTGAGGTTTGCGCTCGGAAATGTGTTGCTGCCGCTCGATGGCTTTTTCCAAAGTCGCGATGCCATTGGCCGAGTTGGTGTTGTGAGGTAAAAGCGCCGCCGCGCTTTTTGGCAGCCGGAAACCCGGGGACATCGGCCCCACGAGTATGCGTTTTTTCAGAAACGGGCCGACCAAGCGAAAATACCAGGGGAAGGAAGCGGGCGTGCCGTCGATCGCCATGTTCATGCCCGCGGCCAGGTGTTCGCAGATTTGTCCTAACGACCAGTTGCCCAAGGTCCGTGTCGGCTGCGCGGCCAACGCATGGACGTCGTTGAGAATATCTTGATATGTGTTGAAGCGAAGCTTGCGACGTCCGCTGATGTTTTTGGTATTGACGCTCATGGCGACACCTCCGCGCGGAATCCGACCGCGATCTGGCGGCCGCGCGGCAAGCGGCGACAACTCGGCCGCGATCTGTTGGAACACCCCGGCCCAGTCCGCCGGGCGCGACTGGCGAAACAACCGCACGGTAGGATACCACGGGCTGTCCGCGCGATCCAGTAGCCAGCGCCAGTCGGGCGCGAACGGCAGCGCCAACCAGACGTTGGCGCCCAGCGCGCCGGCCAGGTGCGCCAGGGCCGAATCGGAAGTGATCACGACATCCAGATTCTCGATCACGGCTGCGGTCTCGCAAAATGCCGCGCCGGCTTCGTCCAGGTGGCGGCCCAGATCTTCCACCGCGAACGGGGCATTGGCCAACTGCTCGATGCCGCTCCCCTTTTGCAGGCTCAACAGCCGCACTCGATCGATCGCGGCTAGCGGCGCGAACTCATTCAGCGAAAACGAGCGAAAACGGTCGCCCCGATAGATCGGATTGCCTTGCCAGTGGATGCCCACGCGCAGGCGGTCGTCGCCGGCCAGCTTTACGCCCCATTGTTGCACCAGGTCGGGCGGCGCCGACAGATAAGGGATGTCGGCCGGAATTGAAGCCAGGTCGGTTTTGAAAATCCCCGGCAGGCTCATCAACGGCGCTCGCAGGTCGGCATCCGGCAGCGGATCGTCCTCGGTACAGAACCGTTCGATCCCCGCACATGTGCCCATGATGGAAGCCAGTTTTTTGGGACAGGCGATGATGACCCGCCCTCCACGCGCCGCGACCAACGGGGCATAGCGAATGCATTGCAGCGTGTCGCCCAATCCCTGCTCGTGGTGCAATAGGATCGCACGGCCGTCGAGCGGCGAGCCGTCCCAGACGTTTTGCGTCCAACGGCATGGGGGCGCGTCGGACAGTTTCAATCGCCACTCATATTCAGGCCAGCCGGCCGCAAAATCACCCATCAGCAGCAACGTCATGGCTCGGTTCTGCCGCACCGTTGCCAGTGTAGGGTTCAAGCCGACGGCGCGATCGTAGCGGGCCAGAGCCGCGTCGGGTTTTCCTTGCTCGGCCAACAGTTGACCGACGTTGCAATGCGCTTCGGCATAATCCGGCTTCAGCTCGAGCGCCTGCTGGTACTCGGCCATCGCCTCGTCGGGGTGCGCGCTGAGTTGCAGCACCGCGCCGAGTCCGTTGTGGGCTTCTGCAAAATCGGCGTTCCAGCGCAGAGCCTCTTCGAAGCAGACGATGGCCTCGCCATTTTTGCCGAGTGCTTTGAGCACGCCGCCGAGATTGTTGTAGGCTTCGGCAAAATCAGGCTGCAAGCGAACCGCCTCGCGCAAACACGCCAGTGCCGCGTCGTAATCGCCTTGGCTTTCCAGTGCGACGCCCAAGCCGTTGTGGGCGGCCGCCAGATCGGGGCGCAGACGCAGCGCTTCGCGGTGAACGTCGATCGCTTCGGCGGTCCGCTGCTGGTCCTGGAGAATCAGCCCCAAATTACTGAGCGCTTCGGCGCAGGCCGAGTCGATCGCAAGGGCTTGCCGGCAACATTGCTCGGCCTGGATGTAGCGCTTCGCATCGCGCAGCGTGGTGGCAAGATTGTTGCAGGCTTCCATGAAGTTCGGACGGTGCTGCAGGGCTTCTTGAAAGCTGGCAATGGCCGCGTCGATCTCCCCTTGCTCGTGCTGCAAATTGCCCAGCGCGTGGTGCGCGTCGGCCAGGGTTGGTTTCAGGCGAATGCTCTGCGCAAATGCGACGCGGGCTTGGGGTGCACGTCCCAGGGCTTTGAACACGCCGCCCAGTTGGAGATGGGCTTCGTCAAAATCGGGCCGCTGTTCGATCACAATCTCCAGCGCCTCCAGCGCCTCCGGCAGCAGACCCTGCGCCTTGAAGAGATTGCCGAGATTGAAACGAGCCTCCACGAAATCGGAGCGGATCCGCAAGGCCTCGCGGTAGCAGGCGATCGCCTCATCGGCCTTGTCCCGGCTGTTGAGCGCGATACCCAGGTTATAGTAGCCGTCCACATAGCCGGGGTCGATCCGCAGAGCCTCGCGATACGCGTCGATGGCTTCGTCCAACTGACCCTGATTCTTGAGAGTGTTGCCCAGATTGTTGTAGGCCTGCACCAGGTCGGGTTGCGCGCGCAGCGCGGCGCGAAAGCACGCGATGGCCTCGATCGGCCGACCCAATTGATTCAGGATATTGCCCAAGTTGTTGTGCGCCGGGCCATAGTCGGGCTGGAAGCGCAAGACCTGGCGAAAGCATTCGGCCGCCTCGTCCCAACGGCTCAGATTGGCCAGCAATACGCCCATATCGTTGTGCGCCTTGGCGTGCTGGGGTTCCAGCCGAACGACTTCGCGCATGGCGGCGATCGCCGGCTCGATTTGACCCAGCGCAAGATTCGACGCCGCCAGATTCATGTGAAAGGCGGCCTGGCTGCCATCCAGGGCAATCGCCCGCGAGATATGATCTACGGCCGCGGCGTATTGGCCCCGCTGATGCGCCGCGACGCCCAGCAGGTGCAGCGCCTGTACGTGGTGTGGTTCGGCCACCAGAATCTGGCGGTAAAGACGCTCCGCTTCGTCGAGCTGACCCAGCCGATGATGCTCGTACGCTTTTTGCAAGGACTCGAGGATGGTGGTCATCGAGAGAACTTCACGTCGATTGCCGGGGGCATTGTCTTATTTGCCAGCGGCTGAACGAAACGAAAACGCACAACTCCCTTGGATCGTAAACAGCCCACGCGCCGCGGGCAACTACCGGTTCGTTTATTTGTCGGCGAGCTAACCTTGCGATGTCACCTGCCTCAACTCGGCGGCGATACGCGCAAATGGCTCCGACCAATCGCCGCAAACCGTTTGACGGAACAACCGCATGGTCGGATACCACGGACTCGTCTGGGTGCGGCGGCCCCAGCGCCATTCGGGCGCGAATGACAGCGCAACCCAGACCGGCACGGCCAAGGCGCCGGCCAAATGGGCCAGGGCCGTGTCGGAGGTGATCACGAGATCCAAGTTTTTCAGAATGGCCGCCGTATCGACAAACGCCCCCGCCTGGCGGTCGACCTCGTCTCCCAAATCGACAACCGCGAACCGATCGGCCACTGATGGTATCTGATCGCGCCCTTGGCCCTGCTGCAACGAAATCAACCGCACGCCGGGCACGCGGGCCAACGGCTCGAACTCCGCCAGCTGTACCGAGCGCAAATGATCCCAGGTGTACCGGCGGTTTCCCTGCCAACCAATGCCGATTTTGAAGCCGTCGAATCGGGCCAGTTTGTCGCGCCATTTCTCGACCAGATCCGCGTCGGCTTGCAAGTAGGGCACCTCGGCGGGAATCGTCTCCGCTGTGGTGCGAAACGCGCACGGCAAACCCACGATCGACACATGCACGTCGAATTCGAGCGACGGCGCGTCGTGCGCGACCAATTCGCCCGCGCCCGACTGCCGCAACAGCGGGTGCAAAGCAACTTGCGCGCCCAGCAGGATCTTTCCGGCTCCGCGATTTCGCACTTGAGGCAGATAGCGGACAAAGTGCAGCGTATCGCCCAGGCCGTGCTCGCAATGGACGAAAATCGTGCGGCCATCCAGGGGCGAGCCGTCCCAGAAGGGCTGGTCGAATTTTCCCGCCTGCGAGCCGTGTTTGACGTGCCAGGCAAAGTCATCCCAGCCGGCCTCGTAGTTGCCCTGACCGAGTAACAGGACGCCGCGATTGTAATGGGCCTCGACAAAGTCGGGTTGGATCTCCAAAGCCTGGTCGAAGTACGCAAGCGCCTCGGAGTCGTCACCCACGGCCAGGCGCAGAATTCCCAGATTGCAGAGTGATTCGACATAACGCGGCCGGATCCGCAGAGCTTCGAGATAGCAGTCGCGGGCTTCGGTCCACTTGTTTTGCGATTGCCAGGTCATCCCCAAGTTCAGACGGGCCTCGGCGTGATCGGGGTTGAGTTGGATGGCTAGCAAGAAAAAGGCTTCCGCGCCGGTCAGGTCGCCTCGCTTTTGCCGAAAAGTGCCCAAATTGTATTGCGCTTCGGCGTACGCAGGGTCAATGCGCGCCGCTTCGGCCACGGCACGCTCGGCCGCCTCACTGTCGCCGAGAGCCCGTAACAAGGTTCCCAGGTTGTTGTGGGCCGGCGCGAAATCCGGAGCACACCGCAACGCCTGCCGATAACTGGCCAATGCCCTATCGTTTGAGCCCTGGTCGCGCCAAGCGTTGCCCAGATTGAAGTGGATTTGCGCCGAATCGGGACGCAACCGCAGCGCGTGCTCAAAACGTGCGATCGCCTCGGAAAACTGGCCCAGGCGTTGCAACACATTGCCGAGATTGTTGTAGGCTTCGGCGAAATCGCCCCGGCACTCGATGGCTTTGCGATAATGGCGCAGCGCGGCCGGGACATCGCCTTGCTGAAGCAAAAGGTTGCCCAGACTGTTGTGCGTCTCGGCGTGACGCGGATTGAGCCGCAAGACCTGATCGAAGGCCGCCTGCGCGGCCGGCAGATGGCCTCGAGCCTCGTGAACCAGTCCCAAGTGATAGTGTGCGGCAGCGAAATCGGCGTCCTTGCGCAGGGCCTGCTGGAAGCACTCTTGGGCCTCGTCCAGCTTGCCCAGCGAACGCCAGGCCTCGCCAAGACTATTGTAAAAAGTCGCTTGCCCCGGATCGATCGTGGTCGCGTCGCGCAGGTAGGCGATCGCCAAATCGGGGCGTCCGGCCTGGTGCACCAGCAGCCCCAACATGTGCAGAGTCTGAGCATGACGCGGCTCGCCGGCAAGAATCTGGCGATAGATCGCTTCGGCCTCGCGCAGGCGGCCGCCACGATGGTGCGCCAGGGCCCGCTGAAATGCGTCGGATGTCGTTGCCATAAAAACTCAGGCTGCATTAGCGCCGCCGCCGGGAACCTTTCGCGGGTGATCGACCCTTTGCCACGAGCGCCGGCAGCTCGGCAGCCATCCGCGCGAAGATCGCCGACCAATCGCCCAGCCGCGTCTGGCGGTATAGCCGCATCGTGGGATACCAGGCGGTCGTCTCACCGTGACGCAACCAACGCCAGTCCGGCGCAAATGGCAATGCCAACCACACGGGCACGGCCAAGGCGCCGGCCAAATGGGCCAGGGCCGTGTCGGAGGTGATCACGAGATCCAAGTTTTTCAGAATGGCCGCCGTATCGACAAACGCCCCCGCCTGGCGGTCGACCTCGTCTCCCAAATCGACGACCTCGAACCGATCCGCCGCCGATGATATCTGATCGCGCCCTTCGCCCTCTTGCAACGAAATCAAACGCACGCCGGGCGCATGGGTCAACGGCTCGAACTCCGCCAGCCGAATCGAGCGCAAATGATCCCAGGGGTATCGGCGGTTTCCCTGCCAACCAATGCCGATTTTGAAGCTGTCGAATCGGGCCAGTTTGGCGCGCCATCGCTGGACCAGGTCCGCGTCGGCTTGCAAGTAGGGCACCTCGGCTGGAATCGTCTCGGCCGTGGCATGGAATAGACCGGGCAAGGTCATGATCGCAGCCTGGGTCGCGAATTCGAGCGACGGCGCGTCGGGCGCGACCAATTCGCCCACGCCTGATTGCCGCAACAGTGGGTGCAGAGAAAGTTGAGCCGCCAACAGAATTCGTCCCGCGCCCCGCGCGCGAACCCATGGGAGATAACGCACGAACTGGAGCGTATCGCCCAGGCCTTGCCCGCAGTGGATCAGGATGGTGCGGCCCTCCAGGGGCGAGCCGTCCCAAGCGGGCAGGTCGAACTGCCGGCCGCCGAACGAAGCGCAACGCGAGTGCCAGGCAAACTCGGGCCAGCCGGCCTGGTAGTCACCTTGGCCCAGTAACAGCATGCCGCGAGCGCAACGGGCCTCGGCAAAATCGGGCTGGGCTTCCAAGGCATGATCGAAATACGCAAGCGCCTCGATGTCCTGGCCAACGCCGAGACACATCAATCCCAGATTACAGAGTGGCTCGGCATAGCGCGGCCGGATGCGCAGCGCCTCAAGGTAGCAGTCGCGCGCTTCGTCCCATTGGTATTGGGCTTGCCATACGGTTCCCAAGTTGAAGTGGGCCGGCGCATAACCAGGATCGAGTTCGATCGTCCGCAAGTAGCCCGCTTTCGCGGTATCCAGATCGCCACGCTTTTGCAACAGTGTGGCCAGATTGTGTTGGGCTTCTGCCAGCGTGGGCTGGAGCCGCACGGCTTCGGCCAAGGAGCGCACCGCAGCGTCCGTGTCGCCCAGCGCCTTCAGCACGGTTCCCAAATTATTGTGGGCCGGCGCCAAATCGGGGTCAATCCGGATTGCCTGCCGGTACATTGCCAGCGCTCGCCGGTTATCGCCGACAGCGCGCATCGCATTACCCAGGTTGTAATACGCTTCGGCCATCTCGGGCCGCAAGCGCAGCGCCTGCTCGAAGTTGGCAATCGCCTCGGGGAGTTGGCCCATATCTTGCAGCAAACTGCCGAGGTCATTGAGGGCTTCGGCAATATCGCCGCGACCGTCGATGGCTTGTCGGAAATGGCGCAGGGCTTCGTCGTGATTGCCTTGTTGACGAAGGGTATTGCCCAACTGATGGTGCGTCTCGGGCTGGTTCGGCTGAAGTCGCAAGACTTCGCCAAAGGCCGCCACGGCTCCGGCCAGGTCGGCCTGCGCCTGACAGACCATTCCCAGGTTGTAATGGGCGATCATCAGTCCAGCGTCCAGGCACAGGGCATGCCGGAAACACTGTTTGGCATCCTCGAGCTGGCCGCAGGCACGAAATACCTCGCCCAGCCCATTGTGAAAAAAGGCCTGGGCCGGATCGATCGCGATCGCCTGGCGGAAAAACTCGACCGCCAGTTCGGAACGATACGCCTGGTGCGCGAGAATTCCCAACATGCAGAAGGCCTGCGCATGGCGCGGATCCTCGGCGATGATCCCGCGATAGAGCGTTTCGGCCTCGCGCAGCCGGCCGCTGTTATGATGCGCCAGCGCGAGCTGGAATGCTTCGGATGTCGTGGTCATAAAAACTCGGGATGTCTTGTCGTCGTCGCTAGGATTTCTCCCCATGCGATCGACCCTCTGCCACCAGCGCCGTCAGTTCGGCCGCCATGCGAGTGAAGACCGTGGACCAGTCGTCGAGCTGCGCTTGTCGGAACAGCCGCATCGTGGGATACCAGGGACTGTCGTCGCGGTTTTGCAGCCAGCGCCAGTCCGCCGCCGTGGACAGCGCTAGCCACACCGGCGCCCCCAACGCGCCGGCCAGATGTGCAATCGAGGTTTCAGACGTAATGACCAGATCCAGATTCTTGATGATGGCGGCCGTATCTACAAATGCGCCCCGGGCCTCGTCGACTTCATCGCCAAAACGAACCACCCCCAGGCGATCGCCGAGCGCCTCGAGTTGGTCAAGGCCGTGTTTTTTTTGCAAACTCACCAGCCGCACGCCCGCGGCGTCGGCCAGGGGCTGGAACTCAGAAAGCGGGATCGAGCGGAATCGATCCAGCGCGTTGGCCGGGTCGCCCTGCCAGGCGATGCCCACCTTGAAACCGGGAGACTCCGCCAATTTCGCCCGCCACGTTGCGATCAGATCCGGCGGAGCCGACAAATAGGGAACCGGGGCCGGAATGGTTTCAAGCGTGGTGCCCAGAAGCCGCGGCAAGCTCAGCAGCGGCGCGTGCACCGCACATTCACCCACGGGCTCGCCGGTGGGAACCAGATTCTTGAAACCCGATGGCTCCAGCAGCGGGATCAACTGCGGCGGAACCTCGAACATCACCTCGCCGCCGCGCTGGCCGGCCACCAACGGCAGGTAGCGCACGAACTGCAGGATGTCGCCCAAACCTTGTTCGGCCTGAATCAGCACGCGTTGGCCATGCAAATCGGCCCCGTTCCAGGTCGCCGTCAAGGCGCCGTGATCCACGGACTGAGGGCATTGCAAGCGCCACTCGAAATCGCGCCAACCATTGATAAAATCTCCCTGGGCCAGGCGCACTTGGGCGCATCGGCATTGGGCAGCGGCTAAATCAGGTTGCAATCGCGTTGCTTTCCGAAAGCAAGCCAGCGCATTAAGCAGCTCTCCCTGCACCTGTAAACATTCTCCCAGGCGGAGATACGCTTCCGCATGCTCGGGCGTCAACGTGATCGCCTCTTCCAGCGCGGCCTGGGCCTCGGCCAACTGCCCCTGGGCCTGGAGCACGACCCCCAGATTGCCAAGCGCTTCGGCGTACCCCGGGCGAAGCCGCCGCGCCTCGCGAAAACACGCGATGGCCTCCGTCGGGCTGCCCGCCGCCTGCAACAACGTGCCGAGATTGTTGTGGGCGTCGGCCATTTCCGAATCAAGCGACAGCGCTTTGCGATAGCAGTCGATCGCCTCCGGGATTTTGCCTTGCGCTCGGAAAATTTCGCCCAGGTCGGCCGGATACGTGGCGCGGAACGCGTCGATTTTGATGGCCTCGGTCAGGTATTCGGCGGCCAGTTCGGGCTTTCCCACCTGAAACGCGATCAAACCCAAGAGGTGTATGGCTCCAGCATGGCGCGGATGAATCTGCAGCACGCGGCGATACATGTGTTCGGCTTGCAGCAGCCGCCCGGCCCGATGATGTTCCAAACCGGCTTGGAGTGTTTCGGGAATGTCTGCCATAGAAGATCCTGTCGGAAGTTTAAGGCGCGTGCCCTTTAGTTTAGCCTTCGGGTGTAGCCTGGCACCATTCGTTCCACATTCGGCGGTAGGCCGATTCCAGATTTCGCGTAAAGCCGATCGCGTCGACCAAGGGCGAATCCTGCATGCGGGCACGCAGTCCGCGCCGCAGCGCCGACAGCCGCGGCAGGTCGCCGGCCAACGCGACGGCAATCTCGACATACTGCTCGGGCCTGTGCGCGATGAGATCCTTGAGTCCCAGGTTCAAAAGCGTGCTGCCGCCAAACCGCGAGGCATAGCTGCTTCCTTCCAGCATAATTGACGGCACGCCCATCCACAGGGCGTCGCAAACGGTGGTATGGCCGTTGAACGGAAAGGCGTCCAACGCGATGTCGATTTGACCGTGCAATTGCAAGTATTCGTAGCGCGGTCGTTTGTTGGCAACCTCCACGCGCCCCGGATCGACCCCCGCTCGGGACATCCGATCCCGCACATTCCGCTCAAACTGACCGGGCGAGTACGCCAATACCAGCAATCGAGATTGCGGCACCGCCAAAAGAATCCTGGCCCAAGTCTCGAAGGCTTCGTGGGTCAGCTTGTGGATGTGGTTGAGCGAAGCAAACGTCATGTGCCCGTTGGCCAAAGCCGGCAAGTCGTTGACCTCGGGCGATGGCTGGGGAGGCAAAAAACAAAAAAAGCTGCGCGGCAAGCGCACCAGCCGCTCGGTATAGTAGGCCTCGGTCAAGCCCGGCGGGTCGGCATGCTCGTCGGTGAGCCGATAATCCATGGCCGACATACCCGTCGTGTTTTGATAGCCCAAGTACGTGACCTGTACCGGCGCGGGTTTGCGGGCGAACGTTAGCAGCCGGTTATTGCCGATATGGCCGGCAAGATCGACGAGAATGTCGATTTGATCTTTCCTGATCAGCTCGGCCGCCTGTTGGTCCGACAGATCGGTGATGTCTCGCCATTGGTCGGCCGCCGTCTGAAACCGCTGGGTGACGGCGTCCGCTCGGTGCACGTCGGCATAACAAAACACTTCGAATTGCCCGTGGTCGTGGGCGGCAATCATCGGTTCGCTGAAAAAGCTTACGGCGTGCTCGCGAAAATGGGCCGAGACGTATCCCACGCGCAGCCGACGTTCAGGCACGCGCTGGTTCTCGTGCGGCGCTGCGACCACGGTGAGCCGCTCGGCATGGCGCTGGGCCCAGGCGCGATGCTCGGCAAACAGCGCGGCCGGGTCGCAGGCCGGCTGGAAATTGAGCGCGTAAAGCAGATTGCTGTGCCCAAAGGCGTCGTTCGGATCAAGCTCCACGGCCCGGCGATACGCGGCAATCGCGGCGGCCGATTCGCCCTGCAATTGCAGGGCCATGGCCCACTGCGCAAACGCCGGCGCCGATTGGGGGGCCAACTCGATGGCCCGGCGACTGGCGGCCACAGCCTCGTCGGGCCGGACCAACTGTCGAAACAGAGAAGACAAGCCGAGATGCGCATCGACCAGCAATGGATCGTGCCGCAAGGCGTCCTGAAAACAACCGATCGCCTCGAAGTCGCGGTCTTGGCTGCGCATGACCGTGCCCAGGTAGAAATGGGCGCTGGCACATCGCGGATCGATTTGGATCGCCCGGCGAAAACAATCGGCCGCGCGGTCGAGTTGCCCATGCGCCTGCAGGGCAATGCCCATTCCGATTTGCGCCGCGGTTGAATCGGGCCGAGCCTGTGCGGCGGCCTCGAAGTGGGCCATCGCCTCGGACAGTTTTCCTTGCATCGCCAGCACGTTGGCCAGCGCCATTTGGATGTCGTGGTCCTGAGGTTTCAGCCGCGCCGCCTCGGCGTGACATTCGGCCGCCTCGTCCAAACGGCCCTGAGCCCGCAGCACGAGGCCCAAGTTACGGTGCGCGTCGGCATACTCAGGTTCGACGCGGACGGCCTCGCGATAGCAATCGCCGGCAGCCGCCAGATCGCCCCGCGCTTGCAGCAAGGTGCCCAAGTTGTTGTGAGCCACGGCGTAGTCGGGCTGGATGCGTAGTGCCTGGCGATAACAGGACACTGCTTCAGCGGGTTGGCCCAGCTTGCGGTGGGCTTCGGCCAGCGTGGTATGGTATTCGGCCTGCCGACCGTCCAGCCGGATGGCTGCGCTGGCGTATTGCACCGCCAGAGGATGATTGCCGGCTTGATACGCGATCAGCCCCAACAAGTGCAACGCCTGGGCGTGCCGCGGATCGGCCTGCAAAATCCGGCGGTAGATTTGCTCGGCCTGGCGCAGATCGCCGGAATGATGGCAATCCATTCCGGCCTTCAACGCGTCTGCGATGCTTTCCATGAGACAAAACTGTCGATATGCAAGCCAAAGACGATGGTCAAACAGGATCGAGAAGACACGGGGAGCCCGAAAGTTTGTGGCGAATCATTGATTATATCCAAAGCGGGTCGCGTTGGGCCGCGGTCCTCAGGCACCAGGCCGCGATTGACTTCAACGAATCGCCCCAGCCGCGTCAGACCCGAGCCAGGCGAGCCACATCTGCCGGTACGCCTGTTCCAGGTTGCGCGAAAACCCCGCGAAATCCAAGAGCCCCGACTCGGCCATCCGGGGCCGCAGTTCGACGCGCAGTCGCGCCAGGCGGTCCAGATCGCCGGCCAGCGCAACCGCCCGATCGACGTAATGCTCGGCCGAGTCCGCGATCAGGTCCTCCAACCCCACTTGGGCCAGCGCGCTACCGCCAAAACGTGAGGCGTAACATTGGCCCTGGAGCATCACCACCGGCAATCCCATCCAAATCGAGTCGCAAGTCGTGGTATGTCCATTGAAGGGGAACGGATCGAGCCCGATGTCGGCCTGTTGGAGCAACCCCAGGTATTCTGTCCGGGGTCGCTTGTCGCACAGTTCGATGCGTGCCGGATCGATGCCGCGCGCCTGGGCCAGCTCGTCGAAATGCCGCTGCAGATAACCCCCGCGATGGGCCAAGACCAGCAACCGCGAATGAGGCACTCGCGTCAAGATTGTCAGCCACGCGTCGATAACCCGCGGGCCCACTTTGGAGAAGTTGTTGAACGAGCCGAACGTGACGTGCCCGGCCTCAAGCGCCGGCAGCGGCGCGATCGGCGGCGCCTCGTCCGGGGGCCGGTAGCAGAAAAAGCAGCGTGGCAATCGCACGAGCCGCTCGGTGTAGTAGGCATCGGTCATCCCCGAGGGATCGGCCCTCTCATCGGTCAAGCGGTAATCCATGGCCGACATGCCGGTCGTGTTCTGATAGCCAAGATAAGTCACTTGAATCGGCGCCGGCTTGCGGGCGAAGGTTAACAGACGGTTGCCGGCGATGTGGCCGGTGAGGTCGACCAGGATGTCGATTCTGTCGTCGCGCACCGTGCGCGCCAGTCGTTCGTCGGATTGGTCGAACACGTCGCGCCAGTGGTCGGCTGCCGGGAGCAAACGACTCGTAACCTGGTCCGGGATCCTCACGTCGCTGTAGCAGAAAATCTCGAATTGCCGGTGATCGTGCGCGGCGATCATCGGTTCGCTGAAGAAATTGACCGCGTGGTCGCGGAAGTAGGGCGAGACATAACCGATGCGCAACCGGCGATCGGGCGTTCGATCGTTGGGGTGCGGCTCGGCCAGCGCGGTAAGCGGCTCGGCATGGCGCCTGGCCCAGGCAAGGTGTTCGGCGAAGATCGTCGGTGGATCGTAGTCCGGATGAAGATTCAGCCGATAGAGCAGGTTGGTGTGGCCTTCGGCGGTCTCGGGCCGCAGTTCGACCGATTTTCGGCTACAGGCGATTGCCTCGTCGAGGCGTCCCAGGTTTTGCAGGGCGGTGGCCAGATTGTCGTACAGCGCGGCCGACGCCGGCTCTTGCTCAAGCCCCTTGCGGCAACATTCGATTGCCGCGTCGGGCTGGGCGATGTCATTCAGCAGTACTGCCAAATTGTTGTACGCCTCCGGATTGTTGGGCTGCAGTCGCAGCGCGGTTTCGTAGCCGGCAATCGCCTCGGGAACCATTTTCTTGAGCTTATGAAGATTCGCTCGTTTGAGATGGGTTATCGCCGACTTCGGGTCGATTTGCAGAGCTCGCTCGAACAGCTCCATCGCTTCGTCCAAACGCCCCTGGTGTTGCCTCAAAGTGGCCAGGCTGGCAAGCGCTGGGGCATGGTCCGGTTGAAGGCGCAGAGCCTCGCCGTATGTTTCGGCGGCGGCCGTCCAGTTTTTTTGCACATGCAGCGCGGCCCCTAAATTGAAGTGAGCGTCGACGCAGTCGGACTGCAAACGCAATGCCTCGCGAAAACTGGCGATCGCCTCCTCCAGCCGGTTCGACTCCTTCAGCGCCGTGCCCAAGTTGTTGTGGGCCAATGCAAAGCCCGGATCGAGCCGCAAGGCTTCGCGGTAACAGGCCATCGCCGGTCCAAGCTGTTTTTGGGCCTGATAGACGGTGCCCAGGTTGAGGTGCGCATCGCGATGCCGCGGAGCCTGCTGCAATGCTTGCTCGTAACACTCTCGGGCCGCGGTCAGATCGCCTTGCGTTCTCCAGGCCGTGCCCAGGTTGTTGTAAGCTTCCGCGTAGCGCGGGTTCAGCGCGATCGCCTGGCGGTAATTTGCCATCGCGCCGGCCAGATCGCCCTGGGCTTGCAACACCGTGCCCAGATTGTTGTGCGCTTCGGCATACGCCGGCCGCAGGCGGATCGCTTCCTCGAACGCGGCCATCGCCTCGGCCGACTGGCCACGAGCCCGCAACACGTTGCCCAGGTTGTTGTGGGCGTCCGGCAGATTCTCGTCGAGGCGCAACGCCTGGCGAAAGCAATTCTCGGCTTCATTTAGTTTTCCCAAGGCCCGATAAGCTTCGCCCAAGTTGGAATGGAAAATGGCCCGATCGCCCCGCATCCCGATCGCCTGGGCGATGAGTTCGACGGCCGCATCGTGCCGGCCGACCTGATACGCCACCAGGCCCAACAAGTGGAGGGCGTCGAAATGACGCGGCTCGACTTGCAGAACCTGCCGATACAAGGCTTCGGCTTGGCGCAATTCGCCGGCCTGATGATGGGTGAAGGCAACTTGAAACGTTTCAGCCGTGGTCGCCATCGCGGTTCTCGACACAGAGCGTGGAACTCACCAGGCACGGGCGGGGGAACTCGGGGGACCGCGGACGCACACTCGCAACTTGCTGACGGTCCGCCCCCCCCGGGAAACTCTCAACCTTCAGGATAGGCCAAGTGTCGAGAGATTTCACGCGACCCCCGAGGGAATTCTGGGCCGCTGGCGTGACGCGTTTGTCACCGGCCGTACCGGCATCGCGCGAAACCCTCGCTTGCTTTTTCGCCGCGCGTCGTGCATCATGCCCGCATAACGTGGTAGATTGGACCTCACAACAGAGGGTCGCCGTTGGCGCGTCTCTCATCGGGTTTTGGCCCCTTTGTTGCCGCGCCGACTGTGTTTTTCATGTCTATTGTCGCCATTCAAGACTTCTGGAAACTCGCGGTCGCCAGCCGGCTGCTCTCGCCTTCGCAGTGTCAGGAACTGGCCGCCGCCTTCGCAGCCCTGAAAGGCGCTTCCCGACAAGCCAACACTCGCAGCCTGGTCGAATGGCTGGTCGCCACCGGCGCGCTCACCCGATATCAGGCCTCGACGCTGGCGTCTGGGCGGTCGGGGCCGTTCGTGTTTGGCGATTTCGTCGTGACCGAGCGCATCGAAACCGGGCGGTTTGCGCGATTCTTTCGAGCCCAGTATGACAACGACAAAAGCGTGTTGCTGGTGTTCCTGGCTCAATTGACGGGCCAGTCGGACCCAAATGTTGGATTGGGCGCCAGGGCCGGGTCTGCGATGGCCGTGAAAAGCCCGCACGTCAGCCGCGTCTATCGCGCTGAGTCCAACGCGGGACAACCGTTCGTGGCCGTGCAGGATTTGCAGGGCCAAACGCTCCGCGAGTACCTGGACGAACGTAAGACCGGTTTGGATGCAGCCTGCCGCATCGGCTTTCACGCCGCGCTGGGTTTGGCGGCCATGCACGAGAAAAAAGTCATCCATGGCAGCCTCTGTCCGGAGAACATCTTGATCGAACCGTCGGGCACCGCAATCTTGCTGCAATTTCCTCTTGCGCAGTTCGCGATGCCAGACGAGCACTCGCAACTGCGGTTTGCCGACTATGCGGCTCCCGAGTTGACCGATGCCTCGCAAGCCCCGCGTGAACTGACCGACCTCTACGCTCTGGGGTGCGTGCTGTACGAGTTGATCGCCGGCCGCCCGCCCTTCCCTGGCCCCACGATCGAACAGAAGCAACGACGCCATCGAACGGAGATTGCCCAACGGCTCGACAAGATCGTGGCGGGCGTGCCCGAGGAGTTGGCCGACCTGGTGGCCGAGATGATCGAGAAAGAGCCGATGCTGCGCTGTCAGACAGCCGGCCACGTGGTGCACTTGTTGGCGCCGTTTGCCTGGGGATCGCAGCCGCGCGCGGCGAAGCCACCGAAACTCGAGAGCACTGGACTGACGCCGGGTTACGGCGCCTGGAAAGCGCCCGACTGGAAATCGCCGCCTTTCCAGATGCAAACGGCGCCGCCGACAGCGTCTCAAGTCGACAAGGCTGAACCCGTTGCGACGCCGGAGGCGCGCACGGCTCCGGCGCCGGCCGCGGCGGCCAGCCCATCGGACGAACCGGCCTGGAAAGCGCCGAGCCGGGCTGCCAATGTCGCGCGAACCCTGCGCACGAAGCCGGCCCGTCGCCGTTTTTCGAACACGGCGCTTATCGGCGGGGGGGTGGGCCTGGTGCTGGCCTTTGCGATTGCCGTCGCGGGATTCGTCATTAGCGGTCAGAACGCCACCGTCATTGGGCCGCAGCCCGGCACAACCCTCGAGGAGACCGTTGCCGACGCCGAAGCTGCGACAAGTGTCGAGCCGACGTTGGCCGCCGATGCGCAAGCGTCGGCCAAACCGGCGATTGCCGAAGTGGAGGACGACGGCCAGACGCTGTGGAGTTCGCCGACGGCCGGCCCGCCCTTGGCGTTCACGCTGTTGCCGTCCGGCGCGCAAGTGTTCATGGTCTTGCGACCGGCCGAATTGTTGGAGAGCAGCGAGGGAGCGAAACTGATCGATGCCCTGGGCCCGGCCGGCGCATGGGCCCAAAGCCAATTGCGCTCGATCCTGGGCGTCGAACTCTCGGAGGTCGAGCAACTGACGATCGCGTTTTATCCCGACGACTCGGGCGCCCCCCAAACGGCCTTCGTCATGCGCTTGCGCGAGGCGATTCCGGCTGCGAGGCTGTTGCAGGCTTGGGGCCAGCCCGCGCCGGCCGAACAGCGATCGAAGAAATTCTTCCGAGGCGCGCGCTTCGCCTACTATCTGCCCGAGGCGGACGCAGGACGCACTGCGGCGATCGCTCCGGCGGAAGCCATGCAAGCCCTGCTCGAACTTGATGGTCCGCCGCTGCTGCGCAAGGGCATCGAACGGTTGCTGCGCAGTTCCGACTCGGCGCGTCAATTCAATCTGCTGTTCGCGCCCAGTTATCTGCTCACCGACGGCCAGGGCCTATGGGCCGGCGATTTGGAAAAGCTGCGCGAACCGCTGGCGCAATTTTTGGGTGAGAACATCGAGGCCGTGTTGGTCAGCGCCAATCTGGGCGATGCGCTGTTTCTGGAATGGCGCGAGCTAGGGCCGGCCGATCAACGTCCGCAAGACCTGGCACAACTCGCGCGGGCGCGGCTGGAAAAAATTTCCGGAGAGGTCGAAAACTACGTGGCCACGCTTCAGCCGCGCCCCTATGGACGGTTGGTGGTGAACCGGTTTCCGAAGATGGTGCAACTGCTGAGCGATTTTACGCGGGGCGGCATCGAGGACCATCAAGCGGTCTTGCGTTGCTACCTGCCGGACAACGCCGCTCACAATTTGCTGCTGGGCGCCGAGCTGACGCTGCTGGAACAACCGGCCGCGGGCGGCTCAGTGGCAGACGGGCCGCGGCAGCCCCCCCAGCACGCGGCCACAGCGGCCGCTTTGGAAAAGAGAATATCGCTCAGCTTCCCGCGCGACACCCTCGAACGGTGCCTGGAAATGATGGCCAAGGAAATCGACACGAAAGTGGTCATTCTCGGCGCCGACTTGCAGTTGGAGGGGATCACCAAGAACCAGTCGTTCGCCCTGGACGAGCGCGATCGGCCTGCCGGCGCGGTCTTACGACGGGTGCTGTCGCTGGCGAATCCTGAGGGAAAGCTGGTTTATGTGATTAAGCCCCAGGAGGACGGCGCCGAGGCGATATTCATCACAACCCGCAGTGCCGCAACAAAGCGGGGAGACCCGATTCCTGTGGAATTCGCCCCGAAATCTTCGCCCAAATAGCCGGAAATCGGTTCACATCGTGGTCGGGACACTATACTGAAGGGATACTGGCGCGACTCGTTTCGGCATTTCAGGCACTCGCTCTGCGTTCAGCCGTGGAACTATTCACCATTCAATGCACGACTTGCCGTGCCCGACTCAAAGTCAACGACGAGTCGGTGATCGGCGATATCCTGGCTTGCCCCAAGTGCGGCAGCATGGTGCAGATCGTGCCGCCGGTCGATTGGAAGCGATCATCCCCGGTCACAACCGCGCCGATCGCACTGGTTTTGGCCCCGGCAAGTCCGGCTCCCGCCCCAGCGAAGGCTGCGGCGGTCATTCCGCCCGCGCTGCCGCCGCGACCGGCCGCACAACCGGCTCCGCTTGCTGAACCTGTCGTGGCGTCCAGTCCGATGGCCGCAACCGCACCCGCATCGCGCGCCGCGGCCTCTAGTGCGATCTGGGCCGCATCGGTGGCACGCGTCAAGCAAGACTGGTTGTTGCTTAGCGGCGGTCTGGGTGGGGGCGTGCTCCTGGGAACCGCCATTTGGCTTGCCATCGGCGCTCAGGCTCCGCCCGTCCAGATCGTGGCCGAAGCCACACTACGCAGCACGGCCACACTGCCTGCCGAGAATGCCGCGGGGCCGTCCGATCCGGCCGCCCCTCCAACAACTCAACAGCCCGCGCCGGCTGCGGTGGAACCAGCGTCGACAAAACTGTCCTCAAGTTCAACGCCGCCGGCGTCCGTCGAACCGGGCGAAGAACCCACGGCTGACGAACCCACGCAGCCTGTATTGGCATCGAGCGATGAACCAGAACAAGCGGTTGCCGAATCCACAGCGGTGGCCGGCTCAGCCGACGCCAGGTCTCCGTCCGGTCCTGCGATCAAGCTCGATCCCCTGCCGCCTAGCAGGCCCGACGCGGCCGATACCGACCCCGAACTCGATCCGCGCTCCGCCGCCGACGGCGATCCGCCGGCCGAAGCCGACCCAATGCCGCGAGAAGCGTCGCTTGCGAATCATGAGTCGGCCGGTTTGTCGCGTCGCTTGCTCAGCCCGCCCGAAATCGAAGCGCGGCTGTCGCGCGTGATGACCACGGTCGATTTCAGGAAAGTGCCGCTGGCCCAATTCGCGCAGTTTATCGGCGACTTCACGGGCCTGTCTGTCGTGATCGATCAAGCGGCGCTGGAAAAAATTGGCAAGTCGCGGCGGACGCCGGTGACGGTCAAATTGGCCGGCGCCACGGCGAGTGACGCGTTGCGCAAGGCCGTGACTCCGCTCGGCCTGTCGTGCGCGGTGCGCGAGGGCAACATTGTGATCACGGCGGCCACGGACCGGCACGACTCGAACTAAACCGCCGTCTGCCTGGCGACTTCTAAAGTTTCTTTCCCAGGGCCGTGGCCACTTTGCGGCAGGTCGCCATCGTGTCGGCGAATTGCTGGAAATTCAGCGACTGATATCCGTCGCTCAGGGCGTTTTCCGGATCTGGATGCACTTCCATGATCAGCCCATCGGCGCCGACAGCCACGCTGGCGGCCGCCATTTGCGGCACCAGGTAGGTATGGCCCGTGCCGTGGCTCGGATCGACGACGACCGGCAAATGCGTCTTGGCGTGCAGATAGACCACCGTGGCCAGCGGGAGCGTAAAGCGGGTGTGCGTCTCGAAGGTGCGAATGCCGCGCTCGCAGAGCATCACGTTGGGGTTGCCGGCGTTGAGGATGTACTCGGCGGCCAATAGCAACTCGTCGATCGTGGCGCTGGCGCCGCGCTTCAGAAGCACGGGCCGGTCGGTATCGCCCACCGCTTCCAGCAGGCGATAGTTTTGCATGTTGCGCGCGCCGACTTGCAACACGTCGGCATAGCGGGCCACCAGCGACACATCCTCGGTGGCGACCACTTCGGTCACGACGGCCAGGCCCGTGGCGTCGCGGGCCGCCGCCAGCAGTTTCAATCCCTCTTCTTTCAGGCCCTGGAAACTGTAAGGGCTGGTCCGCGGCTTGAACGCTCCGCCGCGCAGAGCCGTGGCGCCAGCCGCCTTGACCGCCTGGGCCGCGGCAAGGATCTGCGCTTCGGTTTCCACCGAGCACGGTCCGGCGATGACGCCGATCGTGCCGTTGCCGACCGTGAGGCTGCCGGCGCGAACCGTAGTGGGCTCGTGTTTCACCTCGAGGCTGGCGACTTTGTACGGCGCCAGGATGGGCATGACTTCTGCGACCCCCGGTCCGCTTTCCAGAGATTCCTTGTGGGTCTTGCGATCGTCGCCGACCGCCGCGATCACCGTGCGTTCCGTGCCGACGATCACGTGGGCCTTCAGGCCCAACGATTCGATGCGCTGGACCATGTGCTGAACGTCCTTGGACGT
>JBGQKM010000002.1:0-52967 GCA_041499515.1 Planctomycetia bacterium | reverse complement strand
TTGTCGATGTTGTTTTGCATAGGTCACGCCCCGATGCGTGACCATGGAAATACCCGTGACGATCCCGTCACGCACTCCAGTGCGTGACCTACGAATTTCCGTCGGGCAGCGGCTGCCAAAAGCCCGACGATGCCGAAACCGGCCAGAACCAGCGAGCTTGGCTCGGGCACTACGAAGTTGGTCACGTAGGCGCTGTACGGCCCGATTTGCGCGGTCAGCGTATCTGCGCCGCCGTACGCCAGGCCCTTGTGGGCCAGGATCTCCTGCTCGCTGAAGAGCGAAAGATTGGCCCCATAGCCGATGTCCAGCCCCTCGATCACGAGATTGCCGATGATCCCCTGGATTGTCGTGTTGGGGTGGATGCCGTCTCCTACGAATCCGGCCGTGGGATTGGCACCCGAGTCGAGGCTCTGCAATTGAATGGCGACGTTGCCAATATTCAGCGTGGAATGGAGGCCGGTTTGGGGTCCGTAAATGGCCTCCAAGGCGCCCAGCAAATCAACGAACGGGAGATGCTGTGCCGCCGCGAGCGCTTCGATCTTTGGGCTGAGCACCGTGCGGAGAACATCGGAGACCGCCTGACGACCGGCCGCATTCACAGCCACGGTGTTGACATAAGGAGCGACGCCGTAATCGGCCGTATTGACGAGCACCATTTTCACCCCGGTCGGAGCCACGGTGTTCAGCGCGGTTGCAATATTGGAAGCGACACCATTGGCCCAGGTGTTAATTTGTGCCGGCGACCACGCGCCACTGTAGATGTTCTGGTACGCGTTGTTGCCGTCGAAGAGCTGGTCGTTCGATCCGATCATCAGGACGGCGTAGTTGATTCCCTTGGGACCGATCTGCGCGGCCAGTCCGGTCGGTTGGCCGGCGGCCAGCAGGTCGCCGGTGGTGTCGCCGTAGCGGGCCCAGTTGTACTCGAAGCCGGTTCGTCGCGGTTCGCCCCACGTCCCGCCCGGCTGGCCGGCCGCCGCGGCCGTCGGCCCGAGATCGATTCCGCGGTATTGAACGAACTGTTGGGTCCAGCTTTGCGCATACGCGCCATAGGTTTGCTCCGAATACTCATCGCTGAGGCTGTCGCCCATGACTCCCAGGGTGATCGGCGTCGCCCAGACGATTTGTGCGGGGATCAGAAGCATCGCGGCGACAAACAGCATCAACCGACGAAGCCGGATACTCGCGCCGTGGTGAATCTTCGAGGCCACGAGCGGACTCCGCTTCCGCCACCACCAGATCATGCCACAGGCGATGACCGCCAGCACTCCTGTACTGGGCTCAGGCACCACTGTGAGGACTCCCGAAATCGCAAAAAAGCGTTCGGGGTTGGCTTTTAAGGTGGTGGTCCAATCGACCCAAGTAGAACCCGTAACGTTGTCGAGCCCGAGCACGGGAGCCGCGTTCCCAAGCCCGTGGAGGGAATTCGAGCCACCGTCGGGGCTGGTGCCCGTCCAGACAGCTTGGGGAACTCCTGGGGTGTGGCCCGATTGATCTAGTGAAATGGTAGCCCCGATGGTGCCGTCCCAGAGATCGAGGTTGGAGGCAGCGACCAAGGCGCCGTCGAGGCGGTAGATAGGGAAGCTGGCGTCGGTAGTTACAACCCCGAAGTCCGTAGATGTGGTAACTCTGGCGTCGGTTGTCGGGGTACTGGCGATCGCGGACCAAGTTGTCCCCAAGGCGAGTAGTAGGGGCTCGGAGTTCGCGGCGGTGGTCACGAACGCGTTGTAGTCCGCGATGTTGGACGACGTGGCATCTCTTGTCGTACTGGTCACGAAAGCGAGCCGGTATTGCTCGCCTGGATTCAAGCCCGACGGAACCGTGATGGGTGCGGCCGAAGAGGGCAGAGGCAAAACGACGAAAGTCGCGCAGAAAAGAATTAGCGAAGCGAAAATGCGGTGCATTAGCGGGCTCCCGATGGCTGGAGGTAACTGGGTCCTTCTGACCGCCTACACCCGGCGGCGGGGATTAGGGCGTCGCTCGGGTTGGGCCGAGTGTATTGAACCGATATTTCTCAATTGGATTGAGCCTGGAACCGATCCGGGCTCGGAATGCGCGGGATTCAACTTCCACATCGCGCCCCGGTGGCGCGATACGCGGTATCGCCTATTCCCTTAACCCAGTAGGAACCACTCGCAAACAGACCGGACGAAAGAAACCGAAAAAATCTCCCGAATTCCAAGAATCAAGTTGAATTCGCCAAAAGTTGCTTGATTCTCTCCCGGTCGAGAGACAATACTGGGGCGTCCGCTTTCCGCTGGAATCGTTCCTTGGTGTTTAGGCGAGGTCCTCGCTTGTTAACCGGCAACCAACCTGCCGCGAAGCCGCAGACCGGCAGCCGCTTGGGATCCAGACAGATCGAGCAGTGGCTGGAACAAGCCCGCGGGGGTTCGAGTGCCGCGCTGGGCTCTCTTTTGGAGGGCTGCCGGAAGTATTTGTTGATGAAGGCCAACGACGCGTTGGACTCGGATCTGCGGCCCAAGGCGGCCGCCTCCGACCTGGTGCAGGACTCGTTCGTCGAGGTGCAACGAGACTTTGCCAGCTTCCGGGGCACGACCGAGCGAGAGCTGTTCGCCTGGCTGACCGCGATCCTCGCCAATCGCCTGGCGAACAACGTCCGCTTTCATCGTCACACCGAAAAACGCAGTGTCACGCGTGAAATACCGCTGGAGCTCACTCCGGAACGAGCGCTCGTGGGCTTGTGCGACGAAGCATCGCCCAGCAATGTGGCCATCGCAGGTGACGAGGCGCGGCGCGTGCAAGTGGCGTTGGGCCGCTTGCCGGAACCGCTGCGCAGAGTGTTGGTACTGCGAACTTGGGAGCGACTTTCGTTCGTCGAAATCGGCGCCGAACTGAAAAAATCGGCCGATGCGGCACGCAAACTCTGGGGCCGCGCGGTCCGCCGGTTGGAAGAAGAACTGTGTCAAGTCCGATGAAAGACCAAGACGCCGATTCGCGCGAAGACATTCTGACGCGCCTGATGGCGCAGTACGACGAAGCGCTGGCCACCGGCACCCACACAGCCGAACTGGACGAATCGGCCGCCCAGCTCGATCGTGAACTGGCCGCCGAGTGGGAAGGCGCCAAAAGCTGTCTGGAGTTGTTGGATCGGGCTCGTCGCCAGAACCCTCGGCCAAAAGGTGACTCTGAGGAAGCAGCCGCGGCACGACCGCGATACCTGGGACGCTTCGAGATCGAGCGCGAGTTGGGCCATGGCGGATTGGGCATCGTCTATCTGGCCCACGATCCTCGACTCGGCCGCCAAGTGGCGATCAAGATACCGCGCTTCGACGCGATCGCTGATCAAGGTCTGCGACGCCGGTTTCTGCGCGAGGCCGAGGCGGCCGCGCGCCTGAGCCACCCGAACCTGGTCGCGCTGTATGAGGTCGGCGAAGATGGCCCGGTGTGCTATCTGGTCTCGGAATACTGCGCCGGCCCCACGCTGGCCGCGTGGCTGCGCCAGCGTGCCGCCCCGATGGGCGCCCGCCAAGCGGCGGCGGTTGCCCTCCAATTGGCCGAAGCGGTCCACCATGCGCATAGTCGAGGCGTGTTGCATCGCGACATCAAGCCCAGCAACGTGCTGCTGGACGTGGTTGCACCTGGCGCCGGTCCGATTGTCGAAGGCGAACACCCGGAGGTATCGCCGAAGTTGACCGACTTCGGCATGGCCAAACTACTCGAACAAGAGAGCGGCGAAACCCGCACCGGCGCGATTGTCGGCACCATGGCTTATATGTCGCCGGAACAAGCCGAGGGACGAGTCGACGAGCTCGACGTGCGAACCGATGTCTATTCGCTGGGCGCGCTTCTGTACGAGATGCTTTTGGGCGCGGCGCCGTACGTGGGCAAGACCGACGTCGACACGCTACGTCAATTGATCGCGAGCGAACCGGTCGCGCCGCGACGCATTCGCGCCGATCTGCCACGCGATCTGGAAGCAATCACGCTGCGGTGCATGGCCAGAAGACCGGCGGATCGCTATGCCACGGCCCACGAACTGGCCATCGACTTGCGGCGGTTTTTGCGCCATCAACCGACCGTGGCACGCCCACTCACCGGCTGCCAGATCGCCGCCAAATGGGCCCGCCGGCGCCCCGCGTTCGCGGCATTAGTGATCGTGAGCGTCGCGTGCGCGGCGATCGTGATTGCCGGCGGCGCGCTGGTTAACGTGCGACTGAGTCATCATACCGAAGAGCTGCGCCAGGCCGTCAACGCCAGAGAGGAGGCGGTCACTGCCAGAGAAAATGCCCTAGCCGCAGCCCGGATACATGACGATGAGGCGCGTCGAGCCTACCCGGGCGACATGCGCCTAGCGCAGCAAGCGTGGAACGATGGCCGGATCGCCGATGCCGCCTCCTTGCTCGACAAGCATCGGCCGGGAGCCTCGGAGCCCGACCATCGCACGTTCGCATGGCATTACCTGCGGCCGTTGTGCCATCTCGATGAGCGGCCGCTGGATGTGCGTTCGGGCCCGGTCTACGTGTGCCGGTATTCGCCGGACGGACGTACTCTGGCCACGGCCGGAGAAGATGGTCAGGTGCGGCTCTGGGAGGCCGCAACCGGCGCGCTCGAACGTACGTGGACCGCGCATGACCAAGGCATCAACAGCGTTTCATTTTCGCCCGACGGTAGGTGGTTGACAACCACGAGCAAGGACGCTGGCGCGGTGTGGGAGGTGGACAGCGGACGGCTCGTCCGAAGGCCGGAAATGGGCGGCGGCAAAGCCCTCGCGCTGGCGTTTACGCCCGACGGGCAAACTCTCATTGTCGGCGGCGCCGTCGCCTTCATGGAACTCTGGGACACGGCCGATTGGTCGCCGCGCGAACAAATGGGCGGCGACGGCAAGCCGATTCGGATGCTGGCGGTCTCGCCCGATGGTACCACGCTAGCCTCGACGAGCGACGACGCGACGATTCGTCTGTGGGACCTGTCTAACCGCGGCGAAATTGTCGCGCTCGAAGGCCACACGCGGGGCGTGACCGCGATTGCCTTTTCCCACGATGGTAAGGAGCTTGCCAGCGCGAGCGAGGATGCCTGTGTCAAGGTCTGGGACGTGGCTGGGCATCGCCAAAAGATGTCGTTCGAGAACAATCGCGGCCATGTCCATGACGTTGCCTTCACGCCCGATGATCGCTGGGTCGTTTCGGCCGACCGTGATGGATATGCGCAGTTTTGGGGCGCCGGCAGTCGAGGCCGCGCGTTGTGGTCACGAAACTCGAAACTCTTTTCGATTGCCATTTCGCCCGATGGCCGCCAGATGGCCACCGGTGGAGACGACGGCGTCGTCCACATATGGAATGAGCTGGCCGAACCGGGCAGAATTCGGATCGCCAAGGAAGATCCCGGGCGTGCCGTGGACCTATCGCCCGACTCGCGATTCGTCGCGCTGGGCGACTATTCGGGAAATATCCGGCTCTACGACTTGGCGACGCGCAAACTGCTGAAACAGTTTTCAGCCCACGGCGATCGCGCCATCGATGACATCCGCTTCTCCCGACGCGGCAACCTGCTGGTGACCGCTGGCAAGGACAATGCGATCCGGCTGTGGCGTTTTCCTGAGCTGACGCTGCTGCACACGCTCCAAGGTCATCAGGATCGGATGTGGAACCTAAGCGTCTCCCCAGATGGGGCATCGCTCGCTTCTTGCAGCGAGGATCGAACGATCAAAGTTTGGGACACGGCCAGCGGTGCGCTCCGGCACGATCTTAGGCCAGGCGACGTTTGCCATGACGTTTCATTTTCGCCCGATGGCCGTCTCCTGGCCGTCGGATGTGCCGACAACAAAGTCCACGTCTGGCACGTCGCCGATGGCACCGTGTCGGCAGTGCTGGCGGGCCACGATGACCGCGTGGACGCTATCGCCTGGTCCCCCGACGGCAGTTTGTTGGCTACCGGAGGGATCGATGATTTCCTTTTCGTTTGGGATGTGCAGGCACGTGCGCCGGTCGGTCGGATCGTGACGCATCAACGCCCCATTACGACGATCGCGTTTTCGCCAGATGGCAAAACACTCGCAAGCGGTGGCTCTCAAGGCACAGTCAAACTTTGGGACGTTGCCTCGCGCGAAGAGATCCTCGTGCTCAACGGTCATGGCACAACGATTTCGAAAGTCGGCTTCGCAGAGGGTGGAGACCTGCTGTATTCATTGGGTGCCGGCAAGCAATGCGACCTCTTCTTATGGCCCGCGCGCCAGCGAAGTTCCGCGGCCATCTCGCCGTAAAGAGCTCACCTCGAACGCGGGCACTCGCGAGCGCCTATTTGCAAGTGCCTTGGCTCCTGGGAAGTTGCCAAGTTTGAGTCCGCTTCGGTCGACCCCGGATTCCCGAGATCGATTTCCGCCGCAATAGGCCGATTGAAAGCGGGCTCGACATTTCCGTGGTGGAACGAAAACAAGAATCAAGGCGGCGACCCGGCGGCGGGGAGGCGCGGTATGGAGCGACCCAGCCCGGCGAACTTGTTGCGTTGCGCGCGTCTGGGCGGTAAATTACGCGCGCTGATGGCCCTGTCCGCAATGGTGGCGCTGGCCGCGATGCGCTCAGGGACGTGCGATCGCCCCGCATGAAAGCCAACTCGTTACATTATATCCGCGCGGTTTTTGCTTGTAAGCTGGCCCCATGAACGCTGATCGAAACCTTCTGACCGGGATGATCGCGCTTCAGTTGGAGTTCATCAATCGCGACGAGCTGCTGGTGGCCCTGCGAAAATGGGTGTCGGATAAGGAACAGTCGCTTGCACAGATCCTTCGGGATCAACAGCAAATATCGGCCGACGAACACGCGCAACTCGAAGCGCTGGTGGGCGAGCATCTGCAGCGCCACGACGTCGCTTTAGAAAACGATCCGCTAGCCGATGGCTCGATCGAATCGATCCGCCAGATCGTGCAGGAGATGAACAATCCTGAGCTGGAGGCCGGTTTGACGCAAGCCTGGGTCGAATCCCAATCGGCGGATCGGACTGCCACGCGCGTGCGGCTGCCGGAGACCGGCGCATCGGCCGACGCCGCAAGGTCGACTGGTCCGCGATTCCGGATCCTGCGGCCCCATGCCAAGGGCGGACTTGGCGAAGTCTTCGTGGCCGAAGACGAAGAACTTCATCGCGAGGTGGCGCTCAAGGAAATCCAGTCGCGCCACGCCCACGATCCGAATAGTCGCAGCCGCTTTGTCATCGAGGCCGAGATTACCGGCGCGCTTGAGCACCCTGGAATCGTGCCCGTCTACGGCTTTGGCACCTATGCCGATGGCCGGCCCTATTACGCGATGCGGTTGATTCGCGGAGAAAGCCTGGAGACGGCCATCAAACGATATCACCAGGTTGACCGGAATTTGGCGGAACCGGGTGCGAGGGCTTTGGAATTTCGCGGTTTGTTGGGCCGATTCATTGATGTCTGCAACGCGATCGAATATGCCCATAGCCGCGGCGTCCTGCACCGGGATCTCAAACCCAGCAATATCATGCTGGGCAAATTTGGCGAAACGCTGGTGGTCGATTGGGGATTAGCCAGGTTGATGGGTCGGCCCGATCCTGTCGATCGAGCCGACGAATCGTTGATCAAGCCGCCATCGACAACCGGGTCGACTCCCACGCAGATGGGTTCGGCGGTTGGCACGCCCCAATACATGAGCCCCGAGCAGGCTTCGGGCAATTTGCATCTGTTGGGGCCCGCCAGCGACGTTTGTAGTTTGGGCGCCACGCTGTACTGCATCTTGACCGGCCAATCGCCGTTCGCGCATGTGCCGTCCGGCGATCTCGCAGAGTTACTGCACGCTGTTAAGCGTGGGGAGTTCCCACGACCCAGCGCGATCAAGAAAGTTCCGCGAGACCTCGAGGCGATTTGTCTCAAAGCCATGGCCCATGATTTAGCCAGCCGCTACGCCTCGCCGCGCGAGCTGGCCAGAGATATCGAAAAATGGAACGCCGATGAACCCGTGACCGCATATCGAGAATCATCTCGCGAAAGGCTTGGTCGGTGGATGCGCCACCATCGTACGGCAGCGCGGGCAGCCCTGCTCAGCGCAGTGGTCATTGCCATCGTGTCGATTGGCGCACTCCTGCAAGTGAATCGGCACCGTCAAGAAGCCGCGTTAAAAGCCGGCGAAACGAAGGTGGCCCGCGAAGCCGAAGCAACGCACCGATATTACGAGCTCGTCAATCGGGCGCGCGAGGGGAGCAGTTTGCGTCGTGCGGGCTGGACGTGGGAAGGGATGGAGGTGTTGACCGAGGCGAGCAAAGTTGCGACCAAAAGTCGCAATCTCACGGATCTCAGAACGGAAGTGGCGACTTGCCTGGCAGGCGTTGACCTGCGTCCGGTTGGCGATCTGGCTCGGAAGGAGAACCCGTTTTGCCTGGCCTTTGACGCTGATGGTCGCCGATTGGCTTGCGGACAATATCATTCTCTGGCCATCGCCTCGGTAATGATCTACGACGTGGAAACGCGCAAAACAATCGAGACTTTCCGTTTTCAATCCGCGCTAACCTCGGAGTTGGCAGGCGGCCACCCGGACGGCGTCACGGCGATCACTTTCAGCCCCGACGGGAAATGGCTGCTGGTAGGTTCCAGGTTCGGCGCGATTCACGCGTGGGATACGACCGTGAAGCCGGCCAAACGCTACTCCTGGCAAGCACATAAAGCCCGCGTCCAATCGCTGCTGTCAAGCCGGGACGGGAATCGACTGATTTCGGCCTGCGAGGACGGCGAGGTCAAGTCGTGGCAAATTCCTGGCGATGGAAAACCACTCGGCACTTGGAAAACGGACAACGGCCTGATCAACGTGAGTTTGAGTCCCGATGGGCAAACGATTGCCTGCGGAAGCCCATCGCTTTCGTTGCTCAATAGCCAGACGTTTGCGCCGCTCGACAAATGGAAGGCACCGGCTAAGGGACAGGGACGAGTTTGTTTCAGCCCCAATGGCCAATTGATCGCATTCGACAATGAGCGCGACCGAGAATTGTGGCTGATTAGCGCCCAGAGCGGCGATGTCGTGAGAAAGCTTGTCGACACGGAGTTTGGACTTGCTCACGATGGTCCCACATACAACATCGATTTTAGCCCGGATGGAAACCTGGTCGTTTCGGCCGCCAGCGACAAAACACTGAGACTTTGGGACGTCGCTTCGGGAACCTTGGTCAGCAAACGGACTTTGACCGGGATCATCTATCCGGTGTTCCAGCCGCAGGGCCGGCTGTTGGCCAGCGTCGCAAACCTGGGCGTTGCTCTTTTCGAAATTGGCGGCTTGCGCGAACAAACAGCCGTGGCGCAGCAGGTCCATCCGATCCGAGCGATCGACGTCACCCAGCAGACGCAACAGCTCGTTTGTGCGACGCAACAAATGGAGGCGGCACGGGGCTTTGTCACTTGTTGGGATCTCGCTTCGGGGCGGCTATCCGACGAGTGGTCGCTTAATAACCGGGTGACAGTGCAGTCGACGCTGGCCGTCGACCCCAAAGAGGAATACCTGGCTTTAGGCTGCCCGGATGGCAACCGGGTCTACTTATGGCGGATGGGCCAAAGCGAACCGGTGGTGCGGCATAAAGTGTCCGAGCCCATGTGCGTCAGCTTTGCCCGGGATGGACGGAAGCTCTGGGCAGGTGTTGGCGCGGAAGTCGGGATACTCGGGTCGAAGCCTGCCAGCCGAGTCGTTTCTTGGAGCGTTCCAGAATTCAACCTCACGAGCGAATGGTCTAACCGAATCGCCGCGGTCGTGGCCGGCGTCAGCGAGGTCTCGTGCGTGGCCGCTGGAGAGGCCTGGATCGCGGCTGGCTCAAGTGATCGCACGTTGAAATTGCTCGATGCGCGGACAGGAAACCTCACGGCGGCGTTCGACAGCACTGCCGGACAGGTGCTGTGCGTGGCCATCAGTCCGAACGACCAGCTCGTCGTGGCAGGTACCGAGCAGGGTTCACTGGCCCTGCTCCGTCCGAGCGACAAGAAAATGGTCCTGGTCGAAAACGCTCACGCCGACAATGTCACGTCGGCGGCTTTTAGCCGTGACGGGCGGCTGCTGGCCAGCGCCTCTCGAGATCGAACGATCCGACTCTGGCGCGTCCAGGGAGCGACGATCGACCTTCTGCTGACGTTGCGCGCGTCCGCCGGGCCGATCGCCGCGGTTCGATTCGATGAGACCGGGAGCAAGTTGGTATATTTGACTCTCAACGAAACGGCAGTCCGCGTCTGGAATCTGGATCTGCTCAGGCAGCGGCTTGAGCAGATGGGACTGAATTGGCAGTAGCCTCAGATTCATTGGCTACGGTTTTTTGGATGCCGGACCGACCAGTTCGATCAGCACGCCCAGCGGATCCTCGACGAACGCGATCTTGCCGCTGCCGAAGGCATAAGGGCCGCTGTTGAATTTGACTCCCTTGGCTTTGAGTTCCACGGCCGCCGCATCGAGATCCGCAAAAGCCCAGCTCAGGTGATCGATCGCGCGGCCCTTGGTGGGCGCCGGTGTTTTTGCGACTTTTTTGACCAGCACCCACACGTCGCCATAGCGCACTCCGGGAATCAGCCCGGCGAACCGCGTCACTTCGCCTCCGAAGGCATCGGTGTACCATTTCAGCGTTGCCTGGGGATCGGTCGTCGCCAGATGCGCATGATGAAAGCCCACGATCTCGGGATCCTGCACGATTTCGATCAACGTCCCCCACGGGTCTTTGACGAACGCATACTTGATCGGACCTTCCTGTTCGACCCCCGAGACGATTTCGACTTGCGAGTCGGCCAGTTCCTTCATCTTGGCGTCGATGTCCTTGTACGAAAAGCCGATATGGTCCACCGCGCTGCCGACGCTGCCCGGCGTGCCTTCCTTGCTCTTGAAGAACAGGATCTTTACCTTTCCAAATCCGACGGCGCTGAACGGGCCAACCTTGGTCGCTTCGCCCCCCATGTTTTTGGCATACCACGCGGCGGCAGCCGGCGGATCGGACGCGTTAAGATGCACATGGTGAAAGGCGGCGTCCAATGCAAAGGCGGCGGGGCCCGCCAGGCTGATAACAAGGGCCGCGAAGACTGTCGCGCAGCGACGACAAACGTTGCGATTCGAGGGCATCATCACTGGGGCCTCCACGGCGAAAAACAATCGATCGTTCGACAAACAAAACCGGACTGGGTTGTCATGGGTGAAACGGATCTTCTTGATTCCTCTGGCAAAAACCGACTGCTCGCGTGCGGCTCCCCTTCCCTTCCTCGCGCGCCGGTCGCAGAAGTGGCGCCGGCTTTGTGCCCCGAGCGTTGATGCGCTGGGGTCTAGTGTTCGTCGCCGGCTCGCAGCCAGGGCGTCAATGTGGGCTCGAAATCGCAGATCTCTTCGGGCTTGAAATACAGCCCGATCTCGCGCTGGGCGGCGTCGGGGCCGTCGGAGGCGTGGACCAGGTTCATTTGGCGGCTGGAACTGAAATCGCCACGAATCGTGCCGCTGGCCGCCTTCAGCCCGCTGGTCGCACCCAGCATCTCGCGCACCACGCGAATACTCTCCAGGCCTTCGACGATGCCGGCCACGATCGGTCCCCCGGTGATGAACTTTTCCAACGTGGGGTACCAGGCCTTCTCCACGTGCTCGGCATAATGTTGCTTGGCCAGCGCCGGCGTGATCCGCATCATTTTCAGCGCGACGATATTGAGCCCCTTGTCCTCGAAACGGCTCAACACGCGGCCCGCCAGGCGGCGCTGGACGCAATCGGGCTTGAGCAAGATCAACGTGCGTTCCATTCAATCGTCTCCGGGTAATTTAAACGACTGGACGCATTTTAATTCATTTGACAAGGTTCCTCAATCCGCCTTCAAGCGGACCCAGAGCGACGCAACGGGCCGCGCGCGGCGCGATGTCATGTCGGCGCGCTGAGCCCCGCGGCCGGGCCGATGGCCAGTGTCGTATTGATCGAAAGCGGATAGCGGTTCAACACCTGCGCGAGGTCCTGCGGCGAAACCGCGTCGATGGCCTGTAACTCGTGTTGCACCGTGTGGTATTCCTGTCGCTGCATCCAATTGCCGCCGACCGTAAACAGCCGGCCGCGGGGCCGTTCGCTGCCCAGCACGATCCGCGAGTTGACTTTGCTCTTGGCCTGAGCCAGCTCGGCGTCGGTAACGCCTTCTTTTTCGGCCTGAGCGTAAATCTGCGCGATGCGCCGCAGGTTCTCTTGGGCTTGTTCCGGTTCGCAGCTCATGTACGTCATGAAAACTCCGGCGCCCTGATAGTCGTGATGGCTGAGCGAGGCCTGCTCGGCCAGCCCGCTATCGACCAGGCCCCAAAACAGCCGGCTGCCCGAATCGTCACCGAGGACCGTGGCCAACAGCTTGGCGGCATAGCGGTCGACGTCGGTGGCGGCCGGGCCGTTGGAAAGTTGCAGCACGTACTCCAGCGTGGCCGTATCTTTGATCAAACATTGAAACCCCCGATGGGGCGGGGCGGAAAGCGCTTCGCGGCGAGCGTCCATGGGCCGCCACGGGCCGCACAGCCGGTCGGCCGTTTCGACCAGCGCGGCAAAGTCGAGTCGCCCCGCGCCGACCAGCGTGATGTTTCCGGGGCAGTAGCGGCGCTCGAAATACTGGCGCATGACCTCGACGCGCAAATCCGTAATGCTTTGGACCGTGCCCAACACGCTGTGGCTCAGCGGGTGCGGGCCGAAATGGGCCGCCTTGCATTTTTCGTCGGCGCCAAACGGGGGCTGGTCTTCGTACATCTTGATTTCTTCGATGATCACCTGTTTCTCGGTGTTGAAGTCTTCTTCACGCAGCGAGGGCCGGATCATGTCGCCCAACAGCTCGACGGCGCCCGTTTGATACTCCGGCAGTACCGCGGCGTAATAGACGGTGTGTTCTTCGCTCGTGAACGCGTTGTAGTTGGCTCCCAATTCGTCGAACTCCCGGTTCACGTCCTGGGCCGTGCGGGTGGGCGTGCCCTTGAACATCATGTGCTCGAGAAAATGGCTCACGCCCGCGATCTCGGCCGTCTCGTCGCGGGCGCCGGTCTGCACGAAAAAGCCGACCGCCGTCGAATAGGCCTCGGAATTGCACTCGGCCACGATTTGCAGTCCGTTTCCCAGCGAATGCTTACGAAACTCCAACGGGCACCTCCAGCGGCTGGGGCCCCAGCGTGACAACCGTGAAGTCGCCCGGCGGATGCGCCGCAAGGTAAGCGTTGATGCTCTCGCACGATAGCGCATCGATCACGCGGCTCAATTCGTCCAAAGTCCGCACGCGGCCCAAGTGATACCAGTCGCGGGCAATCGAACTGCTGCGCGAGGAACTCGATTCCTGCTGCATGATCAGGCCGCTCTTGATACGGGCCTTCAAACGCGACAGCTCGTCGGCTCGGACGCCTTCGGCCAGTCGCACCAGCTCGGCCAGGGTGACATCCAAAGTTTCCTGTGCCCGTTCGGAACTGGTGCCCGCGTAACAGAGCACGCTGCCGCGATCGCGCAATGTGTGCATCGTGGCATAGACGGTGTAGCACAGGCCGCGCTTCTCGCGGACCTCGGTGAACAGGCGCGAGCTCATGCCGCCGCTCAACACCCCGACAGCCCCCCAGGCCTGAAAGTAATCGGGATCGCGATACGCCAGGCTGTCGAAGCCGATGCCGATCTGCGTCTGGTTCGACTCGTGCGCCAGATGTTCGCGTTTAGCAAGCGAACGGCCCGTGGCGGGCAACGGCGTCTGGCGCGGCGACCAATCGTCGAACAGTTGCCCCACCTGGTCTTTCAATCGCGGAAAATCGAAGTTCCCGGCGATGCCCAAAATCGTGCCATTGGGATGGTAGTGTTGCGCAAAGAAGTCGCGGACTTGTTTTAGTCCGATCGACTCCAACGCCGCGACGTCGCCGTGGCTCGAGCGTCCCCACGGCTCGGGATACTGGCGCCGGCGCAGTTCGAGCATCACTTTCTGGCCCGGCTCGTCCTCGATCGCCCGCAACTCTTGCAACACCACGAGCCTGGCTGCTTCGAGCTGATCGTCGGGAAAATGCGGCCGTCGCAGCAGATCGGCGAAAATCTCCAGTGCCGGAAACAAGTTCTTGGCCAGCGTGGCGCCGCTGAAACTCGTGTGGCTGTTGGAAACCGATTCGCCGCGTTCGACGCCCAGGTTTTCCAGATCCTGGACAAATTGACGGCTGTCGCGCTTGCCCGAACCCCGCAATCCCATTTCGCACGTAAAAGAACCCAGGCCGGAAAGCCTGTCGGGGTCGAAGGAACAACCGGCGGGCACCAAGAAAGTGAACGCGGCCGATTCCAGGGACATCATCGGTTCGGCCACCAACACCAGGCCGTTGCCGAAAGTGTGAGAAAGAATGGGCTCCGTCACGTGCGCTCCTGGTGTTCCACGGGAAGGCGACGCCTTACATTTTGGTCGCCGCAGGCAGCCCTAGAACGTACTCCAAGGCCTAGGAGTACGCAACCTCGACGGCTTTGTAGACCGTGCGGGCCTTGGTAAAGCCCAGGCGCTGATACAGACGAATCGCACCGTCGTTCTGGGCCGTGACTTCCAAAAAGGCGCGACGCAGGCCGGCTCTCTGAAACCCACCGAGCGCCTGGATCAACAGGCTGGTGCCAAGCTGACGGCCTCGATGCTCGGGAGTCACGCCCAGATTCTGGATCGCGCCAAGTCCCGCGAAGTCGCGAATCCCTTGAATCGTGCCGCAGTATTCCAGCTCGCCGGTTTCGCTCGACTCATAAGCCATCAGCCACGTGGCGCCGGGCAGAAAACCCTGCTTGCCGCGAATCTCGTGCATCAACCGATGGCAGCCCGACCAGTCACCCAAACAGGGGAACACATTGGCGTCAATTTCGGCACGGAAACTGTGGTATTTGGTCTCCGCATGGACCTCCAGCAGCGAGTCATCCCAGGCGACCAGTCGATATTCGACCGGCAGCTCCTGGGCCTCGAACACTCGCCCGGTCAGGTCGATTTCCATGCGGTAACGCTTGAAATACGTCAAACCCATGGGCCTGACCCAGTTTTGCAAATGGCCGGGGAAGTGCGATTGCCTACCGTTAATTTAGCGGTCGCGATGGCGATGTCAACTTTTCAGAACTATAAATGAGGATAGAACTTCTGCCCGCTGGCACAGGTCATTTATCGACTGTAAATCGAGATCCTTCTCTCCATTTTCTCCAGCCTTCTCAGATGGGACATGTTCCAAACGGTGGATGTCGGATATGCGTCCTGGTAAGCGGCGTAACAGCGATAAACCTTACTTTTCTGTTATCCAAAAATATAATTTCTCATATTGGAAAATTGGCCCCGGCTGCACGATAATAACTGTTAGATGAACCATGGGCCGGCGCTCGCCGGATCGTCGCCAGCGGAAGCACGAAACGTCAATTCACCATGAAGAAAGACGCGCCCCAATACTCGGGATCGGATGGCGCCGGAGATTCCTTCCGCGAGACCGGTTGGCGCCACGAGTCGCGGGGGCCCTCGCTGCCCGAAGTTTATGCGACCGTGCCGGTCTCTCAGCGTGGCTTCTGGACCAAGCTGCTGGCTTTTTCGGGGCCCGGCCTGATGGTCGCCGTGGGTTACATGGACCCCGGCAATTGGGCCACCGATCTGGCCGGCGGAGCGCAGTTCGGATACACGTTGCTCTCGGTGGTGCTGCTTTCCAACTTCGTGGCCATTGTGCTGCAACATCTGGCGTTGAAGTTGGGCATCGCATCGGGCCGCGATTTGGCCCAGGCCTGTCGGGATCACTTTTCGCGGCCGGTGGGCTTGTTCTTATGGGTCCTGTGCGAAATCGCCATCGCGGCGTGCGATCTGGCGGAGGTCATCGGTTCGGCGATCGCCTTGAATCTGCTGTTCGGCATCGACCTGGTCACCGGCGTGATCCTCACGGCGCTTGACGTCGTGATCGTGCTCTACTTGCAGAACAAAGGTTTTCGCTATATCGAAGCTCTGGTGGCCAGCTTGATCGCGGTCATTGGGTTGTGCTTCGCGTACGAGATCATCATCTCGGAGCCGGCTCTCGGGCCGCTCGTGGCGGGCTTGCTGCCGAGTCCGCAGATCGTCCGCAATCCGCAGATGCTCTACGTGGCCATCGGAATCCTGGGAGCCACGGTCATGCCGCATAACCTCTACTTGCACTCAAGTATCGTCCAGACTCGGGCGTTCAAGCGTGATGACGAAGGCAAAGCCATGGCCGTGCGGTTTGCCACGATCGATTCCACGGTCGCGCTGTTGTTTGCCTTTTTCATCAACGCTGCGATCTTGATTGTCAGCGCCGCGACCTTCTACGGTACGGAGCATTCCCACGTGGTGGACATCAACGACGCGTATAAGCTCCTGAACCCGGTGCTGGGAATTCCCTTTGCCAGCACGGTATTTGCCATCGCGCTGTTGGCTTCGGGACAGAACTCGACCCTCACCGGTACCATGGCCGGACAGATCGTGATGGAGGGTTTTCTCAATCTGCGATTACGACCTTGGGTCCGCCGCTTGTTGACCCGCAGCATGGCGATCGTGCCCGCGGTGGTCGTGACCTACTTCTATGGCGGGGTTGGGGTCGGGAAACTTCTCGTGTTGAGCCAGGTCGTTCTCTCGATGCAATTGAGCTTCGCGGTGGTGCCGTTGGTGATGTTCACTTCGGACCGTCGCAAGATGGGCCGTTTTGCCAATCGTCCGGCTTTGACCGTGCTGGCTTGGATCGTGACGGTCGCGATCGTATTATTGAATGCATATCTCCTGATCGAGTTGTTATTCGACCGATGAGTCTGGTCCTGGGATCCTCGGCCCCGCGGAAACGATCGACGTGTACCAGCATATTCTCATTCCCCTGGACAATTCGTCGGCCGACGAAGCCATTCTCAAGCACGTGCGCGCCCTGGCGCGATTGACCGGCGCCCGGCTGACCCTGTTGCACGTGGCCGACGGCTTCATGGCGCGAAATCAAGAACGCCTGGGCTTGGACGAATCGGATGAAATGCGCGAGGATCGGGCTTATCTGAAGCGTTGCGCGGACGAACTGGCCGGCGAAGGATTCAAAGTCGATTCCCTGCTCGCGTGGGGCGAACCGACCGAACACATCGTGGCCATCGCCGAGCGCGAAGCCTGCGACTTGATCGCCATGGCCACGCACGGACACCGCCTGATCGGCGACCTGATCCTAGGTAGTGTCGCTTCGGAAGTGCGACACCGCACCGATATTCCGGTCCTGATGGTTCGGGCGCCTCGCAAACCGTAAAGCCTCGGCCGCTACGCGGCGACCAGGCCGCGCAACACGCGCAAATTGACAACGTCCATCTCTTCGCCATCTTGCTGTTCCTTGGGCGTTTCCAGATACATGGGCGTCTGGCGAAAACGCGGATCGTTCAACAGATGGCGAAAAGGCGCAAGGCCCAGCTTGCCGCGGCCGATATGCTCGTGGCGATCGACGCGCGAACCGAGCGGCTGTTTGCTGTCGTTGAGATGAATCGCCTTGACGCGATCCAGCCCGACGGCCCCCTCAAGCGTCGCGATCGTGGCTTCGTACTGCTCGGACGTTTCCAGTGGATAGCCGGCCGCGAACAAGTGGCAGGTGTCGATGCACACGCCCAGCCGCTCGGGCTCGGCCACGCCGGCGATCATGGCCCCCAGGTGTTCCAACCGCCAGCCCAAGCTGGTCCCCTGGCCGGCCGTGTTTTCCAACAGGGCGCACGCCCTGATGCCGGCCGTTTCTCGATGCACGGCGTCCAGCGCTTCGATCACGCGCTGAATTCCCTCCGCCTCCGAACTGCTGGTAAACGCGCCGGGATGCGTGACCACATAGGGAATTCCTAACTTTTCGGCGCGAAGCAACTCGACTCGAAACGCCTCCACCGACCTGGCCCACAACTCCGGCTCCGGCGTGGCCAGGTTGATCAGGTACGAATCGTGGGCGATGGGATAGGCAATCCCCAGTCGCGCAAGGGCCGAAGCGAACTTTTCAGCGTCCGCGTCGGTCAGCTCTTTGGCACGCCACTGGTTATTGTTCTTGGTAAATAGTTGCACGCACTCGCAACCGTGCTCGTGTGCCAGTTCGACGGCACGGTAATACCCACCGGCGATCGACATGTGGGCGCCTAGAATCGGCAAGCGGTCTCTCCTGGTTCGACAAGGCGATTCCCCGGTGGCGCGCGGTCGAATGGCGCCCGGACAAATGCCAAAACGCTCTGGCCCGTCCCCCGTGTGGCCGGAATCGCCGGCTCAAAAGAATGAACCGCAACACTTGCCCTTGGCAACGCAAACGAGGCGAATGCCTCACAGACGGCCTAGGCCGGGGTTACCGACGCGGCCCGCGGGCCTTTTCCCTTGGGGGCCTGCCCTTGTTCAACGGTGTACTCGACCTGCTGGCCTTCAGTCAGATCGTCAAAACCCTGATTGGCCACGGTCGAATGGTGGAAGAAAATGTCCTCCCCCGTGTCGGTCTGAATAAACCCGAATCCTTTGTCTTGCACCAGTTTCTTGATCTTACCTAGTGGCATGCTACAACACTCCTCGGCGGATGGCACGATGCTGACTTACGGGCTGGGTCACGCGGCCCGGCCCTTTTGACGGGTCGTCGTGCTATCATATCACAATGGGGGCTTGTGAATAGGTCTTGAGGCCTGATGACTGCCGACCACGGCCTCGGCACCGACCCCGGCGGCTCGGCCAGCGTCCAACCATCGTCCGCGTTGCTTGTCAGACACTGCCGGGCGATTAGAATCTTAGATATCGGATCCATACTCCACGGACCGGGATGAGAGGAGCGTGTCGCGATGTACGCATGGTGGATGGTGGCAACGATCGCGTCCCTGCTCATAGTCGGCACCGTCGCTTTGGCTTGGCGACCCATCCGCACCAGGTTGCGTGAGAAGGAGCTGGCCCGGGCACGCAAGGACTTCCATCGGCAGCGAGAGCATCTGGAAGCCAGGTTTCTTCGCCTGGCTACCGAGAGCGGAAAACCCCGCGGTCTGGAATGGGTGCGTTGCGACTTCGATGACGACGTCGTTTACGCGAGGCACCGCCGCAGCGGCGAGCTCTCGGCCTTCGTCGGTGTCACGATCGGCTTCGAAGCCGTCGAGGGAGGCGGCATGGAAGAGGTCGAGGCCGTGGCCAACTTGCGGGCCGCCACCGCCGTCTTTCGCGTCGAAGGGGGCAATTGGGCCACCGACGGCCGCGCACTGTTCAACCTGAATCCGGTCGAGGCGATCGCCTACTATCAGGACAACCTGGAACTGGTCGGCCAAGAACTCGCGCACCACAACTGACGAATTCAGTTCAACCGAACTGCTCAGGGACAGTCCTTCTCTTCGAACACGTCAATTCGCTAGCAGCTTGCGCAAGACCGTCTGAAGAATCCCGCCGTTGCGATAATACTCGAGCTCCACCGCAGTATCGATGCGCACCCGGCAAGTAAACTTCTTGCTAGAGCCATCGGCCGCCCGGGCCGAAATCTCCAAATTCGCGGCGGGTTGCAGATCCTCTCCCAGAGCGGGAATCTCGTAAATCTCTTCTCCGGTCAGCCCCAGCGACTGCCAGGTTTGACCCGTCGACATTTCCAAGGGCAATACGCCCATCCCCACCAGGTTGCTGCGGTGAATGCGTTCGAAGCTGACGGCAAATACGGCCCGCACGCCCAAGAGCAACGTGCCCTTGGCGGCCCAGTCGCGGCTGCTGCCGGTGCCATATTCGGCTCCGGCAAAGATTACCAGTGGAATGTGCTCCTCTTTATATTTCATGGCCGCGTCGTAGATGCTCATCCCCTGGCCGTCCGGCAGATGGCGAGTGACGCCTCCCTCGGTGCCCGGCGCCAAATAGTTGCGGATGCGGATATTGGCAAAGGTGCCGGGAGTCATCACCCGATCGTTGCCGCGACGCGCTCCATAGCTGTTGAAATCGCGCGGATCGACGCCGTGCTCGATCAAGTAGCGCCCGGCGGGGCTCTGGGCGGCGATCGAACCGGCGGGCGAAATGTGGTCGGTCGTCACCGAATCGCCCAGCATGGCCAACGCGCGGGCTCCGCGCAACGGCTGGATTTTGCCAGGCTGCCGCGAAAGATCGATCAAAAAGGGCGGCTCCTGAATGTAAGTGCTGCGGGCGTTCCACGCGTACAGATCGCCTTCGCTGGTGCGCAATTGGTTCCATTTTTCGTTCGACGTCATGACGTTGGCATAGCGCGATTGAAACATTTCCGGCAGCACGCAGGCTTTGATCGCCGCTTGCACTTCCTGGTCGGTGGGCCAGATGTCTTTCAAGAACACGTCCTGGCCATTGCTGCCCCGGCCCAGCGGCTCGCTGAGCAAGTCGATGTCGACCGTACCGGCCAAGGCATAGGCCACGACCAGGGGCGGGCTGGCCAAATAGTTAGCCTTGACCAGCGGGTTGATGCGGCCCTCGAAGTTCCGGTTGCCGCTCAACACGGCCGCCGCGACCAGATCGCCGTCGGTCACGGCCTTGGCCACCGCATCCGGCAGCGGCCCACTGTTGCCGATGCATGTCGTGCAGCCGTAGCCGACGGTGTAAAAACCCAACGACTCCAAGGGCCTGGTCAGGCCGGCTTTCTCGAAATAATCGGTGACTACGCGCGATCCTGGCGCCAGGCTGGTTTTGACATGGGGCTTGGACTTGAGGCCCTTTTCGGCCGCTTTCTTGGCCAACAATCCAGCGGCCAACATCACCGACGGATTGCTGGTGTTCGTGCAACTGGTAATGGCCGCGATCACGACTGCGCCATGGCCGATCGTCGTAGCGGTCCCATGGTTGCCGACCTGAGCGGTTCGTTGTGAGCCCTTCTGGTCCAAGGCAAACCCCCGTTCGGCCAGCGGGGCCTTCAACGCTTTGCGGAACGACGATTTCAGGGCTTTCAGCGGCACCAGATCTTGCGGCCGCTTGGGGCCCGCCAGACTCGGCTCGACGGTGCCCAAATCGAGCGAGAGCAGCTTGCTAAACTTGGGCTCGGGTCCCTCATCGGTGCGGAATAATTGCTGCTCCTTCATATAACGTTCGACCAGCTCGACCTCGGCTTTCGTTCGGCCCGTGCGACGCAAGTACTCGAGCGTCTCACTGTCCACCGGAAAGAAACCCATCGTGGCGCCATATTCCGGGGCCATGTTGCCGATCGTGGCCCGATCCGCCAGCTTCATGTGCGAAACCCCGGGCCCGAAAAACTCGACGAACTTTCCCACCACGCCTTGCTTGCGCAAGATTTGCGTGACCGTAAGCACCAGGTCCGTGGCCGTCGTTCCCGGGGTGAGTTGGCCCGTCAACTTAAAGCCCACGACCTCGGGCATCAGCATGTAGAGAGGCTGGCCGAGCATCACGGCTTCGGCTTCGATGCCCCCCACGCCCCAGCCCAGCACGCCCAGGCCGTTGATCATGGTCGTGTGGCTGTCGGTGCCCACCAAGGTATCGGGCAAGGCCACGAGATCCTTGGGATCGCCGCGTAGAAACACGCCTTTGGCCAGATACTCGAGGTTCACCTGATGCACGATTCCGACCGAGGGCGGCACGACGCGAAAATTGTCAAACGACTTTTGGCCCCAGCGCAGAAACTCATAGCGCTCGACATTGCGTTGGTATTCAATATCGACGTTTTTCCCCAGCGCATCGGGGCTATTGAACGCGTCGACCTGAACCGAATGGTCGATGACCAGGTCGACCGGAATCAGCGGGTTGATTTTCTTGGGATCGCCCCCCAAGCGTTTCATCGCGGCCCGCATGGCCGCCAGGTCGACGATCGCCGGCACGCCGGTGAAGTCTTGCAGGAGAACGCGCGCGGGTTTGAAAGGAATCTCCACCTGGGCCGGCGCGGCGGCGTTCCAGCCGGCCAGATTCTTCACGTCCTCCTCGCGGACGGCGAAACCATCGCAGTTGCGCAATGCCGATTCCAACAGCACCCGGATCGAGAAGGGGAGCTCGGCGATTCGGGCCAGGCCCAAGGATTCGAGCTTGGAAAGCCGATACAGGCTGGCTTTGCCCTGTCCGGTTTCGAATCGCTGGCGAGCTGCGAATGGGTCCAGTTTGCGGTCTGTGGACATGGAAGACACCTTCCTTGGGAGTTGTTTTTTCGCGGATGATGGCGAATGACGGCCGTCGGAAGCCCTACAACCGAAAAAATTGTACCCTAACCCCCTGACTCTGTCTGCTGCCGTTGCCCGTCTTGCAACTCGGGCGCTTCCGGCGGAGCCCACACTGCCGGGCGGCCGCAGGCGAGTCGGACATTTGTTTGACCACCCCAAAGGCGCGACCTAAGCTTCCACTGCCAGCCGGGGCATTTCGTTCGTTGCCCCGACGCCAAAAAATCTGGGCGAATACCATTGATGACCGAGATCTCGGAAGACAATCTGCTTGCGCGCCTGGCGGGCCAGGGAGGTTCGACCGGGCCCGATCCCTGGGCGGCCGTGGCCGCGTCGCAACCGCAGCACGCCGTGGTCGATCCTAAATCGGGCGACAACCGCGACCCCAAGTTGGACGAATTGCTCAGCCGGATTCGCGGCATGGCGAGTCCGGCGGAGGTCCCGCCCAAAGCCGTCGTCGCCGCCTGGGCCCCCGACCTCGAGAACAGCTTCGTGCCCGTCGAGCCAAAGTCGTTTGCCGAAGCGCAATTGACCTCCAGCATTGTCGAAGAGCTGATCTTGAAGCTGTTGCTATCGCGTGGTGATACCACGGGCCGGCAGGTCAGCGACCATATCCGGCTGCCGTTTCGCCTCGTCGACGAGCTTTTGCGGGAAATGAAGTCGGATCAACTCATCGTCTACAAGGGCGCGGCCACGATCAATGATTACCTGTACCAGTTGACCGATCTCGGCCGCGAGCGCGCGCGGCGCATGGCCGAGCAATGCACGTATTTCGGCGCGGCGCCGGTGTCGCTTTCAGATTATATTGCCTCGGTGACCGCTCAGTCATTGACCAAGCAGCATCCCACGGTCGACAACCTGAAGCAGGCATTTTCCGACCTGTTGATCAATCCCCGAATGTTGCGCCGCTTGGGGCCGGCAATCAACTCGGGCCGCGGCCTATTCCTCTACGGCGCGGCCGGAAACGGCAAGACCAGCATCGCCGAGCGCGTCACGAGAGCGTTTGGCCATTACATCTGGATTCCCCGCGCCATCGGAATCGATGGCGAAATGATCCGACTCTACGATCCCAATGCCCATGAACTGGCGCCGATCGAATCGACCGAGGGACTGCTGCAAGACAGTCAGATCGACAAACGTTGGGTCCGCATCCGCCGGCCGACCATCGTGGTGGGTGGCGAATTGACGATGGACAATCTCGAAATCTCGTTCAGCACGTCAACCGGCATCAGCGAAGCGCCGGTTCAGTTGAAGAGCAACTGCGGCACGCTGGTGATCGACGACTTCGGCCGGCAGCGGATGAGCACCGACGAGTTGCTCAACCGCTGGATCGTGCCCTTGGAAAAACGCCACGATTATCTCAATTTGCCAAACGGAAAGAAGATCGAGGTCCCCTTTGACCAACTCGTGATCTTTTCCACGAATTTGGAACCGAAAGACCTGGTCGACGATGCGTTTCTGCGACGTATCCCGTACAAGATCGAAGTCAACGACCCCAGCGAGGACGAGTTTCGTAGCTTGTTCAAGATGATGGCGCCGCTCCTCGGATTCGAGTACAACGACAGCTCGGTCACATATCTGTTGGAAACGCACTATCGAGCCGTCAATCGGTCGATGCGCTGTTGCCAGCCACGCGATTTGCTGCTGCAAGTGCGCAACATGTGCTTCTATGAGTCGAAGCCGCTGGAAATAACCCACGACGCCATCGACTTTGCCGTCGAGAACTACTTCGCCGTGCTCTGAGCGGCCGGCGACGGCGAACTCTGCGGCTCGAAGAACTGCACGGCCTTGGCCAAGCCGCTGAAGATGTAACGCACCGACGAATAATGGCCGGCGTCCCACCAGATGATTTCCGGCTCGCCGAACGCGCGCCACAGGGCCCGGGTGCACGCCGGAGGAATCACCTCGTCCTGGCTGGCGTTGAGCATCAGAATCCTTCGACCCGGCATCGGCCTGGCGTAGGTCACGGGATCAACCACCCTGAGCGTGGCGAAGAGGTCTTCTTTGCTGCCCCCGCTCTCGGCCCATCGCTTGCGCAACGGCGCCATCTCGGTCGAATTCCAGGCGACTTCGCCCATGTCGCCGCCCGCCAATAATAAACACGCCTTGCTGAAACGCGGCTCGAGACTAACTGCCAGGGCCGCGGTGATGCCCCCCAGGCTGATACCCATGATGCCCAGTTGCCGTGCGTCGATCTCCTCTTGAGCCGCCAGCCAACTGGCGGCCTGACGGATGTCGAGCACGGCTTGCCTCATGCCGCGCACGGTTTCATGGGGGTCGATCGAGATCATGCGAGCCGGCGAATCTTCTTGCCGCCGCTCGCCGTAATAGGGCATCTTCAGAAACAACGCCGCGACGCCGCGAGCGGCCAAGGCCCGGCAGAACAACCGCGCCAGATCGAAATCACCCCCCAGAATGTGCAGCACGATCACGCCCGGTTTCTTCCCGGGCGCCGTGGGACAAAAATACTCGCAGTGGACCGTGTTGTTATTCGGGTGGGGAGTCACCACCGGCGAGGGAAACGTCAGCGTCGACAGCCGCATGGTCCGTGCCGACGTGAACGCCGGCGTCTGCTCGAACGAAAACGTGTGACGATCCAGTCGGTACATCTTGGGAAGACTCGATTCGTCCGTGCGGGGAACGAATTCGACCGTCCCGGTCCTGGGACGCGGGGTCTCGGCAAATGCGGTCGAGGCCGCGTGTCCACTCGCGATGATGCCCAGCACGATCCAAGCAACAGGATTCAAACGCATCGGCGGCTTCCCAGAGTACGGAGGTGGAAAAACATTCTGTGATGCTAATCTTGCGGGGCGCGGCTGCCCGAGATCACGATTGCCGTCGCGGATCGGTGTGGGCGATGATTTCGCTGATACCTGTTTGGTTAAAGCCCTTGTAGCCATCGTCACGCTGCAAGATCTCCAAGTGCGAGCCGATCGCGCCGGCCTGGCGAAACAGCTCGGCCTGTTCCGGGGTGATAAAGCCCCGGGCCAAGGCTTGCTCGATGCGGCCCTCGTCCACCGACCAAAACTCGCCTTCGGTGAACGCCTGCTTCAGGTGCGGAAAATCCGTAAATGGCCGCATGGCGTGGACTCCCAGCTTGTGCAGTTGTTCGCGCGCCGCGCCGAAATCGAATTGGCATTCCAGATGATGCAGTCCGGCTTCCAAGAACGCTTCGCCGTGCAATTGGCACCACAGCCCGACCGTGCCCAGGCGAGGCTGAGGTGGAAGTCCCTGGTGGGCGAAATCGCCGGACACTTCCGCGGGCGTCATGTCGACGTCGGCAAAAATCACGATGCGGCAGTTCGGCTGTTCGAGCACCTGCGCTCCCCAGCCCGATTCGCGCCCACCGTAGAATCGCTCGCGACAGACGAACCCCAGTTCCTCGAGCACGGCAATGAGCCCGGCAAAATGCTCGCGGCTGCTGCGGTAGGTGTGGTGATCGTGATTGGCCCACCCCAGGCCGACTGCGTCCTGGCGAGACCGTTGCACTCGGGCGGCCCGATTGCGACGCTGCCAATACTCGCGTTCCGCCGCAAAGAACAAATCGCATGTCCAGTCGACGCCCAGTTCGGCAATCGCCGCGCGAATGAGCTGCGTGGCGTGGACAAAGCCTTCCTGAGAGTCGCCGAATCGCCGCTGCCGCCGGCGAAAACATTCGCGATGCCACGCGACCGACTCGATTTGGCCGAGCGTGACCAGAGGCGGATCGTATTCCCGCGAGCCGTGTCGTTCCACCGCCCAAAACTCGTACCCGCCCTCGGCCCACAATGGAGCCTTACGCACCTGCGCCAACGGCCCACCGTCGATCAACGTGCGATCGTCGTGTCCCTGGGCAACCAGAAAATCAGCCACCGATTCGACTTTGACGGCCAATCGCCGCAGGGTGTTGGCATGCGTGTGAATCTCGGGAAACAGACCCTCGGCGTGCCGCCATACGGTCCAGCCGTCGCGATCGAAGTGTCCAAACCCGTGATCGGCCAGGCGCTGTTCGAGGATGTCCTCAGACGGCAGCGCGAGATGGTCCACAAGATCGATGAGCCGCACGCCGGCTTCGGCGCGCAATCGGCCCCCGATGCTGGCCGCCGGAGCACAGTGCCGCAAGAACGCGGCCACCAGTTCGCCGACCAGTCCGGCCGCGGCGGGCTGCGGCTCCCAGCCAAATGGGGCCAGGACGTCGGCAAGCCGAGCATTCATACCATGGACCTCATCACGGCCAGAATAAAGCGATCGCTGGACGGGCGATAGCGTGACGTATAATTCCTCTGGCAACCGTCGTCATTATATTCGTTCGCGCCCCGTTCGGACAGTTCGCCTCTGACCCCCACCAGGTGCCCCAATGCGGAAGGTACTGCTGCTTGGCGCCGGCAAAATCGGCCGCATGATTGCCAAGTTCCTGGTCGCCAGCCACGACTACGACCTGCTGGTGGGCGACGCCGACGCGGCGTCCCTGGAGCGCATCCACAGGCAAACCCCGGTGGAAACGGTGCTGCTCGACGCCGGAGATCGAGACGCGTTGGCCGCCGCCCTGCGCGGCCGCGAGGCCGTGATTTCGGCGCTCAGCTATGTCCACAATCCGCTGGTAGCCGCCGTGGCGCTTGAGACCGGCGCCAGCTATTTCGACCTCACCGAAGACATCGCCACGACGCTCCGCGTCAAGGAAATCGCCGCGGCGGCCAGGCCGGGCCAGGTCTTCATGCCGCAGTGCGGCCTGGCTCCGGGGTTTGTCTCGATCGCCGCGCAACATTTGACCGAGGCCTTCGACTCGCTCGATACGGTCCATATGCGGGTAGGCGCCCTGCCGCAGTTTCCCTCCAACGCGCTGATGTATAACCTGACCTGGTCGACCGACGGGCTGATTAACGAATATTGCAATCCCTGCGAAGCCATCCACGACGGACACCGGATCCACGTGCTGCCGCTCGAAGGCGTCGAACATTTTTCGCTCGATGGGGTCCGCTACGAAGCCTTCAACACCTCCGGCGGACTGGGAACGCTCTGCGACACGTTCGAAACTCGCGTCCGCGAGCTGAACTACAAAACCATTCGTTATCAAGGCCATCGCGACTACATGGCTTTTTTGGTCAACGAACTGCGCCTGGTCGAGCGGCGCGAGACCTTGAAAGACATTCTGGAAAACGCCATTCCCGTCACCTTCCAGGATGTGGTCGTGATTTTCTGCACCGCGTCGGGACAACGCAAAGGACAGTTCGTGCAGATCAGCGACGCGCGCAAGATTTACGGACACACGCTGGACGGCGAAGCCTGGAGCGCCATCCAAATCACTACCGCCGCCGGACTGTGCGCCGTGTTTGATTTGCACTGCCAGGGACTGCTGACCGGCACCGGGTTGGTGCGACAAGAACAGGTGGCCTTGAACGATTTTCTCAACAATCGTTTCGGCCAGCACTACCGCGGCTCCAAAATCTACAGCCGTTTCATGGGCATCGACGCTGCCTCGGGGGTGGGTCATGAAGAACCGTCTTGAAGGCGTCCTCCATCGCCTGGGAGTGACCAGGCCCCTGGCATTGGCCACCGGACACCACGGGTTCGCCGGCGGCGGAACCGAACTGACGGTCTCCTGCCCGATTGATCACAGCCCCTTGGCGACGTTCGCCACGGCCACCGCCGCGGATCTCGAGGTGGCCATCCAATCCGCAACCCAAGCGTTCGTTGCCTGGCGGCTGGTGCCTGCGCCGAAACGGGGTGAAGTCGTGCGTCAAATCGGTCTGCTGCTGCGCCAGCACCAGACCGACCTGGCCACGCTGGTCACCCTGGAAACCGGCAAGATCCTCTCAGAAGCGCGGGGCGAAGTGCAGGAAATGATCGACATCTGCGACTTTGCCGTCGGACTGAGCCGCCAGCTCTACGGCCTGGCCATCGCCAGCGAACGTCCGGGACATCGACTGGCCGAACAGTGGCATCCCCTGGGACCGGTCGGCGTGATCACGGCTTTCAATTTTCCGGTGGCCGTGTGGGCCTGGAATGCGATGCTCGCGCTGGTCTGTGGCGATACCCTGGTCTGGAAACCGTCGGAAAAAACGCCGCTCTGCGCCATGGCGTGCCACCGGCTCGTGATGGACGTGCTCGGGGAGATGCCTGAGGTGCCGCCGGGCATCGTCAATCTGGTTGTCGGCAGCGGGGCCGAAGTCGGAGCGGCGCTGGCGGCGTCCTCCGCCCTGCCGCTGGTCTCGGCCACCGGCTCGGTTGCCATGGGCCGCGAGGTAGCGCAAACCGTCGCCCGACGACTCGGCCGCGCGCTCTTGGAATTGGGAGGCAACAACGGCGCGATCGTCGCGCCGTCGGCCGACCGAGAATTGGCGTTGCGGGCCATCGTCTTCGCGGCTGCCGGCACCTGCGGGCAGCGCTGCACGACCCTGCGGCGGCTGATCGTGCATCGCTCGGTGGCCGATGACTTGCTGGCTCGATTGCTGAAGGTTTATGCCGAACTTCCGATCGGCGATCCGTTGGAACCCGGCACGCTGGTCGGACCGCTCATCGACCAGCACGCGGCCGAGGTGATGCTGGCGGCCTTGGACGCGGCTCGCCGCCAGGGAGGCATGGTTCACGGCGGTGCGCGCGTGAAAAGCGGCGTGCCTGCCGGAGGCGGCTACGTGCAACCGGCCATCGTCGAAATCGACCCCACGGCCCCGATCGTGCAGACGGAAACCTTCGCGCCGATTCTGTATTTCATGCGTTACGAAACGCTCGACGAAGCCATCGCGATCCACAACGGCGTGCCCCAGGGTCTGGCCTCGGCCATCTTCACCAACGATGTTCGCGAAGCCGAACGGTTCTGTTCCGTCCAAGGCTCCGACTGCGGAATTGCCAACGTCAACATCGGCACCAGCGGGGCCGAGATCGGCGGAGCGTTCGGCGGTGAAAAGGAAACCGGGGGCGGACGCGAGTCGGGCTCCGACGCCTGGAAAAACTACATGCGCCGCTCGACCAACACGATCAACTATTCATCCGAACTGCCGCTGGCCCAGGGAATTCAATTTCCCGTTTAGGATGCCAGCATCGAGCCCCCGGAATTCGAGGTGGGCCGGGCTCTAGCGATTGCGGCCTGGCGCCTCGGCCAGAGCCTGTTGCGGCAGGAAATGGTCGAACAGCCCATCCTTGTCAGCTCCCAGGCTTGCTGCCCGCTGAAAATACGCGCCGGCCTGATCACGCTTGCCGTCGAAGAGGAGTAGCATGCCCAAGGCCACGGTCGCGTCGGAATCTTTGGGTTTGGCTTCGACCGCTTCGCTCAGGGTTTGTATCGTCCTGGCCAGCGCAGCTTGGGTATAGATCTGACCGACGCGGAAGGGCGCGTCGGTCCAATCGTGGTCGATTTCGAGGCCCCGGCGAAACGCCTTGACCGCCGCTGCGTATCGTTTCTGCGCCACCAGCGCAAAACCCAGGCGAAGCTGCGGCTCGGCCACATCCGGAGCGATTCTGCCGGCGGTCTTGTATTGCTCCACCGCGGCCGCGTACTTTTCATTGCCGCAATGTTCGTCGCCGGCGGCGATATTTTTTTCCGACTTCGCTCTCAAATCAGCGTTGCTAACGCGGGGCTTTGACTTGGCCGCCGCGGCGAGTTTGGGCTTCATGCGCCCGTCTCGCGCCGCAGCGCCCGTTCCGAGAGAATCGGAACCAACGGCATAGGGGTTGGCGTAATTGTTGGCGTAGGAGCCGGAGTACGAGTTGGCGTAATAGTTGGGGTAATTGTAGGTGGGCGTGTAGAAAGGCGTATTGAACGCGTAAGACGGATATCCGCGCGTTGGCATGCCGCCGCCGCGGCGCTGACACATCTGGGCGTCGACGCGGGAGATCCCCGCCAACAGGACGCTAACGCCGCCGCACCACAGAATGAAGGTTCGCATCGATCTTCTCCTCCTGCCCTCTGTCAATATAACCGTTTCGCAGGCAATCGGGCAACTAAATTCCCGCGTTTCCGCAGCCCGAACCGGGTGCGTCAAGCTTGCGCGATGCGTTGTTGGGCTAAGGCAAAAGCCCCCAGTACGCCCGAGCGATCTCCCAAACCGGGCGGCACGATGTAGCGGTCGATCTGGTCCAGAATGGCCGGCGACTGAACGTAGCCCTGGAGCAGTTGCTGGACCTTGCCGCGCACCAGCGGAAACAAGGCGCCCTGGGCCATCACGCCGCCCCCCAAAATAATGCGCTGCGGAGACACAGTGCAAATCAGATTCACCAGCGCCAAGGCGAGATAGTTGGCCTCAAGCACCCAGGCCGGATGCCCCTCGGGCAGAGTTTCGCTGGGGCACTTCCAGCGCTCGCTGATGGCCGGGCCGCATGCCAGCCCTTCCAGGCAGTCGCCGTGATAAGGGCAATGACCGGGATAGGGATCGGCCTGCAGGTCGTGCGGGATGCGGATGTGCCCCATTTCCGGATGGATCAGGCCGTGCATCAAGCGGCCGTTCCAGAGCCCCCCGCCGCCGATGCCGGTGCCGATCGTCAGATAAACGAGGCCATCGGTCCCACGCCCCGCCCCCCAACGCCATTCGCCCAACGCCGCGACATTGACGTCGGTGTCAAAGGCCACCGGCACGCCGAGCCCCCGCTCGACCGGGCCGGCAAAATCCGTGTTGCCCCAGCCGGGCTTGGGAGTAGATGTAATATAGCCAAAGGTCGGCGAGCCGGGCTCGGGATCGATCGGCCCAAACGAGGCGATGCCCACGGCCGCAATCGGGCCAAACTTCTCCCGCTGCGCCGCGAAGAACTCGACCGCCCGGCCGATCGTTTCGCCGGGCGTGGTCGTCGGAATCCTTGTTTCGGCCCGAACGTCATCGGGACCGCTGCCGAGAGCACAGACGAACTTGGTTCCGCCCGCTTCGATTCCGCCGACAAGAGCAGTCATGGTTGCTTTTCCGCAGTCCGGTGCCGCCGCACATCGACAATCATGCCGGGATCGTGCAGAATGTGTCAAGCATGCGGCCGTCGGTTGGGTCCGAACTTTTGGCAATCGTCCCAAGGAGTGCGAGCCATGTTGCGTATGTGTCCAAAACGAATTGGCGGCGTCCTGGTACTCTGGTCGCTAGTGCTGGGCGGAGGGCCAAATTGTTTCGGCGCCGACGACCTCGGCGAAAAGCTGGCCTCGCAAGTAATCATTCATCGCGATGAGTGGGGCGTGCCGCACATCGAGGGCCCGACCGACGCAAGCGTCTCGTTCGGCTTCGCTTATGCCCAGGCCGAAGATTACTTCTGGCAAGTCGAAGACACCTACGTGGCCAGCCTGGGCCGCTATGCCGAACTGTACGGCGAGAGCGGAGTCGATTCCGACCTGCTGAACCGTGCATTCGAAATTCCGCGGCAGGCCGAGGCCGACCTTGCGAAGCTCGAAGCCCCGCTGCGCGCCATCTGCGAGGCCTACGCGGCCGGATTGAACCATTATCTGGCCAAACACCCCCAGTTCAAACCGCGCTTGATCACGCACTTTGAGCCGTGGAACGTCTTGGCCTACGAGCGCCACGTTCTGCTGGAGTTCATGTTCTCCAAAACGCACGCGCCGAAAAACGGCGTCCGCAAAGTATTGGACGAAATCCAAGCGGCCACGGGCTCGAACACCTGGGCGATCGGACCCAGCCGAACGCAATCGCACAAGGCCATGCTGTTTGTCAATCCGCACCAACCGTGGTTCGGGTACGGACAATTCTACGAAGGACACTTGAAGAGCGGCGAGGGAATGAATTTTTCTGGTTCGAGTTTCTTTGGCGGACCGTTGGTGACGATGGGGCACAACGAATACCTCGGCTGGGCCCATACCGTCAACAACCCGGACGTGGGCGACCTTTGGCTGGAAAAATTCGACGATCCGAAAAACCCCTTGAGCTATCGCTACGGCGACGCCCATCGGCAGGCGGTCGAGTGGCGGGAAACGCTGCGCATCAAGACCGCTGACGGGGTGCGCGAGAAGGTTTACACTTTCCGCAAAACCCATCATGGTCCGATCGTGGGCCGCGAAGCTGACGGACGTTATCTTGCGGTGCGCATTTCTCGCCTGTCCGAGGGGAGCCGTATCCGGCAGGCGCTGAAGATGGCCAAGGCCCATAATTTCGCCGATTGGCGAGCGGCGATGAGCGAATTGAACCTGCAAATGTTCAACACTTGCTACGCCGATCGCGAGGGGAATATTTTCTACGTTTACAACGGCGCTATTCCCAAACGCGACCCGAGCTTCGACTGGACCCAGCCGGTCGACGGTTCCGACCCGCGCACCGAGTGGCAGGGCCTGCACTCGTTCGACGAGTTGCCGCAAGTGCTCAATCCCTCGTCCGGATTCGTGCAGAACTGCAACTCAACTCCGTATACCACGACCGACGAGGGCAATCCGTCGATCGGCGATTTTCCGACCTACATGGTCGAAGACCGCAACGACGACAAGCGGCGCGCGAAAGTTTCACGCATGTTGCTGCGCGGCATGCACGACCTCACCTACGACCAGTGGAAACAGGCCGCGTTCGATACCACGCTCTACTGGCCCCTGACGCAATTGCCGCGACTGGCCGTCGAACTCAAAGATCTGCAAGGCACCGATCGGGCGCTGGCGGCCAAGGCGCAGCCCTATTTGGATCACTTGCTGAATTGGGATTGCCGCTCGTCGATCGATTCGACCCAAACCACGTTGTGCGTCGCGTGGTACGAGGAGCTGTACGGCCGCGGCTATCCGATGGAAACGTTGAAACCGGAATTCGTAAACAACCCCGCCAAGAAGTTTGAGGCGCTGGCCCATGCGGCCGACAAACTCACTGCGTTTTACGGCAATTGGCGCGTCCGCTGGGGAGACGTCAGTCGCATGCAGCGGATCGCCAATTATGCCGAAAGGGACACGGTTCCGTTTTCCGACGCCCTGCCGAGTTTGCCCTGCGCGGGCGTGCCCGGCCCGCTGGGCGTCGTGTTCAACACCTACTATCTCCCGCCCACGCCGTCGCGCAAGAAACAGTATGGGGTGGCGGGCGGCTCGTTCATTGGGGTCTATGAATTCGGCGATACGGTGCGGGCATCGACCGTGTTGCAGTTTGGCCAAAGCTCTCATTCCGATTCGCCCCACTTCATGGACCAGGCCCAACTGTACTCCAAGCAGCAGTTCAAACCGGCCTGGTTCGAATGGAGCGACGTGCTGGCCCACGCCAGCCAGGGCTATCACCCCGGAAGCGAAACGCCCTGAAACGGCTGGCTCGACGCGAACCGCTGAGCTTCCTAGCGGATCGCGTGAACCGCGGTTGAAAATCTTGCGGCAATCGGTTCAACTGCTCTCGTGTCAGCCGGCGAAACAGCGTCGCCGGCCTGCCGTGTGCTGACGAGCTCGGGCCCAAGGCAAAGATCGTGGACGAAACCGCTCTGATTTTCTTGGCCGGATTGTTCCTCGTGGGCTGGCTTGTCGGCATGCCGATCATGCTGTTGGTCACCTATGTACGGGCCAGCCGCATCCGCGAACTCGTCGCTCGGCTGGACCAGCTAGAGAAACTGGTTCGGCATCCGGCCGCGGTAACAGCCGAGCCCAAGGTGGCCGAAATCGCGCCCTTGGTCGAGGCCATCGCGGTTGAGGAAGTTCCGCTCTCCCCGGCTGAAACGCGGCGGCCGGCGATCCCCCCAGCCACCGTACCGCCAGCGCCTCGGTTGGCCACCGACTCACTTTCGCATGAGGCGGCGTCTTGGGAGCTTTTCATCGGCCGGCAGGCTCTCGGCTGGCTGGCCGTGGTGGTCCTGCTGTTCGCCACGGCATTCTTTCTCAGGTACGCCTTCGAGAACCAATGGATCGGGCCGATCGGACGCGTCACGCTGGGCATTGCCGCGGGTCTGTCGCTGGTGGCGGCCGGCCGGCGCTATCTGCTCCGCGGCTGGCGAGTGTTTTCGCAAATGCTCGTGGCGGCCGGCGTGGTGTTGTTGTATTTGTCCACGTATAGCGCCTTTGGCTTTTACCATCTGCTGCCGCAACGCGCGGCCGGCTTGTTCTTGTTTCTCGTCGTCGCCGAGTCGATGCTGCTGGCGCTGCGCTATGAGTCGCCCGCGATTGCCCTGATGGGCGTCCTTGGCGGCCTCTTGACGCCGCTGCTGATGCACTCGGTGCACGATCAATACGCTTCGCTGTTTCTCTACCTGATGGTGCTCAACGTTGGCGTGGTCGGCTTGCTCATGCTCCGAGCCTGGCCGGTCATCGGCACCGCTTCCCTGATGGGCACGCAGGCCTTGTTTTGGCTCTGGTATGGCGCCAACTATCATCCCGAGAAGCTGGTCTGGGCGATTGCTTTCCAGGCAGCCTTGTATTTGCTGGATCTGGGACACACGCTGCTAGTCGGTGTTCGCGCGGGTCGTCGTGCCACGCCGGAAGAATTGGCGCGATTTCTGGCCAACGCCGTATTCGGGTTTTCCGCCGCTTACGTGTTGTTGAACGAAGACTATCACGTTTGGCTGGGCAGCCTGGCCGTGACCGTGGCGGCCGTTTATGCGCTGGCGACGCGGGTGCTGCTGACCTCCAGGAAGCCCGATGAGCGGCTGATGGTCGCGAGCCTGGCCGTCGCGTCGGGCTTCATCGCTCTGGCCTTCTCGTTGCAGGCCGGCGCGCCTTGGGTGGCGCTCGGCTGGGCCGCCGAAGCGGGGCTGCTATGGTGGTTTGGGCTGCGTATTGAGTCGCTTTACCTGCGCGGTCTGTCGGCCGTTTTCGCCGCTATGACGGTGGTGCGCGTCCTGGCGTTCGACACCCCGCAATTCGTTCGCGCACCGTTCATTCCTGTTTTGAATCGCTACGCCCTGCCGGCGCTGCTGGCGGTCGCTTGCTTGTTGCTGGCCCTGGCGGCGGCACGTCGGTTTGCCGCCGGGCTGCGGAATGAAGAGCGCGTGCTGACGGCCATCGCCGCCGTGGCTTGCGTGCTGCTGGTGTGGTGGATCATTTCCGTCGACATCTACGGTTACTTTGCCGCCCAGCAGATGCAGCGTTCAGGCGAGTATGCCGGGCAACGGCTGGCGCAAATGTCGCTCTCGGCCTGGTGGGCCACGTATGCCGCCGTCATTCTTGCGATCGGTTTTCGTACGCGACTTTCGCTGCTGCGCTGGACCGCGCTGGGACTGTTCGCGATCACGATCGGCAAGGTCTTCCTGTTGGATATGGAAGGACTGGACGAGATCTATCGCATCGTGGCGTTCTTCGTGTTAGCGGTCTTGCTGGGCGCTGCGGCTTGGGCCTATCAGCGCAATCAACCCGATCGGCCGACAGGCCGGCCAACGGAGGAGTGAAACGCATGCTTGGGATGAATTCGAAAAACGCGTCGCGCACCGCCGGTTCGCGTCGCATCACCCTGTCGACAATCGCCGCGCTGCTCGCGCTTGCCCCGGGCTCGATCGCCGCGGCGCCGGCGGACAAACCTCCCGACACCCAAACCGCTGGCCTCTGGCAGCGTTGGGAAACCTTTCAAGAGCTTCCCCTTCCGACCGAGTCGACCGCGGCGCTGATCGACTTCGTGTTGACTCCCAGCGTGTTCGATAAGGCCCGAGTTGACTTGGGCGACCTGCGCTTGTACGACGCCAAAAGTCGCGAGGTGCACTATGCCCTGCGCATTCGCCGGCCGGTCTCGGTGGATCAAACGATCTCCGCCCGCGAATTCAATCGGGCCGCCGGCCCTAACGATTCCAGTGAAGTCACGCTCGACCTGGGCTCCGACGCGCCGGAGCACAACGCGGTTGAAGTGGAACTGCCCGACCTGAATTTTCGTCGTCGGGCACAACTGGAAGGCAGCGCTGACGGCCAGGAGTGGAAGACGATCGTGGAGAGCAAGAACCTCGTGCATTTTCGGGCCGACGATCGCGAGTTGGACGATCGCCGCGTCGTCTATCCTCCCAGCCGGTTTCGCTATTTACGACTGCGAGTGTATCAGGATCCGCAGGTCGATAAGAAACCCGTCGAGCAGGGCGCCGTGACCGTGCATCGCAAGGTGGAAGTCCCCGGTGAATTCGTGACGCTGCCGGCCAGGCTGGAGCCGCGCGAGCCGGTCGCTGCCGGCGCCGGTCCGGGATCGGCCTGGATGATCGACTTGGGCGGCGTCAATCAGCCTTGCCAGAAGATTCTGGTGGAGATCGCGGACCCGGAATTCGCTCGCGACTACCGCGTAGAAGCCGTTGAACCGGAGGGCTCGTGGCAGCCATTCGAGTTCGTCGCCTCCGGTTCGTGGAGCCGGCGTGCCGGCGACGCGTTGCGTCCATTGACGGCCGAATTCGGAGAACGAACCGCGGCGCGGCTGAGGCTTGTCGTGACCGACTATCGCAATCCGCCCCTCGATCTGCGCTCGGTGGAATTTGTCGCGCCGGCCCGCGAAGTGGTTTTTGCTCGCGACGAAACGCTGCAAGGTCCCTTGCGGCTGTACTATGGCAACCCGCTTGCCGAGCCGCCGCACTACGATCTTGAGCGTAACTTGCCGGCCCAGCTCGAGCCTTCACCGGAGCGGCTGGGCCTCGGCTTGCCGCAACAGAATCCCGACTATTTGCCCGCGCCGCTTCCACTGACCGAGCGTTTGCCGTGGTTGATTTACATCGTGCTGGGCACCGCCAGCCTGCTCTTGGCACTAGTGATCCTGAGCCTCGGCCGCGTGTCCCTAGCGCTGCACGACGCCCGCTAAAAAGGTGTCAGGAACCTTTTCCCGCGCTGAAAAAAGGTTCCTGACACCTTTTTTATTTGGATGCGTGGGCCTCGAAGCGGCGCAGCAGGGAAAGGATGATCAAGGCCAGCACGCTGCCGAATAGCGGCAGCCAAATCCGGCCCATGCCGACGGCGGTTCCCAACCCGGCGGTCAGCCAAATGCTCGACGCGGTGGTCAGCCCATGGACTTCATGACTTTGGGCCGACTTCAAAATGGCCCCCGCCCCGACGAAGCCGATGCCCGTGGCAAGACCCTGGATCACCCGCGTCGCGTCGCCCATCGTGGCCCCAGCGTCGAGAGCCGCCAAAATAAAAATCGCCGCACCCAGCGAAACCAGCATGTGAGTCCGCAAGCCCGCGGGCACGCCCATCCGCTCGCGCTGCAGGCCGGGCAGCGCGCCGACCGCCGCAGCCAGTACAAGCCGGAAAGTGACGATCAACATGTGGCCCTTGTCGGGCCAGTCCGCCGCGAGTTGCTGCCAGAGTTGTTCCATGGCGTGTGTTCCGGAAATGAGGTTTCGGGCAATGGCTGATCGCGATTGGCGTCGCTACTCGCGTGGTGGTTTATCAAAAACATGTTCGGCGTAGGCCGCGCGGAAACTCTGATAGTCCTGACAGGTCACGTCGACGCACCGTACCGCGGAGGCCAGCAGCGCGTCAAGTTCCGCGCCGTCGACCCACGATGCCAACGCCCGCCGCGCGTCGCGGCTTTGCGCATCACAACCGCGCATCTGCGACCAGGCCGTCAACTGGCCCACCACCTGCACCGCGGCACGGAGCTTTTCTGGTTTCTTCTGCAAATGGTCGAGCTTCGAACGATTTTCATCAGGAACCATTTCACGCATCCGAAAGTGACGCGCGTCGATATCGATCGTGGCCAATCCGGCCGTCGGTTTCGACTGCAATTGGCGTTGCGCTTGAACCACCCGCAACGCGTCGTTGCCTGCAAAGTCGGGCTGTGGGCCCTCGGCACAGCTCAACATGGATGACGGGGCCGCTTCCTTGATGTCCAGCAACCGGTTCGTGTCCGGCGTGCCGCCGCCGGCGACCAGCACCGTATAGCGCCGCAATCCCAGATTGCCGATGCCCATGATCCGGCCAGTGACATCCAACGCCCGATAGGCCTCAGGCGTCGGCGTGGAGCGTGCATATTGATCGAGGGCCTCGCGTACCAGGGCTGCCTTTTTCTCGCTGACGTCCGGATGTTTGTCGGCGCTACGCAGGATGCGTCGCTGGCCGTGTTTGTTCAACTCGGTGTGATGGTCGAGAAGTTTCGTTTGTTCACCCAAGGCCGTCTCGCCCAACAGGTCCCAAATCGGCCCAGTCCCTTGGCCGGGAGAAACCTCGCCCGTCTGTCCGCCGTGCGACGCCTGGACCACGGCTGCACCGTAGGAAGTCAGAAATGCAAGCGCGGTGCCTGTGGCCTGGGCGGCCGAAATCTGCCACACTTCGGCGGCCAGCAGAATGCTCGTCGTGCAGCGGACAAGGTCCAGGCCGCAGGGAGCGACCAGCGCTTCGTCGAAGTCGTTAACGTCGTAGCGAAAATCGCCGTCGTCGGTCTGGTACGCGCCAAAATTCTCCAAGTGCAAGTCGCCGCAGATCAAGATCGGCGGCCCCGCGTCGCGCACGCGAACCAGCGGCCAGCGAGTCGCATACAAGTGGTCGACGCCGCGAAAAAACGCGAACACGTTTCCCGACATGCGCGCGTACTTGATTTTCAGCAATTCTTCCTTGCGGTCCGCATTGAATCGCAGAATTTCGTCCACGGCCGAAAGCGATTTCGGGGATGCGTGCATGCGTGCGAACCGCCGAGGGCCCGAAGCTCTGATTGCGCGAAAACAGCGAACCGTTGACCCGGTCGGATTGTCCTGTCTATGTATTAGATTCCGAAGCGGAAAGGCGGCAAGCGGACCGCAATTCCCATACTTTGGGCACACCCGACGTCGGGCCGTTGGCGGGTCCGCAAGCCGTCGCGTATACTTTACTCATTGAGTCCTGGATAACCAATGGGCCGGTCGCGACTAGCGGGCGCCCCGAAACCACGCGGCGCTTCGACCGCCGTGGCACGTTCCGTAGTATTGGCGGAAATCCATAGTGCCCCGCGTCGCGTTGGTGGGCTTCGTTTCGGCACAGGACCGCGATGAGCAACGATAAGCTGCGACGGCAAATCGCGTACGAGGCGGCCCGCCTGATGGTCGCGCGGCACGCGTCGGATTTCTATCGAGCGAAGATGAAGGCCGGCCGGCGCGTGTATCAGGGCTGGGTCAAGCCGTCCGATCTGCCAACCGACCAGGAGATCCGAGACCAAATCCAATCGCTGGCGCGTATCCACGAGCGGAACTGCCGCACGGCTGGCCCCGACGAAGTGCCCATCGGCGAAATGCCGATCGAACCAGCCCACGTCGAAGCCAGGCAGCAGGTCGAGCGATTTCAAATCTACCGAGTGTTGCTCGTTCCGCTGGAGACCGTCCAGCAGAAACCGCAATGGCATCCTGAGGGCGACGCCCTCTATCACAGCCTGCAAGTCTTCGACCTGGCCCGCGACGCGCTGCCGTACGACGAAGAGTTTCAGTTGGCGGCACTGCTGCACGACGTGGGCAAGGCCATCGACCCGCGCGATCATATCGGCGCGGCGCTCGAATCGCTCGACGGGCACATCACCGAGCGCACGGCCTGGTTGATCGCGCATCACTCGGAAGCCGGCGCCTTGCGCGATGGCACCTTGGGCGTTCGAGCGCGTCGGCGGTTGGAAGCGTCCGAGGACTTCGACGACCTGATGCTGCTTTGCGATTGCGACCGTCGCGGGCGACAACTGGGCGTGGCCGTGCCCGACGTGGACCAGGCGCTAGCCCATCTGCGCGAGCTGTCGCACGCCAACGGAGCGCTATAGCGACCCGCGAGAGCGGGCGATCTTTGTGTGGCACGTGCAGTGAGTTACTTCTTGTTTTGCAGTAGACGATTCACCATTTCGGGGATGTCGACTCCGTGATCTGCATCGACGACGTTTCCCTGAGGGTCAATGATGTAGATCGTCGGCACTCCATTGACGTGAAAATCCTTGACAGCGTCAGTCGCTACCCAGACGTTGTGCGTCTGGTCCCATCCCTTCGCTTGCAAGTGCTCGATGGCCGGATCCTGTTCATCATCGATGCTCACGGCGATGAGCGCGACTTTGTCTCTCCACTCGGGATATTTGCCGGGATACGTTTGAAACTTCGCCATGACATCCTGGCAGGGCCGACACCAGGTCGCCCAGAATTCGAGCACCACGATCTTGCCGGCATAATCTGACAATTTCTCGCGTGTCTTGGCGGGCAACGCGATCATCTCAAGGTTTGGGGCCTTGCTGCCAGGTTCCAAGAGATCGCCGGCGAAAAACTTGAGCTTGAGCTCGCCCCGCACCAGACTGATTACGCGCGCTTGTGAGTCGTCCTTGCCCGCCGGCACGAGCGTCAATCGCACTGTACTGCCTTTTGCGCCACGAATCAGATTGACCGCTTCGGCGAGCTTGAGGCCTGCCAGGTCCACCGGCGGCTCATTCTCATCGCCGACCGCCAGGATACGATCGCCGACGTTGATGGCCTTGCTCACGGCGGCCGGCGAATCGGGCAGGATTTTAGCGACGACCAGATGCTCACCGTCGTTGCCCAAGGCTGCCCCGATGCCGGCAATCTCCGCTCCCCGATCGATCACGTCGAGTGTGGGCCGCAACTCGAGCGGAACTGGGCGGGTGCAAACGGTGTCGTTGCAGGCCTGATAGCTGACCGTACACTGCAGGACGAGAGTGCCCATCGATTGGCGATGATCGATCTTTAGTCGGCGCCTGAAGGTTACGTCGTCGGTGTATACTCGACGGCGACCCATCGCATCGACACACGTGTCCGGCTGCGGCAACACCCAATCGCCATCTGGAGAAACACCAGCCGGCAGCTTCATATCGAGCCTTGTCGGCTCGGCCGGTCCAGTCTGATCCGCGCTCTCGACGGTGGAGACGTGCCACCCGATAGCTGTCCGAAAGCGAACAGCCAGCGTCACGGCGTCGCCCGGCCTGGCCGTCTGCGGGAATATGGCCGCCGCAACAACTACGACATTTTCCCGGCTCGGATTGTCGATCGGAACCACGCCGGCCTCAAAGCGCTTCGGCGGTGAAACGTCTGTCGTGGTAGTCGCATTTGCCGGCGTTGGGGGCACTGCCTCACGGTCTCGCGCCGGCCGACTGCAAGCGGTGAGCGTGGCCGAAGCCATTGCCACGGTGAGCGATTTCAGCGCCCATTCAACCCGCTTATTTTCGCAGAAAGAGCCAAACATAGCCGTGGGTGGTTGAGTATTCGTTAAAGGATCCTTTGCGCGGCGGTTTAACCAGGTATTTGACCATTGCCGCATCCAATTCTTTCGATTTCGTTTCCAACGTTTTATATTGCTGGCTGTCTTTCATTGCGTGATAGGCCTTGGTCCACTCGGCGTCCGCTTCATCGGAATTGATCGCATCGCCAGGAAAACGTTTGAAAAAGTCCCGTCGCAGATCATCCATCTGCTTGCGCATGCCGGCGCTCGTTTCCTCCGATTGCTTGCGCAAGGATTGAAATTCCTGCCGTTCGGCTGGCGTCAGATTGGCTTGGGGCGTGACGGTCGTGCAAAAATCGCCAACGAGCAGATCAGTTTTGCCGTTACCGAGGTAATCGACCGCGGCAATTTGCGTGCGGACGCCGGGCACCGGTTCGGCGCCGACTTCCAAGATTTCGTCGTATCCGTTGCCTTCGTGCGGAGCAATTAGAACTTGCGGCTCTTCGAAGCGCGGTGCTTCCGGCTCGCCAATGTTGCGATAAAAGTAAACGCCGCCGTTGTCGCAGCCGGAGAGAATATCCCAGCGTCCGTCGCCATCCCAATCAGCCACGGCCGGTGCCGCGTGGCCCGCTGGATTCCCCGGCAGTTTTAAATCCTTGCCCGCGGCCTGGACCACGATGTTCGATTTGGAAAACTCGGGTTTTTCGCGCGCGCCTTCGTTCAAGCGGACGAACATCATGCCTTCGAAGTCGCCAATGAGCAGGTCGGGCTTGCCATCATTATTCCAATCGACCATCACCGGCCAACTGCCGAACGATTGCACGTTTTGTTTTTGGTCGGGGTGGCGAAGGATGGGTTTGCCGCTTCTGTCGAGCAGGGTTTGCCGCTCGGCAAATTTGCCGCCGCCAAGGCCGCGAAACAAATAACACTCGCCAGGATCGTACGAGCCACTGATGAAATCCAAGATTCCGTCGTAGTCGAAGTCGACGAAATGCGGACTGGAGCCTATGCAGCAATAGATCGGGACGTGAGCGTCGGTGTTTCCGGCCTGAACAAATTTGAGGGCGGCATACTTCGGCTCTTTCTCGGAACCGACGTTCTTGTAAAAGCGAAACTTGCCGCTGAAATCGCCCACGACCAGATCACGCTGACCGTCACCATCGACGTCGGCAAGCGATGGCCCAGAATGGCCCCAAGCTTCGCCCGTGTCGATGTCCATGCCGTCGGCTTGCAAACGCAGCGGCTTGTGAAAGATTGCAGGCTCGTCTGCACTCACCCATGAGTTTGCAATCACCGCGCAGGTCACGATCGAGAAAAACCGCAGAAGCGTCAATGAGCGTTCCATGTTTGCCTCTCCTCTTCTACTGGCCGGCGTTTTCCATTTCTGCCCAGGCTGCCCGGCATTCTCGCTATCCTACCAATTCGGCCCCCCTGTGTCTCGCGCGCTGATTTTCCCCGTTGTTTCGCACGCGGGACGATTACCTGGTCTGCTCATGGCCGGTTGGACAATGCTCCATCGATCAACCTGTCGCGGAATCGACAAGTTGCCGACGGGCCGCTCTCGCCTGGACCTCGGCTTTCGACTTCCGGGCAGGGTTTTCTACCAGAAAAACCCTCACGTCCGCTTGCGCTCGAGGTAGGAAACCGCCAATTCAATCAGCTATAATCAGGCCGGTGAGTGCGCTTCGGGCACCGCCATCCTGGATGCATTTTTTTGGTGCAGGGTTGCTCATGCGGATGCATTGGAATCGACGATTCAAAAAATTGTTCGATCCATTGCCACGTGTGGTCTTGGTTGCGGCTTGCATTCTTCCCGGCACTTGGACGAATCCGGCCCGGGCTGAGGACTGGCCGCAGTGGCGCGGGCCACACCGGGACGGCGTCTGGGCCGAAACCGGCGTGCTGGAGACGTTTCCGGCTGAAGGGCTGAAGGTCCGCTGGAGAAATCCAGTCGGGTTCGGCTGGTCGAGCCCCGTGGTGTCGCAGGGACGGGTGTTCGTCACCGATTCACTTTTGGCACGAACCGCGGCCCAGGAGCGCGTTCATTGCTTTGACGAGGCGACCGGCAAGTCGCTCTGGACGAATGCCTATGACGTCGTGTATCCCGAGTGGGCCTTCACCGCCGGCCAGGAAGGCCGCCCCGGCGCAACTCCGATTGTCGATGCCGGTAAGATATATGCCCTGGGGGGCAACGGACACGTTCACTGCCTGGAGGCACCCACCGGGAAGGTGCTCTGGGAGAAGCGACTGGAAAAGGAATATGAAATCCAGGTGCTGAGCTGCCGGACTTCGCCTTTGATCGAGGGAGATTTGCTGATTTTGTTCACCGGAGGCAAGCCGGGGGCATGCGTCACCGCGCTGGACAAGAACTCTGGCAAACAGATCTGGCGAGCGCTCGACGAATCGATTTCCAACAGCTCGCCGATCGTGATCACCGCGGGCGGCAAGCGGCAATTGATCGTCTGGACCGGTGAATCGGTGACGTCGCTAGTCCCTGCGACCGGAGAAGTGTACTGGCGCGAGCGGCTGGTGACGAGCAATAACGATGCGATCGCCACTCCGGTTAGCGAGAAGAATCTGCTCTTGCTCAGCGGATTGATGTTGGAGTTGCGCGTCGAGGAGCCGTTGGCCACTACACTCTGGCCGACGTCGAGAGCCGTTTCGCGCCGGGTCCTGAGCAACACGTCGACGCCGCTCTTGCGAGGCGATCATCTCTACTCCGCCAAATCCAGCGGCGAATTGGTCTGTCTGGAAGCCCGCACCGGCCAGCAGTTGTGGGAGACGGACAAAGTGACGGGCCTGAAGTCGGGGGCGAGCATCCATCTGACGGCCAACGGCGACTCCGTGTTCCTTTTCACCGATGAAGGCGTTTTGATCCGGGCGCGGCTCACGCCCCAAGGCTACCAGGAGTTGAGCCGCGCTCGTCTCTTGGAACCGACCGTTCCCTTCGGCGGAAAAATGTTGGCATGGGTCGCCCCGGCCTACGCGAACCGCCACGTGTTCGCCCGCAGCGATAGGGAGCTAGTTTGTGCGTCCCTGGCCGCCAATCCGTAAGAATTCCTTGACGAGCGAACTGATTCCGGGAACACACGAATTCCGATTTCAGAGGCATCAGGATTCCTCGCTGGGCCGCGACATCTTGTCGCCTAGTTCGCCTGCTTGCTCTGGATGTTGCCGCCGCCCCGGATCATGTAGCTGTCCGTTGTTTATTGAACGTCAGCAAATACAGTTAGTTCGCGGTGGAGTCCTGACGGTCCTCGTAGTGCGCCAACCAGCGGACGCCTTCGAACGGCTGGCCGTCGATTTCGGCCACCGGCCCGTGCAGCATGTTGATCGGTGGACCCTGCTGCGGCGGTTCGAGGACGACGTCGCGGCCGTGCGCCAGGGTGACCCAGGTGCTGCCAATCGTGCCGAAATAATACTCGCGGTCCTTGGGAAACTTGTTGGCCCGCGAGGTGTCGATCGGAATCCAGCCCACGTCGGCCACCCAGAACCGCGCCCAGCAATGGCAATACTTGATCTCGCCGGCGGGCTTTTCCGGTGGCATCGGCAGGCCGAAAACGTGATCGGCCGGAATACCCCGCCAGCGGCACACGCCGATGAACACCGAATTAAAATCAGTACAGTCGCCCGTCTTGCTGTCGCAGGCCCAGACTGCGTTGCCCTGTCCCGCGCCTGGCGCTAGATAGTTGTAGACCATCGTGTTGACCAGATGGTCGTAGATCGCGCGGCCAGCACGCAGCGGTTCGCCCTCCGGCAGTTTGATGCCACGTGCCAATTCGCTGATGCGGCCCTTGATGGGAATCATCCGTGACTCTGTCAAATACGGCGCAAACTCTCCGGCCGGCACGCCCGCGGTTGTCGAAATCAATTGCTTGGCCGCCGCCACCGACGCTTCGCGCACTTCCACGTCGTAGACCAACTCGACTTTGATCGGCGCGCCGCGGTCGGCCGTGTTTTCGCCGCCGGCGACCGAGGGCAGCTCATACCGGCGATAATACAAGCGGTTTCCAAAAACCTTGTCCTGAGTGATGCGACCCGCGCCCAGGTCGCTCGTGTTCAGCAATCGAATGGTCTGCCGCTCGTTGTTCGAGAACATGGGAATCCACAAGTCCACTGTCTTCGCGCCCTGCGGGACTTTCGTGATTTCACAGCGGTACTTCAGTTGAACCTTCCGCACGGCGAGAGGGTCAGCCAAGGCCTCGCGCGCAAAGGCCAACACGAACAAGGCCAACAACGACCGGCAAACAAGGACGCGAATCATCGTGCAATGGTCCTTTCTGGTCACTTCGCGGGCGAATCGGTCTGCGGCGCCGACGGGCAACCATAGCGTGAAAGTAACGTGGTCACCGGCCGGCGTCAATTCTGCGCTGTCCAAAGCAAGCCCGGCCGTCGATCGCGCTTCCTTTGCTGGTGCGCCGAAAGACAGGACACTGGGCGCCTGCCATGCATCACGAGAGCCTTAGCCGAAGATGCGGTCGCGCTTGGCCTTGTTGTAGGCCAGCTTCTCGGCCGGGGTCATGCGGGCGAAGTCGGGCGGGCCGTCGATCTCGACTGGCGCAGCCGGCTTCTTGTCGTGACAATGGCACTGGCCCGAATCGGGACCACCGCATCCGCAATCATGCTTGGTTGCGGGCTTGCCGGAAGGCTGGCGGGGAATGCCCGCCGGAACGCTCACGCTTGCGGATCCGCCATAGCTCATCAGGCCGCTTTGCAACTGCATGTCGTCGGCCAACGCGCGTTGCGGCTTGATTTTCAAATGTTCCAGCACGCCATGGTAGGCGCGGACGGCCTCTTCGGGCGTCACTTCGTGATCGACGATGCGTCGCAAGAATTCGACAAAGGCCAACTGGCATTCGGCGTTGTTGATTTTGCGGCCGAACAGCGCCGCCCGAGCGCCGTGTTTCTGCGCTTCGGCGATCAGTTTGAAGGCATCGTAGGTCGTGCCCGCGCCGCCGCCCAAGATGCCGACGATCAAGTGAGGATCGTAGGCCACGAGCTCTTCCATCGCGCGGGGGCCGTGATAGACGATCTTCAAGAAAATCGGCCTCCCCGCGGTGGCGACTCCGGCCAGAGTCCGCGCGATGCAGTCGTTGATGAATTGCGGCGTGTTTTCGGCAGTCAGTCCCTGCGGGGCGTTGGGATCGAAGATTTCGAGGAAGTGCTTGAAATTCTTGCGTTCGGCCTCTTCGCGGAATTTCCGGTAATATTCCAGCGAAACCAGGTCGTCCTCCAGGCGGTTGTTGAACGTGACGCTGTAAAGCCCCAGGTCGGCCCCTCGGGCGCGATCAGCCGGATCGCAATCGACGTGGCCGCATTGGATGTGGTCGAGCATCGCCGAACGGAACGGCCGGGCCGGCTCGCTGACGTACCGTCCGTGGCGCACCGCAAACACGTCACTGGTGTCGTTGGCCCGAGCCGCAGGCGTGACGTGGCTGTTCTCGAACAACCCCTCGCCAATCGTGAGCACGTCATTGCTGCTGGCCGACATGAGCATGATGTCGATCAGGCCCTGGCGCGTGATCTGTCGGATATTTTCGCGATACTCGGCCAGGGTTCGCATGCGGACTTCACCGGCGTGCATCTCGGGCGATTTGCCCGGCGAGCCGATTCCAAAAGCCATGTCGGCGTCTTTGGCGTCGGCCAGAATAAAATCCTTCGCGCCCGACGGATCGGCGTGCATGGCGGCGAGTTTGCGATCCAGAGATTTTTGCATGTCGAAATTACCCGGCGAGTGGTCCGCTTATTTTCCTTGTTTGAGTCGATCGAGCACCGTGTCGATGGTTTGTCGCAACACCTGGGCGCTGGTGCGCAGTGCCTGCGCTTCCTTGGGCCAAAGCTCGATCTCATGCGTCGCAAGCACGCCGCCGGCTCCGACCACGGTCGGCACCGAAAACGCGACGTCGCGAATCCCATAACACCCGCGTTGAACCGACGAGACCGGCAAAATCGCCCGGCGGTCTAGCGCCACCGCCTCGATCACCTCTTGAATGGCCAGGCCAACCGCGAAACCGGCGCCCCCCTTCTTCTTGATCACTTCGGCGCCTGAGCCCTTGGTGCGGGCGAACAGTTCACCGGCCAGATGAGCGTTCCATCCCGGGAACTTTTCCAGGGACAATCCGGCGATCGTCGCGCTGGACCAGATCGGCACCATGCTGTCACCGTGCTCGCCCAGGATCAGGGCCTTGACTTGTGTGGGCGGGGCAGAGAGTTGGGCCGCGATCAGCGCCCGGAAGCGGATCGTGTCCAACTGCGTGCCCAAGCCCAGCACCCGGCCACGCGGCAATTCAAGCCGCTGGGCCGCCAGATAGGTCAGCACGTCCACCGGATTGGAAACCACCAGCACCGTGACGTCCGGCTTGTGCCCGGCCTGCTGGATGTCCTTCAGAATGCCGAGAAACAAATCGACGTTGCGGTTGATCAGGTCCAGGCGGCTCTCGTCGGGCTTGCGCCGCAATCCGGCCGTGATGCAAATCAGATCGCTGGTGGGAATGTGTTCGTAGCTGCCGGAGGTGATCACCTGATCGGCCATCAGGCTTGCGCCGTGCAGCAGATCGAGCGCTTGTCCGGCAACGAGCTCGGCGTTGACGTCCAACAGCGCGATCTCGCGCACGATCTTTCCGGTTTGCAGAGCGAAGGCAGTGCACGAGCCAACCAGCCCGCCGCCGCCGATAATGCTGACTTTCATAGATTTATTTTTCCGCGGGCCGATTATTTTCCTCCGAGCGCGGCCATCACCCGCTCGGTGATCGTTTTGATCAGTGCCTCTTGATCGACGTCGCCCGCGCCGGGCTCGGATGGCGCGGTCTTGGCCGTTGCATTCGGCCGCATCGCGGGGGGCGGATCGAAGGCCCGCCGCTCGATGCCGCTATCGGTCCAACTGCTGCGAAACACGTCGTTGGCGCAGATGTCGCAGTTTTCCATGCCCGGGGCCAGACGGGCGTCGGTATAGCCCCATTTGGTTTTCAGATCGAGCAGCTCGCGCTCCTTGCCTTCTGAAAAGTAGTTGATCTTTCCCAGGTCCCGCGCGAGCATCAGGATTCGGCAATAGGCATCGAGGATTTCGGTCCACCAGTAGGCCCGTTCGACACTCTCGCCGAAACTGACCGTGCCGTGATTGGCCAGAATGATCACGTTGCACTTCTTGACGAACGGTATCACGGTTTCGGCGAACGCCTGGCCGCCCGGCGTTTCATACTTCGTGATCGGGACATCGCCCAGAAACACCTCCACCTCGGGCAGCACGCACTGGGGGATCGGCTCGTGGGCCACGGCAAACGCGGTGGCATGGGGCGGATGGCAATGCACGACGCTCTTCACGTCGGGCCGCTCTTTCATGATCGCCAGGTGCAAAAGCACTTCGCTGGTCCGCTTGCGGCGACCGCTAAGCTGCTTGCCATCCATGTCGCAGGTGCAAAGGTCGTCGGGCTTCAAAAAGCCCTTGCTAACCATCGTGGGCGTGCAGAGCACTTCATTGGGACCCAAACGAAAGCTGATATTGCCATCGTTGCCGGCCGCAAATCCTTTGTTATAGATCCGCCGGCCGATGTCGCAGATCTCGAGCTTCAGTTGATGAAGATTTTGCATGCGTGTTTGATTTCTGTGGTCGATGGAAAACGATTAATTTGGATGTCTATCTTTTGGTTTAAGGCCGGGCGTCGAGCTGGATATCGTCCAGGATCGCCGCGTTGTAGGCATCGACGGGCTTCATTTCGGGATGGAACGGCTGGGCGGCCTCACCCCCTTCACTAAACGCGATCCGGCTGCCGACGCCTGCCCCCAGCTCGTCGTACACCACCAGGGCCTCGCCGGCCGGCCTCGCCCCGCCGGCCAAATCATCCAGCGTCAGCGGAATGACCAGCCGATAGCTGGCCGCGTCGAGACTCGCATGAGCCCGATTCAGGGTGATGGTTCCGATGACTTCTCCGATTCTCATGTCAATCGCTTCTTTCGATGCACGCCCGGCCGACGGCTCGCTCGTTCGGCCCTGCTCAGTCTTGAATTCCGATCACACTCCAACGCACCGGCGTCGTCTCACTCTTCAGCAGCGCTCGCGTTCCCTTGCCGTCGCTAGAGAGCAGCACCGTTTCGCCTCTGCCGGCCCCCAGCGTATCGACCGCGATCACCGGCTCGCCGTCGGGCGTGCGACCGTCGACGCCGTAGAACTGCACGACGAGCATCTTCCAGCCCTGGAGGGAGGAATGCTTGACGGTCGAATTCGCCGTGCCTACTACCACGCCCGCTTGCATTGTCGGTGCCTCAGTATTTACCGTGTTACTTGCCCAAGATTCGTAAGTCGTCGATCAACGAGCAGCGTCGCTCGCGGGTGAAGGTCAGCGGCGTGGTCACGCCTTCGCCGGTCGGCGTGGCGATGGAAAACGACAGATAACCTTCGCCCCCCAAACCTAATGAGGCCATACAAGGACCGTTTTTCACGAACAAGGTCGTGTCCAGGGCCCGGCCCATCTTGGTCATGTTTCGCACGTTGGTCGAGTGGATGATGGCCGTATGGCGGAACCCGTGCTCGTAGTGCTTGGCTTTGGCGATGGCTTCGTCGACGTCGCGGACCCGCACGAAGGGCACGAACGGCATCATCTGCTCGACCGGCACGAACGGGTTGAACTCGTCGGTCTCACCGAACACCAATTCAGTGTCTTTCGGCACGTGCTTGCCGGCCGCCCGGGCCAGCACGGCGGCGTCCTGTCCGATGAAATCCTTGGCGGCCACCTGGTGTTTGTGATCGCCTTCGCCGACCGTGGCAATCGCCACTTTGGTCAGGGCGTCGATCTCGCGCGCGTGAAGCCGCACGGCCCCGGCGCGTTCCATGGCAGCCATCATCTTGTCGAACACCGCGGCGACCACGAAGACTTCCTTTTCCGCGATACACAGCAGATTGTTGTCGTATGCGGCGCCCTCGATGATTGCCCGCGCGGCACGGTCCAGATCGGCCGTTTCGTCGACGACCACCGGCGGATTGCCTGGACCGGCCACGATCGCCCGCTTGCTCGATTTCAGGGCCGCCCGGGCCACGGCCGGCCCGCCGGTGACGCAGATCAATTTGATTCCCCGATGGTTGAAGATCGCGTCGGCCGATTCAATCGTCGGTTCCGCGATCACGCAAATCAGATTGTCGATACCCAAATCGCGATGGATGGCCTGGTTGAATCGACGCACGCCTTCGGCTGCGACGCGCTTGCCGCCGGGGTGTGGATTGACGACCAGGGTGTTGCCGCCGGCGATCATGCTCACGGCGTTGCCGGTAATCGTGGGCAGCGAGTGCGTGACCGGCGTAATCACCCCGATCACGCCGAACGGCGCGTGCTCGATAACCGCCAGGCCATGGTCGCCGCTGAACACCTCGCTGCGCATGAACTCGACGCCGGGCGTGCGCTCGCCGAGGGTCTTGAGCTTTTCGATCTTGTGTTTCAGCCGCCCGATCTTGGTTTCTTCCATTTCCATCGTGCCCAGCTCGACCGACTGTTCGATCGATATGCGGCGAATGTGGTCAATGATACGTTTGCGGTCTTCGATCGTGCGGGTGCTGAGCTGCTCGAAGGCCTCCGTGGCCGCGGCGACCGCCTCGTCCACGCAGTCGAACACGCCGAATCGGCCCACATATCCGCGGCCGCTGACCGGAGACGAAACGGTGTTCATTCGGGTCAGCACTTGCTGCACCACGCTGCGAATCAGTTCTTCAGTAGCTTGCATGGTTCTTGAAATCCCTGGCTAAGGCCGAGTTATGAGTGATTAGGTGTGTTGCCGTCTTCGCGGCGAAAAATGCAGTTGTGATCCACGTGAACCGTGTCAATCAGCCCCACGATGACCGTGTCGATCGGCAAATTCTTGGTTTCGGGGGTCAATCGGGCGCTGGAGCCTTGCGTGATCAGCACGTACTCCCCCTCGCCGGCTCCAACCGTATCGACCGCCACGAACGTCCGGCCCGTGGTGACCAGCCGATTGCGGTCCTGCGGATCGACGCGGTAGGGTTCGACCACCAGCAGCTTGTGCCCGACCATCGAGTCGACTTTTTGCGTAGCCACGAGCGAACCGGTTACTTTGGCGACGAACATGGGTTTTTAACCTTTGCCTTCCACAAGTTGTTGAGTCTGTCGGGCCACGATCAACTCTTCGTTGGTGGGCACGATCCAAATCTGGATCCGGCTGTTGGGAGCGCTGATTTTGGACTCGCCCTTGGCCGCGGCGTTGGCGGCCGGGTCGAGCACGATGCCCAGCTCTTCCAGTCCGCTGGTGACGGCGGTGCGAATGTTCACGCCGTGTTCGCCGATCCCGCCGGTGAACACGATCACGTCGGCCCCGCCGAGTTCGACCAGCATCGCGCCGAGCGAGTGCCGAACGTCGGAGGTAAACACATCCAAAGCCAACCGAGCCCGCCGATGGCCTTCAGCAGCCGCTTCCTCCAGGTCGCGAATGTCTCCGCTGATGCCGCTTAAGCCCAAGAGGCCGCTTCCTTCGGCCAACTCTTTGAGCACTTGAGCAAGCGTCTGCCCCGTGTGCTTCATGATCACCGGGATCGCAAACGGATCGAAGTCGCCGGCGCGGTTGTTGTGGGCAATGCCCGACTGCGGGCTCATGCCCATCGACGTGGCCATGCTCTGGCCATTGCGAATCGCGCAGAGCGAATTGGAGCCGCCCAGGTGGCACGAGATGAGGCGCAGATCGTTGCGGCCCAGGATCTCGGCCGTGCGTGTGGCGATATAACGATGGCTGGCGCCGTGAAATCCCCAACGCTGGATGTGATATTTTTCGGCCCATACATACGGAGCCGGATAATACCGATTGCGATCGGGAATCGTGTGATGAAAGCCCGTTTCGAACGCGGCCACCAGCGGAATCTCCGGCAACTTCTCGCTCAACAGCCGCATCGCGGCGATGTAGGGCGGATTGTGAGCCGGAGCCACCTCGCTCATGTCTTCCATGGCGGCCAGGAGTTCGGGCGTCACGCGTTGCACGCCGCTAATCGCGCCGGCATGCACCGCCTTGAACCCAATGGCCGATACTTCCGCGGCGTTTTTCAGACATCCCCCGGCCGGATCAGTCAACTGCTCCAAGCAGCGCCGGACCGCCGCGGCATGGTCGGGCACGTACGCCGTCATTTCGCGGCGCACCGAACCGATTTCGACCACGCAACGACTTTCGGGCGAACCGATCCGTTCGATTCCGCCGCGCGCAAGCTGGCGCTCGTCGGCCATATCGAACAGCCGATACTTGAAACTCGTCGAGCCGAGGTTGGCCACGAGGACCTTCATGTCGAAACATCCTTACACCGGGGAGCCGCGCGACAAAGTGTCCGTCCGCACCGCGCCACACAGGTCCGCTTACGACAAGTAAGCCGCCATCAGGCCTTCGGACGGACGCGGAATCACGTGGCTGGCGATCAATTCGCCCACCTGCGTGGCCGCGGCGGCGCCCGCCTCAACGGCAGCTCGCACGCTTCCGACGTCGCCGCGCACCACGGTGGTGACATAGGCTCCGCCGATGGAAATGCGTTTGACGATTTCGACATTGGCCGCCTTGGCCATCGCGTCGGTGGCTTCAACCAGAGCGATCAAGCCCTTGGTTTCGATAAGTCCGATTGCAAAGTTCATGGTACGTGTTGTCCTTCGTTGACGTGGAATGTTTAGTGATCGAGTCGCTTGTTACTTCGAGCTCTGCTTGCGCGGCTCCGGAATGACGATGCCCAGGTCGTCGTGCGGGCGAGGAATGACCTGCACGCCCACGACCTCGCCGATCCGGCCCGCCGCGGCCGCGCCGGCGTCGGTAGCCGCTTTCACGGCAGCCACGTCCCCGGTCACGAACGCGGTGACCAGACCGCTGCCGACTTTGTCCCAGCCAAGAAATTGCACGTTGGCTGCCTTCATCATCGCGTCGCTGGCTTCGACCAAGGCGATGAACCCCTTGGTTTCGATCATGCCCAGCGCTTCCATTACTTTTGCCATGAATGACTCTCCGAAAAAAAAGAAACGGGTCGTTCTGAACGTTGTCTTGACTACTGTTGTCGGATCAATTCGATTTTCGTCGCGTGATCCAAATCCGCGGCATTGCCTTC
>JBGQKM010000001.1:0-60825 GCA_041499515.1 Planctomycetia bacterium | reverse complement strand
GCCTTTCCGCCCACCGGCGTGCAAAAGGCCCAATCGACCCCCTGGCTCACCGTAAACGCCGACGAGGTGGCCGTGTCGGCCGCGTTCCACACGTGCAGCACGCTTTCGCGGCGGCGAATCGCATCCAGGATCAGTCGTTCGCTGGGCTGAAAATCGCCGCCCATCACCAGCCGACGATCCCAGTGCAGCACTTCGATCGAGGGCCGATCGTCGGTGGGGTGCTTGACGCAAACCAGGGCCGCGGCGCCGGCGCGCGGCAGGCCGGTGAGCAATAAGTTGACCAGTCGCACCGAAAGTTCCGAGTCGCTGCCGGCCCCCGAGATCACTTCCGGCAGGCGGCCGAGCACGTCGATGTGGGCCCCGGTATGGCGAAACTGGATTTTTTGCAAGTACTGCGAACTGAAGGTCTGCTGCTGCACCGGTAGCGGCACGTCGAGCGAGACGTTGACGCGTTCGTCGGTCAGCGTGAAGGTGGTTTCGCCGATCACGAAATGTTCGCCCGGCTCGATCTCGAACTGCTGGGCCGGGCGGCCTTTGACAAAGATCGGATTGCGCGCGCCGGGCAGTTGGCGCACGTGCAGACGGTGGCCGTCCCAAGAAATCTCGGCGTGCTGGCGCGACACGCGGTCGTCCCACGAAGTGGGCCAGCCACCGGGCGCGCGGCCCAGCGTCACCGGCCGGTCGGCCAGCAAGGTGCGCCGCCAGCGATGCTGCGGATCGGCTCCCTGGGCAATCAGGTCGGCCACGAGAGGCTCCTGGCGGGGAGAAGGGGACCGTCCGATTTTGCCGCGAAGGCTACGCAAAATTGGGACAGTCCCGGAGGTTTTGAAACCGGTTCCGGGCTCACGTCTTCGGCTCCTCGCTGGGCATCGCCGGCCTGGCCACGCTGCGCGTCGGTTCGGCAAACGAGCGGATCACGAAGGCCCACAATGCGGTCGAAAGGATCGCGATCAAAGCGCCGGCCAGGAGTCCGCTGGAGTACAGGCTGTCCTTGAGCCGTTGCAGCGTGCGGCCGATCGCGGCGTCGTACGATTCTTGCACGATGACGATCCAGCCGGTGTTGCCCTCGCGAATTCCGACACTTTGCGTCTTGGCCAGCCAATGTTTGTCGTATTCCTTGCCCTGCGCGTCTTTGCCGAAGGGGTCGACGTAGTTTTCTTCCGTGGCCGGCGAATCGGGGAGTTCGTCTTCCTTGAGCCGATAGGTCTGGAAGCGGCTGGGCACCTGCTGATGATCTTCCAGCAGTTTATCGAACAGCGGGTGCTGCAAGATCAAACCCTTGCTGGGGCCCGCTCGCCAATCGACCAGCACCGCGAATAGTTTTTTTCCTTGCAACTTGACGAAACGGTGCACGTCGACCGAGAGCCCGATCACGCCCAGGAATTTTCCGTCGTCGGGCGCGCTCTCGGGGACTTGCGGTTCGTCGGTATCTTCCTTGATCACCGGCGTGGAGATGATCACGGTCCAGCGGTTATTCACCTGGCTGTAAAACACGGCCGAGAGATTGGTCTTCTTGATATGCTCGCCCGGTTTGGCCCGCCAATCCTCGGGATAGTCTTCGGATCCGCCGTGGAAGTAAGTGCGCCAACTGAAGTTGTCACCCACCGTGGCATGTTCCGGCGCGCGGGCCAACTGCAGCCCGGCCGGATCGGTGACAAACCAACTGGCGACGTCCGGTTCGTCGGGATCTTGCAGCAGATCTTGCATGCGTTGCTGCAAGACGCGTCGGGCCGGATGGGCGACCAACCGCGCCCGCAGTTGTTCGCGCATCGAATCGCTCAACTGCGGATCGCTGAGCTGCCGCCGCAGTTCGGCCATTTCAGGATCTTTCAGCGCGGTCTCCAGCAGGTTCTCGAGCCGCGAACTGCCGGCCATTTCTTCCACGGCGCGATAGAACATTTCCAGTTCATTGGTGACGGCTATGGCCACGTACTTGGCGGCGAACGAATTCCTCTCCAACACCCGCTTCTGCAGCGTCTCGTCCGATTCGCCCATCACGGTCTCGAACGAGCTCCACGCGAAATATGAGACGATGGCCAACAACAAGGCCGGGCCGACGAAACCCAACAGCACCAGCGGACGGCGGGCCCGACGGTGCTCGCGAGCATTGAGCGCGTCGAGCACTTCTTGCACGTTGGCGTAGCGTTGTTCGCGATTCGGAGCCAGACAACCATCGACAATTTCGGCCAGTTCACGATCGACCCCCGGGACCTGCCGATGACCCACCGGCAGAGGCGAGGTTGCGATCAACTGCCGATAGCGGGCCAGTCGCTCGTCCAGGTCGGCGGCCGTCTCGAATTCGGTGACCGCCGCTTCGCTGCGGTACGGCGGCGAGCCGGTGAGCATGCAATACAGCAGGGCGCCCAATGCATACACGTCCCAGCGCACGTCCGGCACCGCCTGCAAATCGGCTTGCTCCGGGGCCATGTAAAACAGCGTGCCCAGCGCCGGCGTCTGTTCGTGCGACAGCCGCGATTGACCGAAATCGGCCAGCCGCGGCCGGCTGTCCTGATCCAACAGCACGTTGGCCGGTTTGAGATCGCAGTGCAGAACCCCCTTGCCGTGCGCGTGCAACAGACCCACGGCCACGTCGCGAAACAAGGCCACCGCTTCGCGGGCGCCCAATTTGCCTTCGCGTTTCAGCAGGTCTTCCAAAGAGCCCTGCTCGACGTACTCCATCACGTAGTAAGGCGGTTCGGCGTCCCAGCCGACGTCGAGCAGTTGCACGACGTATCGGTCGGCGGAAAGGAATGCGAGTTTTTCGACCTCGCGCGACAGAATCGACCAGTCGAGGCCCCCTTGATGCGCGTAGAACTTGATGGCGACTTGCCGGCCCGTGTTGCGGTCGACCGCGACCCAGACTTCGCCGTACGCGCCGGCCCCCAGGAATCGGCGCGGCTCGTAGCCCGGCACTTGCGTGGGCGGACGCGAAGGCTTGAGGCTCAGCGCCTGAGCCCGCGACTGCTCGTCGCTCGATTGCTGTTGCGTGTGATTGAAATCCATCGACCGCCAGGGCCTCGTGCTGTGCGCGCCCATCCTCCGCTTGGACTCGGAACGGGAACATCGTCAGGCAAAGCGTGACGCATTCCCGCGGTCGCTCCCGCCACCGGTGCATGGCCTTACCGCCGGCCGCAAAGCTGCGCGTCAGCATTGCGCGTCGGGCCACACTATAGCGTTATAGTGCCAGCGGCTTCCCCCATGCAAATCGTAGCTCGACGGGGGAGTCGCTTTCTGTCGATTTTGCCGGTCGTGCGACGGTTTCGGGGACTTTGAGGCTCGGCGCGGCAGTGGACCGTTGGTTGGCGTTGGCCAAACGCCAGCGGGGCGGTCAACCAATTTCCGTCTTGCCGGGTGGTTTAGTGGCGCTTGGGCCAACAAAACAATCGGATGCGGTTGCCGTCGGGATCGGTTGTGTTCGCCTCGCGCAGGCCCTCTTGATCGCGTTTGGGGTGCGACACCGTCGAGCCCACGGCCTCCAGCCGGGCGCAGATTTGCGGCACGTCGTTGACCTCGAAGGCCAGGCTGATGCGTTTCGACACCTCGCCGGCCGATGGTCGCGACAACAAAGCCAGCCGCGTATCCCCGGCTTCCAATAGCGCGTAGCCCTCGTCCATCACGCGCACCAGAACGCGCAGTCCCAGCGCCTCGCGATACCACTGCACCAGCGCGTCCCAGTTATTGGTTCGCAATTCGACACAGTAGAGCCCTGGGCGTTCGTCGCGACGGATGTCCCTGGTCATGAGGCGTACGGTTCCTATAATTGCTGCGCAAAAGCTTGCCGGCTGCTGACTTGCACAGCTCGGGGCGTCGTCCGACGACCGAGCGGTGCGAAAAGGAGCTGACATTGACCACAACCCTAGTTGCACTAGAATGTTGCGATTCTTTCTCTGAATTGCAAGACGACTATGAGTTTCTCCGGCCGATCCTCCAGCGACACGCCGCTTGCCATGAGCTCCCCCAGCGAATCCCCCGGCATGCACGAGGCATCGCGACGCGAGAAACTTCGCAAAATCCAGGAGCTCGGCTTCGATCCTTGGGGTGGCCGGTTCGACGACCAGATGCCCATCGGCGACATCCGGGTCCGCGAGGCGGAAATCACGGTCGAGCCGATCCCGCCCGGCTCGGAACAGCGCGAGCCGACCCAGCATGGCCCCCACGTCCGGGCGGCGGGGCGGATCGTATTGCAGCGCAAAAAAGGGAAGCTGATTTTCGTCGATATCCGCGACTGGACCGGTCAAATCCAATTGTTTATCGGCCGCGGCCAGGTGGGCGAAGACAACTGGGCGTTGGCCGAATGCTTTGACTTGGGCGACCTGGTCGGCGTGGATGGCCAGCTCAAGCGGACCAAGACGGGCGAGTTGACGATCTTTGCCGAGAAGCTCCACTTTCTCACCAAGTCTCTCGAACCGCCGCCGGAAAAGCACCACGGGCTGACCGATCCGGAACTGCGGCAGCGGATGCGGTACCTGGATTTGGCGTACACCGAAGGCGTCTTGCCCCGCTTCTTGCATCGCGCCAAGATCGTAACCTCGATCCGCAGCACCCTGGCCGCCGGAGGGTTTGTCGAAGTCGAGGGTCCGACGCTGCATACGATCGCCGGCGGCGCCGCGGCCCGCCCGTTCAAGACGCACCATAACGCGCTGGACATGCCGTTGACCCTGCGGATCGCGTTGGAATTGCACTTGAAGCGCCTGCTGGTCGGCGGCATGGAGCGCGTGTTCGAGCTGGGGCGCGTGTACCGCAACGAGGGGATCAGCCCGCGCCACAATCCCGAATTCACGATGCTCGAGGCCTACCAGGCCTATGGCGACTATCGCACGATGATCGACCTTACGGAGCGCGTCATCCTGGCGGCGATCGCGGCCACCGGTCAGGGGCATCAGCTTGCTTGGGGTGAACGGACGATCGACTTTACGCCGCCCTTCGCGCGGCACACGTACGACGCATTGTTTGCAGAGCATACGAGGATCGCGGCGGACGATGCGAAGGCGATCGCGAAGTTGGCGGCGGAAATGGGCCTGGAGACCGCCGGCAAGCATCCAGACGTGATCAAGAACGAGGTTTTCGAGGCGCGCGTCGAGGACCAACTGACCGGTCCGGTGTTCGTGCTCGACTATCCGGCCAGCATCTGCCCGCTCACGAAGCGCAAAACGGATGATCCGGCCGTGGCCGAGCGTTTCGAACTGTTCGTGCAAGGCATGGAAATCGCAAACGCCTATACGGAATTGAACGACCCGGATTTGCAAGAGCAGTTGTTCCGCACGCAGTTGGCCGGTCAGCGCGAAGAAGACTCGATGGCCAAGATGGATCACGATTTCGTCCGCGCCCTGCGGCACGGCATGCCGCCGGCCGGCGGTCTGGGGCTCGGCATCGACCGGCTGGTGATGCTGTTGACCAATAGCCAGACGATCCGCGAAGTGATTTTGTTTCCGCTTTTGCGCTCCGAAGAACCACGCCGCTGACGCCGCGGCGGCCGCCGCCGGGCGTGTCCACGACAGCCAAAGGATTGGCCATGTACAAATACTTGCTCTGCTGGCGATATCTGCGAACCCGCTATATCGCGCTGGCATCGGTGGTGAGCGTGACGCTGGGCGTGGCCACGATGATCGTGGTCAACAGCGTGATGGAAGGCTTCACCCATGAAATGCAAGACCGGATCCACGGCATCCTCTCCGACGTGGTCGTCGAAAGTCATAGCATGGAGGGTTTTCGCGATCCGCAAGCGCACATGGACCGCATCCGCCAGGTGGCCGGAAAGTACATCGCCGGCATGACGCCCACGGTGATGATGCCGGCCTTGTTGAACTTTGAGGTCCAGGGCGTCTCGCACACGCGGCAGGTCAGCTTTATCGGCGTCGACGAAACGACCCACGCCGAGGTCAGCGATTTTGGCCGCTACTTGCAGCATCCCGAAAACCGGCGACAACTCAGCTTCGATTTGCGCGAAGGCGGGTACGACACGATCGATCACCAGGCCACGGCGCATGCGCTGCCGCGCGAGCGGATGGACGTGGCCGGCTGGAAGTATCGACGCATTTTCGCCCAGTTTCAGAAAGACATGAAGGCCGGCGCGCCACCGCCTGTCGCTGATGAGGCCGCGCCGCCGGCCGATGCCACGAAAGCCGAAACGCCTCCGGACGACGTCGTATACGAAGGCTTTGTATATCGCCGCGCGGAGCCCGCAGTCGCCGATAAAGCTGCGGATGAGCCCGCGGATCCCGACGGTAAACCGGCGAACCCGTTTGCAGCCGCGGCGCGAACGGAGAGCGAATTCGATCCGGCTCGCCAGACGCACACCGGGATCGTGATGGGGATCGCGCTGGCCAGCTATCGCATGCACGACGGCAGCGATCGGTTTTTCGTGCTCCCCGGGGACGACGTGAAGATCATCGTCCCCACGGCCGGCACGCCCCCCAAGCCCGCCAGCGACTTTTTTACGGTCGTCGATTTCTACGAGAGCAAGATGAGCGAATACGACGCCAATTTCGTGTTCGTGCCGATCCGCAAACTTCAGGAAATGCGGGGTATGATCGATTATTCAACCGGCATTGGCAACGTGACCTCGATCCAGATCAAGCTGCACAACGACGCCGACGGCAAGACGGTGCGCGACCTGCTGCAAAAAGCCTTTTCGCCCCAGTTCTACGGCGTGCAAACCTGGCGCGACAAGCAGGGCCCGCTGCTGGCCGCGGTGCACATGGAGACGGCGATTCTCAACGTGCTCTTGTTCATGATCATCGCCGTGGCCGGATTCGGCATTCTGGCCATCTTCTACATGATCGTGGTCGAGAAGACCAAGGACATCGGCATTCTGAAATCGTTGGGCGCGCCGAGCGGCGGCATCCTGGGCATTTTCCTGGCGTATGGTCTGTCGCTGGGGATTGTCGGCTCCGGCGTGGGAATGGTCATCGGCCTGCTGTTCGTGGCCTATATCAACCGAATCGCCGATGGCCTGGCCTGGCTCACCGGCCAAGAGGTTTTCGATCCGGCGATCTATTACTTTCAGCAGATTCCCACGATCGTCCAACCGTTCACGGTCACTTGGATCGTGGCCGGGGCCATGTTGATTGCCGTGGTGGCCAGCATTCTGCCGGCCCGCCGCGCCGCACGTTTACATCCGGTGGAGGCTCTGCGCTATGAATAACGTCCCTCTGCGGAAAGCCACCGAGCCGCAATCTCGCCCGACGGCCCCCGGACTGCACCTGGCGACCCTGCCCGGCGAAACCGCGCCGGCCGCGGCGTCATGTACCGAGGCCGTGCAACTGGCTGCCGTTGGCTTGTGGAAGCGTTATTACAAAGCGCACGTCGAGATTCCGGTGTTGCGCGGCGTCGATCTGCAAGTCCGCCGCGGCGAATTCCTGTCGGTCATCGGCCAGAGCGGATCGGGCAAGAGCACGCTTTTGCATCTGCTGGGCACGCTGGATGCCCCCGATCAGGGCCAGATCTGTTTCAAAGGCCAGCGGATCGACAATTTGCCCAATCGCAGGCGCGACCTGTTGCGCAACAGAGATTTCGGCATGATTTTTCAGTTCTACCATCTCCTGCCAGAGCTGACCGCTTTGGAAAACGTGCTCGCGCCGCTGCTGATCGCCGCCGGCGCGTGGAGCTACTTGCGCCAGCGGCGAGCCCACCTCGACCGAGCCAGGTACCTGCTGGATATCGTCGGGCTTTCGCATCGGCTCAAACACAAGCCGCGCGAACTTTCCGGCGGCGAAATGCAGCGTGCCGCCATCGCCCGAGCGCTGGTCTCCGGCCCGGAGGTGCTCTTGGCCGACGAGCCCACCGGCAACTTGGACAGCGGCACCGGCGAGGAAATCCTGCGTATTCTGCGAACCTTGAATGAGCAGCAGAATCTCACTATAGTCATGGTGACGCACGACCGGGCCATTGCCGCGCAAGCCGACCGCACGGTCCGGCTGGCTCAGGGCCAGGTGGAAGTCGTGTAGTCCGCCAACGGACGAAAAACTACCCAAGAGCAGGCTGCGGGACTCCAACCGGGCCGCGACTCGAAACTCTCCGTCGCCGTTGCTCCCTGGGCGGTGGCGGTCAAGCGGAACGGTTCCCTGGAGGTCGCTTTGTCCATACACTCGCCCTCGTCACGCGCCGACGCGTCGGAAAGCAATCGTCAAGACAGTATGGCTTTTAAGATTTGGATCAACGGAAAGCTGTACGCCAAAGAGGATGCCAAGATCAGCGTCTACGATCACGGCTTGCTCTACGGCGACGGAGTGTTCGAGGGCTTGCGCAGTTACGGCGGCGTTGTGTTTCGGCTCGAGCAGCACCTGACGCGGTTGTGGAACTCGGCCAAGGCCATCCTGCTGGAAATCCCGCTGTCGCGCGAAGAGGTGGCCCGCGCGATTAACGAGACGCTGCAGGTCAACGGCTTGAAGGACGGCTATATTCGCCTGGTCGTGACGCGCGGGGCCGGCAGCCTGGGGCTGGACCCGAATCGCACGGCCGATCCTCAGGTCATCATCATCACCGATCACATTACCGTTTATCCCGAGGACCTCTATCGCCAGGGGCTGGAGATCATCACGGCCAGCACGCTGCGCAATCACCCCGCGGCGCTGAACCCGCGCATCAAGTCGCTGAACTATCTCAATAACATCCTGGCCAAGATCGAGTGCCTGCAGGCCGGTTGCATGGAAGCCTTGATGCTTAACCACAAGGGCGAAGTCTCCGAATGCACGGCCGACAACATCTTCCTGGTGCGCGGCGGCGTGCTGCTCACGCCGCCGACCGACGCGGGCGTGCTCGAGGGGATCACGCGCGAGGCGGTCATCGAGCTGGCACGTCAATCGGGTCGTGAAGTCCGCGAGGTTTCGCTGACGCGGCACGACGTCTATATCGCCGAGGAGTGCTTTCTGACCGGCACCGCCGTGGAAGTCATTGCCGTGGTGAAAGTCGACAGCCGCGTGATCGGCGCCGGCGCGCCGGGCCCCATCACCCGCGATCTCAAAGAGCGTTTTCATCGGCTCACGCGCAGCTAAGCAGGCCGCTGGACTGGCGTAACTTATCGGCCCTGCTTTAGCGCGGTGGCAGGATCGCCTATACTTTGGCAGTTCGACGATCGGTCGTCGCGGTCGCATTCAGATATCCGGAGGTTCTTCGACCATGAGTTACGTTTCTACCGGCAGGCTGGTGTTGGGTTTCGCTTTGTGCACGGTGGCGGTCTGCGGGCGCGCCTCGGCCGACGATTGGCCCCAATGGCGCGGGCCGAATCGCGACGGAGTGTGGCGCGAAACAGGGGTCTTGGAAAAATTCGCCGGCGAGGAGCTCAAGATCCAATGGCGCCAACCGATCGGTAGCGGCTACAGCGGCCCGACCGTGGCCGGCGGACGCGTCTTCGTGACCGATCGGGTCGTCGAGCCCAAGCAAGCCGAGCGGGTTCACTGCTTCGATGCCCAGACCGGCCAGCCGCAATGGACGTTCAGCTATGACTGCGCTTACGAAAAAGTCGGCTATACGGCCGGCCCACGCGCCAGCGTGACGGTCGACGACGGCCGGGCCTATTCGCTGGGTTCGATGGGCCATCTGTTTTGTTTCGAGGCCGAGAGCGGCAAGGTCGCCTGGCAGAAAGATCTCAACAGCGAGTACCAGATTCGCATGCCGATCTGGGGCATCGCGGCTTCGCCCCTGGTCGAAAACGATCTGTTGATCGTGCAAGTCGGCGGAGAAAAGGCCTGCCTGGTGGCTTTCGACAAGAAAACGGGTGAAGAAAGGTGGCGCGCGCTGGACGACAACGCCTCGTATTCGGCGCCGATCATGATCGAGCAAGCCCGCCACCGCGTTTTGGTTTGCTGGACCGGAGAGAGCATCGTGGGCATGAACGCCGTAACCGGAGAGGTGTACTGGCAGCATCCCTTCAAGCCGGCCAAAATGGTGATCAACATCGCCACCCCGGTGCTGGAAAAAAACCGGTTGTTCTTCACTAGCTTCTATGACGGCTCGCTGATGCTCCAACTGAAGACCGATGCACTGGCGGTGGAGCCAATCTGGCAGCGCAGCGGCCGCGACGAGCAGCACACCGACAGCCTGCACTCGATCATCAGCACTCCCTACTTGGAAGGCGATTACGTGTATGGCGTGGACAGTTACGGCGAATTCCGTTGCCTGGACGCCCTCACGGGCGATCGCATCTGGGAGAGCCTCGTACCGACGCCAAAATCGCGCTGGAGCACGATCCACATGGTCCGTAACGGCCAGCGGATGTGGATGTTCAATGAACGCGGTGAGCTGATCATTGCCAGGCTTTCGCCCCAAGGTTACGAAGAGATCAGCCGGGCGAAGCTCCTCAAGCCGACCCGCGTGCAGTTGTCCCAACGAGGCGGCGTCTGCTGGTCGCATCCGGCGTATGCCCAGCGACATGTTTTCGCCCGCAACGACGAAGAGCTCGTCTGCGCCAGCCTGGTGTCCGGCGAGAACTAATACGCCGGCTAGAGGATCGACCAGGACGCTAGTGTACGTGGTCTTCCATGTTTTCTTAGATTGCGCCTTTTTCCGCGCTGCTCCATGTCACCCAGTTGCGCTGTTGTATGTCAAAAAATAAAACGGAAATCTAACACTTCGATTGACGGTTTACGCGCGCGCGTTACAATCTCAAGCGGTCGAAAAGGCGCAGTTCGGCTCGTTCAGGGATCAGTTTGAGCGATCTTTGCGCATTCCTTTCTCGAATCACAGCAACGGCGGCGTCACGCAAGCAGGGAAGGCTTAGCATGAACGTTCACCGGCTAGCCTCGGGCGTTTTCGTTCGGGCGCCGGCCAAATTGAATCTCTTTTTCGAAGTTCTGGCCAAGCGCGGCGACGGCTACCATGAGATTGAAACCCTCATGGTTTCTGTCAGCTTGTACGATTCGCTGGCGGCATTGAGTACTCCTGACGGCCGGGTACGCGTCAACTGCCGTTGGGCGGCTGCGGCTGGCGACCCCCCGAATGCCCTGGGCGAGTTGCCGGCCGAGCGCGATAATCTGGCCACCAGAGCGGTCGAGTTGCTTCGCCGTCGCGCGGGCGTCTCGCTGGGCGCCGAAGTCGAGTTGATCAAGCGCATTCCGTCGGCTGCCGGGCTTGGCGGCGGGTCGAGCGACGCCGCGGCGGCGCTATTGGCCGCGAACGTCGTCTGGAAACTGAATTGGTCGACAACGGCGTTGGCGGAGCTTGCCGGGGAGCTTGGGAGCGACGTGCCCTTCTTTTTGGGGCCGCCGGCTGCGGTGGGCCGCGGGCGCGGCGAACAGCTTGAGCCGGTTGCCGGCCTGGGCACGCTCCATTTCGTTTTAGTGCGGCCGCCCCAGGGGCTCTCGACCGCCGAAGTGTATGCCAACTGCCAGGTGGCCGCGCGGCCACGCTCGGTGGCGCCGCTGGTCCACGCTTTACGCAGCGGCGATCTGCGGCAACTAAACCGCTTGATCCATAATCGTCTCGAGCCGCCGGCCCAGGCCTTGTCTCCCTGGATCGGACGCTTGCAGCGGGAACTCGCCAACCAGGATTGCCTGGCGGCACAAATGACCGGCAGTGGGACGGGCTACTTTGGAATTTGTCGTCATGCGCGGCACGCACGCCGTGTCGCGCGACGTTTGCGCGCCCGCGGCATAGGCCGTGTCTATGCCCTGAGCACCAGCAATTAACGCCAGTTTCCCAAGGAGGATGGCCGTGGAAATCACCGAGGTGCGCATCAAGCTCATGGAGGAATCCAGCGAGCGGCTCCAAGCCTTCTGCTCCATCACGTTCGACAACAGCTTCGTGATACGTGATCTGAAGATCATCGACGGCGCCAATGGTCCGTTCGTGGCCATGCCCAGCCGCAAGCTCACTGCCCACTGCCCCCAGTGTGGCTGCAAGAATCACCTGCGCGCTGCGCATTGCAATCAATGCGGCGGCCGCCTGTCGGACGACCGACTGGTCAAAGACGAAGATGGACGCGCCAAGCTCTATGCGGACATCGCCCACCCGATCAACTCAAGCTGTCGCGAGATGATCCAGGAGCGCGTGATCCGCGATTTCCAACTCGAGCTGGGCCGATCGAAACTGCCGGGCTACAAATCCAGCTACGATGATTACGACCAGGAAGACGCCGTGACGCCACTGGCAGGGGCGCATCCCAAAGAAACGATCGCCACGCGCGACAAGACGCAAGTACAACCCCCCGAAACGCAGCCGCGCAGCCCGCATACCCCTCCCAGCCATCACCCTGTCCGCCAGGCCTCGCCCCAGCAGGGGGCCAAGCGCGACGGCTTTGGCGCGGGCATCTTTTGAGCGGCGGGACAATTGACAGTCGTCAACTTGCTTTTTGATGCCCGCCAGCCGGACGGGCGCCTTGCATTGCGGGATTGTAACCTACATTAGTTTAGCGTGGGCGGTGGGTTTCGTTGGAAACCCTGCCTTTTTCCCGACTAGACAAGGTTGACATTGTGAAGAGCACGGTCATGGCTAAACCTCGATTTCCCGATAATGAAATCTTTCAGGCCCTGCGAGCCGGAAATTCAGAGGCGTTTTCACGACTCGTCATGGGCCACGGCCGGCCCGTCGACTTCTCGAATGCCGACTTTCGGGGCACCGATTTCCGCGGCGTCGAATTGACCAACGTGATCATTGCGGGCGCTTATCTCAAAGATGCCGATTTGCGCGGCGTCGACCTGCGCCACGTCGATCTCGAAGGCTGCTCGCTGCACAAGGCCAATGTCGGCGGGACCTATTTTCCGGAAAATGTCTCCCCCGCGGAAATCTGCATGAGTCTCGAGTACGGTACTCGATTGCGGGTTAGCTCGAAGTGCTAACTCACGCGGCGACAAGCGCTTGCTTGCCCGCGCGGTCGACGTAACTTTCTGCATGTCGACGGTTGTTGCCAAAAAACAACACGTCGCGTTTGCACATCGCCGGGCGTGAGGTATGGTTGCACAGCCTACCTTTCGCGCGCTAGCGCGAATCTCGTTTCCCGCCCGGAGAGAGTACGATGCGCAAATTACTGATTCTATCGGTCCTAGGACTGCTCACTGCCAGCGCCGGTTGTGCCAACAACATGGGATGCGGCGATACGTGGCGTCCTGGTTATTACCTGTTTGGCTGGGGACGGCACCAAAACCGGCAGACCGGGGTTGAATGCTGCGACCCCTGTGGAATGTCCGGCGCGACCATGATGTCCGCCCCCGCCATGATGACCTCGGCTCCCTGCTGCCAATAGGCACCCCGAGTCATCAGCGAAAGTAGCCGACCGCGTTTTGAAACACGCGCAGCCCGTCTCCCGCCGCCGGCAACGGCCCGCGGGTCCAGCGCGGATGTTGCGTGGGGTCGATGTGTCGCTCGGGATGGGGCATCAATCCGCAAATGCGCCCCGTCGTGTCGCACACCCCGGCAACGTCACCCAGCGATCCGTTGGGATTGTCGGGATAGGGGACGCTGGCCGTCATGTTGGGGACGGCGCCGGCCGGCGGGCGGGCACCGTAACGAAGCACCAGTTGTCCGTTGGCTTCCAGCTCGGCGAGCACCTGCGGGCCGCGCGGCACGAATTTTCCCTCGGCATGGGCAACCGGCAGGTACATCGTATCGATCCCGGCAAAGAAGACCGATTTCGACCCCACCGTCGCTAACGGCGCCCAGCGGTCCTCGAACTTGCCCGACGCGTTCCACGTCAGCGTGGCGGGCGCCGAAAAATCGGCGGCCAACGGCAACAGCACGCCCGACTTGAGCAAGATTTGAAAGCCGTTGCAGATGCCCAGGATCAGCTTGCCGGTCGCCTTGAATTCCTGCAGGCAATCGGCCAGGTGATGGCGGATCTGATTGGCCAGGATCCGCCCGGCCGCGATATCGTCGCCATAACTGAAGCCGCCCGGCACGCAAAGAATCTGGTAATCGGCCAATTGCCCGGGCGCTTCCAACAGCCGGTTGACGTGCAACAACTCGGACCGGCCGCCGGCCACTTGGAACGCGTAAGCTGCTTCGGCGTCACAGTTCGCGCCGGGAGCTCGCAGAATCAGGATGCGCGGTTGAGCCATGCTCGATCGACCCGTTTGGTCGCCTTTCTCGTTATGGCCAATTGAGCGGAGCCTGCCACGCGGCCTTCGCCACCGCGATGTCGATACTCACGAGCGAACGTTGCCCGGCAACGATCTCCAAAACCGCGCGATCCGTCACGCTGCCGAGGAACGCATGCGGCACGCCGGCCAACTGTCGCTCGAAAGCATCCGCCGACGCCGCCGACACTTCGCACAGAAAACGCGTGTTGGACTCGGAAAACAACAAGATGGCATCGATCGCCGGATCGGCGCCCAGCGCGTGCGGCGCGCGGGCGACGTCGATCGTCGCCCCGAGGCCGCCGGCAAATGCCATCTCGGCCATCGCCGCCGCCAGGCCCCCCTCGCTCAGATCGTGGCAGGCCCGCACCAAACCCGACGCGATCGCGCGATGCACCGCGGCAAAAGTCTTCGCGGCGATTTCTGCATCGACCTGGGGTACGTGGCCGCCGGCTAGCGAGTGCACCAGCGCGAAATGAGAACCGCCCATTTCGTTTTTCGTCTGGCCGACCAGGTAGATTTTGTTGCCGGAGAGCTTCAAATCCATCGTGACGCATCGCGAGACGTCGTCCACCTGGCCCAACGCGCTAATCAATAGCGACGGCGGAATGCCGATGGACTGCGGGTGTCCGGCCTCGTCCACGAATCGAAATTCGTTGTTGAGGCTGTCCTTGCCGCTGATGAACGGCGTGCCCAGCGCCACGGCCAGATCGTGGCAAGCCAGCGCGGCGCGCACCAGCGAGCCCAGGGTCTGCGGCCGATCGGTATTGCCCCAGCAGAAGTTATCGAGAATCGCGATCCGCGCCGGATCGGCCCCCACGGCCACGCAATTGCGAATCGCCTCGTCGATGGCGCTGGTGGCCATGTGATACGTGTCGAAATCGCCGTAGCGGGGGTTCATCCCGCAAGCCACGGCGATGCCGCGACGCGACGCAAGCAGCGGCCGCAGCACGGCCGCGTCGCTCGGCCCGTCATTGTTCAGGCCCACCAGCGGCTTGATCACGCTGCCGCCTTGTACTTCGTGATCGTATTGACGAATCACCCAATGTTTGCTGGCCACGTTCAGCGAGCCGAGAATCCTGGTCAACGTGTCGGTGAAGTTCGCATCGCGGGCCGAGCCACCATGCAGCTCCCGCTCGGCCGGCGGCGTGTAAACCGCTTCGCGCACCACCGGCGGCCGGCCATCGTGCAGAAACCGCATGTCCAGGTCGGCCACGGCGTGCTCGCCATATTTGAGTTGCAAGCGGCCCGTCGCGACAAACTTGCCGATGATCGTGGCTTCGACCCCTTCCGATCGCGCCAGCGCCGAAAACGCGTCCCATTGATCCGGCCCGACCGACAGAATCATCCGTTCCTGAGCTTCGGAAATCCAGATCTCGGTGTACGTCAGCCCTTCGTACTTCACCGGCGCCCGATCGAGCCAAACTTCGGCTCCGATCTTTTCGCCCATCTCGCCCACCGCGCTTGAGAATCCGCCGGCGCCGCAATCGGTGATGGCGTGATACAGCCCGCGGTCGCGAGCTTGCAGGATGACGTCCAGCAGCATCTTCTCGGTAATCGCGTTGCCGATCTGCACCGCTCCGCCCGAGAGGCTTTCGCTGTGGTGCGTGAGCTCGGCGGAGCTGAACGTCGCGCCGTGAATGCCGTCGCGGCCGGTGCGGCCGCCGAGGGCCACGATATAGTCGCCGGCTTTGGGCTCCTTGAAGGACTTGTCGTGCGGGATCACGCCGACATTGCCGCAGAACACCAGCGGATTGCCGAGATACCGCGGATCGAAATAGATTGCGCCGTTGACCGTCGGAATGCCCATCCGGTTGCCGTAGTCGCGAACCCCGGCCACCACGCCCTGCATCACCCGCCGCGGGTGCAAGGCTCCCCGTGGAACCGCCGCGGGCGGCGTGTCGGGCGGAGCGAAACAAAACACGTCGGTATTGCAAATCGGCTTGGCGCCCAGGCCGGTGCCGAGCGGATCGCGAATCACGCCGCCGATGCCGGTGTTCGCGCCGCCATAGGGTTCCAGGGCCGACGGGTGATTGTGGGTTTCGACTTTGAACACGACGTTATTCGTTTCGTCGAAGCGGATCACGCCCGCGTTATCGGCAAACACGCTCACGCACCAATCGTTCGCGCCGAGCGACCGGCGGATTTCCCGCGTCGCCGCGAAGATGGTCTCTTTGAGCATGTTTTCGAAGTTGCGCGATCCGTCAGGACCGCGATAGGCAATCCGCCCGGCCAGCGTCTTGTGGCTGCAATGCTCGCTCCAAGTTTGCGCGACGGTTTCCAGTTCGACGTCGGTCGGATCGCGCCGGAGCTGGCGAAAATGGGCTTGAATGGTCTGCATCTCGACCAGCGAAAGATAGAGCTGTCCCTCGCGGCTCAGGCGAATCAGCGCCTGATCATCCAAATCGCGCAGCGAAACGGTGACCTGTTGGAACCGATATGGCGAGCCAAGTTCCAGCCGTTCAAACGGCAACGGCCCCACGACCACCTGTTCGATGGCGTCGTTCGCCAGGACTTTGTTGCAAAGCGCCGCCAGCGTCTCGCCCGACAGATCGGCCAGCCAGAACTTGCGCAGCGTGCGAACCGCGTCGGCTTTCAAATCCAGATCGGCAATCGCCGCCAGCGCGCTTTGCGCCACCGGATCCATGACGCCCGGCTTGGGCAACACGTACACGACTTGCCAGGCGGCGCTGGTGCCGTTGCCGATGCCGGCCGCCGCCGCGTCGATCAGTCGGCGATCGTTGGCCGGCGCGATCTGGGACCGCTCGACGATGCTGTCGACCAGCAGCTCGCGTGCGATGCGGCCCACTTGCGCTTCGCCGATCGCGCCCTGGATCAGATAGCCGTGCGCGGCGGCCACGCGCAGTCGGTCGGCCAGGCCCAAGTCGGCCGCAGCGGCCGCCACGGCCGAGCCGGCCCGGTCGGGCTCGCCGGCCACCGGATAAATGTCAACTTCCCACAGCATCTCGGATACGCTTGGCCTCTCTCAGAAGTCGCTCCAATTCCACGGCATCGCCTGTGTCCAGCACTTTACGCCAATCGGCCAGCTGTCGGGTGAAGCGGTCCAGCGAGGCCAGCAAGTGGGCTCGATTGGCCAGCATGATCTGCCGCCACAACAGGGGGTCGCCGGCCGCGATACGCGTCGTATCCTGCCAACCGCCGGCCGTAAGCGTAACGTACTGCTCGGGCGTCGAGGCCGCAATGGCTGCTGAGAGCAGGTGCGGCAGGTGGCTGGTCGCCGCCAAGGCCCGATCGTGCTCGTCGGCCGGCATTTGCACCACCCGAGCCCCCAGGCCGGTCCAAAAATCCGCCAGCGTCTGGCAATCTTCGCTGCGCGTGCTGGCCGTGGGCGTGAGCACGACCGTTCGACCGGCAAACAAATCGACGCGGGCGTGCTGCGGCCCTTTTTTCTCGTTGCCGGCCAGCGGATGGCTGCCGACAAAGCGGACCTCGCGATTCCACGCCCGATCGCTGGCCGCGGCCTGTTCGAGCTGATTGACGATTTCCGCCTTGGTGCTGCCGGCGTCGGTGATCAGCGTGCCCGGCCGGCAGAGCGAGGCGATCTGGCGAACCTGGTCGATGATATGTCCGACCGGCGCGCAAACCACGACCAGGTCGGCTTCGGCCACGGCGCCTTTCAGATCGCCGGCGATCGCGCTGATCGCGCCCAATTGCAGGGCGGTGTCCAAGGTGGCCGGCCGCGAGCCGGCGCCGATCACCTTCTTGGCCAGATTGCGCTGGCGCAGAGCCAGGCCGACCGATCCTCCGATCAGTCCGACGCCCACGATGGCTACACAGTTGAAGACTTTCATGGCTGGAAATACCGCCACTCGGCCAGAGCGACGGCGCGCGTTGCAGGCCCTTTGGGACGATCCAAGCCCAGAATTGTACCAGATGCCCGGTCGGTTTGGACGTCGCGCGGGGAGCTAAATTCTTCGCCGGCAAAAAACCTCATTGGCCTGGAACTTCCGCCGGAAACGGAGATGCGGTTTTCGGATCGTCCCGGGGCGCGATAGCGCGCCGGCCGGAAAAGACTCCCGACCCCTTTTTTCGCGATCAGCCGTGGTAGGCGATGCAGCCTTCGCAGACGGTGCCGCAGACGCTGCCGCGCAGATGGGCTTGGCGCAGCTCTTGAAACGGCGCGCTGTTCCAGGCTTCGGCGAAACGGGTGGTCGTCAGGTCGCCCATCGTAAAGCGTCCATCGTGGTCGAAGCAACAGGCCGACAAGCGGCCGTCGTAAGTAATGTGGCCTTCGGTGAAGATCGACCAGCAAGGGATCGGATCGCGCATGGCTTCCAGCCGCCCAGGGTTTCCCGCGACCGGGACCGTGCCATTGGCGCCGGCGGTCAGGCCCGCCTGACCATACAGGGGCAGCCAATAGTGTTCGTCGACATACGGCCGAATCTCTTCGACGGCGGCTTCCATGCGCGTCAATTGTTCGCCGTCGTAGCGAATGCTCGACGCATACAAGCCGCACTTGTATCCGCCTTCGTCGCGCACCCGCCGGGCCGACTTGAGGTTCTCGACCACGGTGAAAAATTCCTTGCCCGGTACTTGAGTCACGGCCGTGAATTGCTCGGCGTCGGCGTTGTTGAAACTGAACTTGAGGCTATCGAGGCCCGCAGCCATGCAGGCGGCCACGCGGTCCGGCGTCGCGAGCCGGCCGTTGGTCGTCAGAAAGACGTAAGGAAACCCGCATTCCTGTTTGGCAAAGCGGATCGCGTCGGGCAGCCACGAGCAGAGGAACGATTCGCCCAGATAGAAAACGCCCAATTCTTCCACGCCCGCGTCGCGTATTTCGCGCACGATCCGGCGGAAGAACTCGGGTTCGATATCGGCCTTGCGACGCAGCCGCTTGGCGGTGGCGCAGAAGAAACAATTGAAGTCGCAGCGCGCGGTCATCTCGATCTTCACGCTGCGCGGAATCGGCGGGGCCGCCTGGCGGCGTTCCGGTGGAATTCGGGTAATCGCATCGATCCGCTGCGTGATGCCGTAGGTCACGGGTACGTTGCTCATGTGCGTTGCTCTCTCACGAATGGACAACCGCGCGGCAAACCAATCCGATCGCGCAAACCTGGATACCTGTTATCCTCAATTCGGGCACCGCACACCGAAAAATCGAGGAAATCGTGCCCTTGGGTTATGGGCCGTTTTCAGGCCCGACAGCAGGTTGTCGCTGTGCGGAAGGATGTGCGGGAAGCTGTGCGGATTTGTCTTTCCGCCATCGTCCGGAACTGGAATTTGCGAGCCGGGCATGAGAAACGAAAAGATTGTCGCGGCCCCAACGGCCATCACCCGTTCCAGCGAATCGAACGACCGATTTCAGGCGTCTTGGGCTAATACAACTCGTCGATCGGCTGGCGATTCTCGTCGACCAGAAAATTCGGACGGCCGTTCAGATCGCGGACGGTGACGGTGTTCACGTCGATTCCCAGGTTGCGGTAGAGCGAGGCAAAAACTTCCTGGACATGCACCGGGCGCTCGACGGGCACGCCTCCCAGGCTGTCGGTCTTGCCGATGATTCGCCCCCCCTGAATTCCGCCCCCCGCCAGCAAAACGGATTGCGTGCCCGGCCAGTGGTCGCGGCCGGCCTGCGTGTTGATTCGAGGCGTACGTCCAAACTCTCCCCATACGACGACCGAAACGGTTTCGAGTAGCCCCCGCTCGGCCAGATCGCTCAGGAACACCGACAGGGCATGGTCGAAAACCGGCAGATATTTTTTCGAGTGATACTCAAGGCTCCCGTCGCGTTGGGTGCCGTGCCAATCCCAAGCGCCAAAGGCGACGCTGACGCAACGCACACCGGCCTCGACGATTCGACGAGCCAACAAGAGATTCTGGGGATTCTGCGGAGCCCCGCCATAACTCGGGTGGGTCTCCTGGCTTTCGCCATAGCGCGCTCGAACTTTGGGATCCTCCTTTTCCAGATCCAACGCCGTGGCCAGGCGACTCGACGTAAGCAACTCGAATGCTTGTTGCTGGAACTTGTCCAGGCCATCCACGTTGAATCGATCCTGATAACGCCCAAGCGCCGAGAGCAGCGCGCGTCGATCGGCAAGCATCGAACGATCGATGCCATTGAGCACCAAATCGGCTTTCACTTCCCCTTCCAGCGCGAACGGGATGTGCCGAGGGCCGGTAAACCCGGGCCACGACTCCTTGGCGCTTCCGTCGTGCAGGCCGCGGTTGTTGTAGGGGCCATACGGCATTTTTGGCGAGGCATCGACATAGGGAATCATGCCGTCGGCAGCCGGCGGAAGCACGCTGGAGACCATCGACCCAAACCCCGGCCAGCCGCCGGCCGGTTCGTTGTCTTCGCTTTTGCCCCCCGGACGCCCCGTATAACACTGGAACGATTCGTGGCGGTTCTTCATCCCCGTCAGCGTCCGCACGATCGAATACTTGTCCGCAATCCGAGACAGCTTGGGGAGTGTTTCGCAAAACTGAACGCCGGGGATGCTGGTGCTGGCCGGCCTGAACGACCCACGAACTTCGAGCGGGGCGCCCGGCTTGGGATCGAACGTTTCGTGCTGCGTGGGCCCGCCCGGCAGATAAACAATGATGACCGAACGGTTCGTCACCCCGCGCCCCGCCTGCGCCTCGGCGCGCAGCAACCGGGCCATGGACAGCCCGCCCAGCCCGAGCGAACCGATCCGCAAAAAGCTGCGGCGCGAAATCCCATCGCAGAAGGGTCGTTGTCGGTTTCCGAAAATCGTAAGCACCAAAAGTTCTCCCTCGCGCCGGAGCGAGCCGTTGCGGGCTGCTTATTTCAATCCGCGCGAAATAGGCGCCATCGTGCAAGCTCGCTGTCCACGTTTTGCCGGGTCCCCGGTGGTCGCCCTGGTTCGTTCGCCGCGCGAACCGAAGTTCGCCGTCGATCCCGCTGGTTTTCCTATTGTGAAAGATCGTCGACGCGAATGCAAACCCACTGCCCAAATCGAGAAAATGGTACCCTCGTGTTTTGCGCCGTTTTCAGGCCCGACAGCAGGTTGTTGCTGTGCGAAACGGTGTACGGGAAGCTGTGCGGATTTGTACTTTCCTCATCGCACGGAACTGGAATTTGCGAGTCGGGTATGAGAAGATTTACGCAAGCGAAACGGCCGTCAGCGCCGGGGCGAATCGAACGACGGACTCCCTGCATCATGCAGACATGCCATCCCACGCATCCCCGCGCGTCGCGCATTCTTCAAAGCGTGCTTACGTTGGTGGCTATCACCTGCGCGGTTTCGGCCTGGGCCGCCGCGCATGCCGCTTATCCGAACTTTGTTTGCGGAGCTGGCCGAGCAACCATCGGCGCTCGGGAGTTGATCGTTTGCGTGGCATGATCCTGGCTCCGGGCAGGTGAGCAGTGACAGGATCGTTGACAGCGGCCGCGGTTCGGCCATACATATACGCATGGAATCGGCTTTGAGAGCTAGCGGGATACGCTAGGACAGGCCCTTGAGCACCAAGAAATGATGCTGATTTTGCCGATTGTGATTGACAGGCAGCGGGCGGGTGGGGTTAAAAAGTGGTGATAATCACAGCGTTTTAGCTTGGCGCGCGCAGCCCATTTTCGGCTAGTCCTAGTCAGCGGCCGGACGGGGACGCGGGGATCAAACCGCCCGATGCGCTGTTGCTGTGATCGCATGATGCAATGCGTCAATGCGTGTCGGTCTTCTCTAATGGGCCATCACAAAAGCGCAGCCAACTCTTGCTCCTCCTTTCGGATCGTGCGCTCACGTGCTGCCGGCGTTCGGATCGTTGGGGCGTCGGCGCTGCTTCGCTCGCTCGACGGCTTTGAGATATGCAGCCTGAACAACGTCTTGACCGGACTGGCGTTCGAGCCGCACGATACCGAAATGAAATTCGGCCACGCGATTAAAGTGATCGGTGAATGCGGCGTTGATGAGCGCACCCCCAAGGGCACCGGCAATGGGTATCGCTTCGGCAGCCAGCTTCTCAGTAACCTGAATCTGAAATCGAGCGGCGATTTTATTGAGAAGGTTCACTAACGCCGGGGCGGCACCATTCTTCACAGCCGTAGCGATCCCCTCGGCGGTGCGACCGGCAACAAAGGCCGCCGCGCGCTTCACCTCTTCTGCCAAGGCAAAACGCGCGGAAAGAAATGCCGATTCCATAGCTTCAAGGTTGGGCGCGCCGAAGCTGAAAACTGAAAGGCATTGCATCAGCGTTTCCGGATCGGCCAAGTCGGACCCGTTTCCCTTGGCGATTTGGGCGATCGAGCGCATCATCAGCGTGGTCGTGAGGGGTATTTCCACTGCCGCGCCGAACAAGCCGAACAGCCCGCCGACGGCCCCGGCAATCGCGGTCAGCGTAACGTGAACGCGCGGGCCAGCGGCCAGTATCCTGTGGCTCGTCAAGCTGCGCACGCCTACGTACAAGGCACCATTCAGCGCCGATTGAGTCGCGTCGCTCACCAAAGCGTGCGCCTTTTTTGGCAGCACGGTAAGAGCCCACTCGGCGGGCTTGCCGACGAGATTGGCGACCTTCATAAGGAATCGTGGTTCTTCCAGGTAGAGCGCAGCCTCATCTATAAAGCGCAAGTCTTCGGCTGACAGCGGTTTTTGCGGCTCGTGCATATCGAGTGCTTACGGGACAGACAATTCGGACGCGGCCTGAGACAAATATCATTGACGCCGAGATGCAATGCGTCAATGCGTGTTGGGTCGAACCGATTACGCGATAACGATTAACCGCAGTTTCGTATCAGCGACAATAGAGCCAACACAAAAGCGCGAAAACATGAAGGCATTACTCGTCAGAATCGGCGTCGATCAAGCATATGGCGGCTGGAATGCCCCCGTCGATGCTGAGCGGCGGTTCGTATACGTGCCGATACCCGAGAATCTCGGTACCCCATTCCACGAGGGTCTTGAACGCCGTTACGGCGAGATACTCCCAGCCCTGCAAAGCTTTTGTGGCCTACACGATTGCGACCTGCGCGACGACCTGCGATTCCCGCAGGATTTGCTTCAGTATCCCATGCACTTGGACCCAGACTTCGACTTTCTGACCTACGGCGATGATGGGGATCGTCGTGGGGCCGGGATGGCGAACATGAGTGAAGGTGACCTGTTGGTGTTTTACGGCGGTTTGCACCCGGTTCACTGTTGCGAACACAAACTAATCTATGCCCTACTGGGCATGTACGTTGTACAGGACGTGGTAGGCGTGGCCGATGTTCCACGCGAACGGTGGCATGAGAACGCGCACGTCCGCAAGTCGAGGCGAGGTGAGACCGACATTGTTGTGCGAGCCAAGCCTGATTTATCGGGTCGGTTCGACCGATGTATCCCCATTGGGGAGTGGCGCGGCCGCGCATATCGCGTTCGACAGGACATCCTAGACGATTGGGGCGGCTTGTCGGTGAAAGACGGCTTTATTCAGCGCAGCGCGGTGCCTCCGACGATCAATAGGCCAGCCCAGTTTTTGCGGTGGTTGCACAAACAAGGCGTCCAACTCATTCCGAGGAACAACTAACATGGCAGCACCCAAGGGCATCATCGTTCACCTACGCCGGCCATACAGCGCGAGCGAACGCCCGGACGAACGGCGGGATGATCCATTTTACGAGTTCGGTAGTTTTGGATGTACTGGCTGCCACTCTAATAACCTCTTGAGTCCAAACGACGCCAAGGAACTTGAGGGTGCAAGGTTGGCGTTCCTTCAAGGTGGGCAAAACGGTTCTCGGCTGGTATATCTCACGCCGCCAATCACAGTGAAAGTCTGGCACGGCCACTGCGAGGCAAGGTGGACGCCGGCAGAAATGCCATTAAAATACGCCAAAGCGCCAATTCTCGCGCACAATAACAAACCCGGCGACTTCCATTTGATGGAACAGCTCGCTCGCGGAGCCAACCGCACGACGATTGAAGCAGGTCTATCGAGCCTGTTTCGATCCCGAAAGTCCCCGCTGGACGTGAAAATGGCGCATGAAGTGATTCAAGTATACGAGTCGATTCGGTCGGTCGCTTTGGCGTCGGAATTTGCATCGACCTATGATGAGGCATTGCCGACGACTCCACCCCACACCGACCGTAAACGCAAAGCCACTTACAATGCCCACATCTTGAGGTTGAAGATGGAGTTGGCTGCTGAGACCGATAGCGTCGAGAGTGCTTCACACGTTGGGGGGGGGCACCGCCGCAGACTCGAACTCAATCTCGCTGTGGCCGTTCTCGACGTCGGCAGTCGAGCAAAACGGCTGACCGGCCAACCAGGCGCTACTGCTGACATCTCGCTAGGGACTGGCGCCGCGCGTGCGCGTGGCGACGGCCAATCCCTGGCCCACGCCCGAACAGTGGAAGACGGCCGACGTCGTGGCGTTTTTCTCGGCCAATCCCGGCTGGAACCCCGCGCGCGCCAAAGAGCTCGACGCATTTTTGGAGCGTGGCGGCGGGCTGGTGTACTTGCACTTTGCGGTCAACGGCCAGCGCGCCCCGGAGGAGTTGGCGCGCCGCATCGGGCTGGCCTGGGACGACCGCCAGGCGCGTTACCGGCATGGCGCGCTCGATCTGCAGTTTCGCGCCGACGCCGAACATCCGATCACGGCCGGGTTCACCGCGGCCCGATTTGTCGACGAAAGCTACTGGAACCTGATCGGCGACCCGGCGCGCGTCAACGTGCTGGCCACGCAGGTCGAAGAAGGCCAGCCGCGACCGCTGCTGTGGACGTTCGAACCCGGCCGGGGCCGCGTGTTTTGTTCGATCTTGGGTCACTACAGTTGGACGTTTGACGACCCGCTGTTTCGCGTCTTGTTGTTGCGCGGCCTGGCCTGGACGGCCGGCGAGCCGGTCGATCGCTTCAACGAGTTGGTCACGCCTGGCTCAAGAATTGAGTAGCCGGCGAGTTCGCGGAAGTTCGCGTGTATTGGCGCGAAAAGGCGACGCCGGTCTCGCCGCGGCGGCGGGCACCTGCATGTTTCGTGCTCGCGTTGACGCCTATTGCCATCTCTTGTATACCCCTGACTTTGCCGTTCGCAACGGCTGGACGGCCACGGCCGGGTTTTTTTGTCATGGAACGCGGCGTCGCTCGGACGAATCGTTTGGCGCGTGTACATCCCTGGGCGATAATTTAGCGATTGCCCAGGAGAATCTCGGGGTGCTGGCAATCCTTCGAATCAAGGGTTTGACGGATGTTACTATTTCGGCGCCGCGGGTTTGCCAGCATCTTGATCGCCGCCGCGTTCTCGATCGCGCTTGTCCGCCAGGCATCTGCCCAGCCGCCGGAGCGCCCGGCACTTTACACGCCGACCGCCGCCTTGCCGGCGTCGGTCCCGCAAGACCATCCGTTGACCTCCGTGTTGCGGTTTGCGCGCGACGAGCAAATCTATTTGCGCCAGGCGGTTCGTGACTTCACCTGCCGGTTGGTCAAGCGCGAGCGTATCGACGGCATTTTGCAAGACTACTGCCACATCGACATGCGCGTGCGTGAGGAGGTTCGCAGCGGAGACGTGATCGAGCGGCCGATGAGCATCTTTTTGCAGTTTCTGGCTCCCAGGAACGTGGCGGGCCGCAGAGTGCTGTACGTGGCCGGACAGAACGAAGGCAAGATGCTGGTGCGCAATGGAGGCCGGCACTTCGACTATGTCGTTGTCGAGGTCGATCCGCTGGGGGAACGCGCGCGGAAAGAAAGCCTGGTGCCAATCACGCAAAGCGGATTCAACCAGGTGCTCGGACAGATGATCGACATCTTGCAACGCCATGCAAAGGCCGACCCGACGGGCCAGAACACGCGGGTCCAGCGCATCGCGGGGGCCAGGGTGAACCAGCGCCCCTGCACCGCGATCCGCATCGTGCATCCGAAAAAGCAAGACGGGCTGGAGTTTCACTTGGCCAACGTGTTTATCGACGACGAGCTGCGTGTTCCGGTGCGCGTTGATTTCAGCGACTGGCCCAAGCAGTCGAATCAGCCGCCGCCGCTGATGGCCGAGTACACGTACACCAATCTGAAGCTCAACGTGGATCTACCCGACCGCGCGTTCAGTTCCTCGCTGTTGCGCGGAAACCGGTAGGGGCGGCACGGCGCGTGTTCATTGGGCTGGATTTACTTGGCGGCGCCATTCACTTCTTGGCCTTCGCCTGGCGGCACCCATCGAGCCACATTTGTCGGTAGGCTTTTTCCAAGTTGCGGGCGAAACCGGGGAAGTCGAGCAGAGCGGAATCGGCCATACGGGGCCGCAGTTGATTTCGCAATTTGGATAATCGCGGTAAGTCGCCGGCCGATTTGACGGCCAAATCGACATATTCGTCGACCGAGTCGGCGATCCATTTTTCCAGGCCCAGGTTGGCCAGCACGCTGCCCCCGAAACGCGATGCGTAGGTCTGGCCTTGCAGCATCACCACGGGCACGCCCATCCAAATCGAGTCGCAAATCGTCGTGTGTCCATTGAAGGGGAATGGATCCAGCGCGATGTCGGCTTGCTGAATGAGCCGCAAATATTCTTGCCGCGGGCGCTTGTCGTGCAATTCCACTCGCTCGGGCGAAATGCCCCGCTGTTGGGCCAGCTCGCCAAGACGCCGCTCCAAGGAGCCGCCACGGAAAGCCAGAATCAGCAGTCGAGATCGTGGCACGCGCTTGAGGATTTCCAGCCAGGCGTCGATGACCCGCGGCGTGACCTTGGCAAAATTGTTGAACGAGCCAAATGTCACGGAGCCCGACTCGAGCGCCGGCAAGGGCGCGATCGGCGGCGCGTCGAACGGCTGATAGCAAAAGAAGGCCCGCGGCAAGCGGACCAGTTTTTCCGTGTAGAACCGGTCGGTCAGGCCCGGTGGATCGGCCCATGCGTCGGTGATCCGATAATCCATGGCCGTCATGCCGGTCGTGTTCTGGTAGCCGAGGTAAGTGACTTGAATCGGAGCCGGCTGGCGGGCGAAGACCAGCAGGCGGCGCCTTCCCATATGCCCCGACAGATCGACCAGGATGTCGATTTTGTCTTCGCGCACAAGCGCGGCTATTTGTTCGTCGGTTTGATGGCGTACGTCGCGCCACTGGTCTGCCGTCGCTTGAAGCCGGGCGGTGGTTTCGTCCGGGACAAGCGTGGTTGAATAGCAGAAGACCTCGAACCGTTTGTGATCGTGCGACGCCAGCAGCGGTTCGACAAAATAGTTCACGGCGTTGTTGCGGAAGTCGGGCGACACATAGCCGATCCGCAGCCGCCGGCGCGTTTTGCGATCATTGTCGTGCGGAGGCGCCTGGGCGGTGAGCGGCTCGGCATACTCGCGAGCCCACTGGAGGTGTTCTTCCAGCAATACGGACGGATCGTAGTCGGGTATGAAATTCAGCGCGTACAGCAGATTGCTACGTTCGTCGGACTGGTCCGACAGCAACGCGATCGATTTGCGGTAATACTCGATCGCCTCTTCGCCGCGACCCACCAGAAGCAGCGAGTTTGCCATGATGCCGGGCAGCTTATCGCATTCCGCGCCGCATTCCATCGCGCGGCGACACGTTTCAAGCGCCTCGTCGGGGCGACTCGTTTCGTTCAGAAGGATGGCCAGGTTGGCATACGCCTCGGGAAAATCGGGGCGCAACCGGAGAGCCTCTTGAAATCCGGCAATGGCCTCGTGTAGCATCCGCTTGAGGATCAGTACGTTTGCCCGATGGTAATGGGCCAGGGCCGATTCGGGGGTTGCACGCAAGGCTCGCTCGTAGTGCTCGAGGGCTGCGTTGATTTGTCCTTGAGCTTGCAGAACACGGCTGTACTGGATCAACGTCTCGACGTGATCGGGCTTGAGCCGCAGCACGTCCAGGTAGGCCGCCGCGGCGCCCACGAGGTCACCCTGGATCGTCAAAACGTTCCCCAAAGCATGGCGAGCCTCGATTGAATTGGGGCGCAGGCGCAGCGCTTCTTGATAGCAGCGAACCGCCTGGTCCCAATCTTTAACGCCGCAATACGCGTTGCCAAGATTGGCGTGCACGTCGGCCGAGTCGGGGACCAAGCGCAATGCCTGTTCCAGTTGCGTGAATGCCTCTGGGAAACGCCTCAGATCCACCAACGCGACGCCCAAGTTGTTGAGCGCATCGGCATCGTCCGGCCGGCGCCGCAGAGCCGCTCGATAGGCCTCGACCGCCTCGGCCGGTTTGGCTTGCGCGCGGAGAACGTTGCCCAACTTGATATAAGCCGGGACAAAATCTCTCCGCAGGCCAATCGATCGTTCGAAGTGACGCTGCGACTCGGCCGGACTGCCAGCCTCCAAAAGCAGACCCAGGTTGTAGTGCGCCGCCGCAAACATCGGGTCCAACTGCAACGCCCTCTCGTAGAAAACCCGGGCCTCGGCAGTCCGGCCCAAAGCTCTGAAGGCCTCGCCAAGATTACTGTGATAAAAGGGTTGCGCGCCATCAATGGCGATGGCCTGGCTCATGTACGCGATGGCCATCTCATGCTCACCGGCCTGGTGAGCGATGAGTCCCAGCAGGTGCAGGGCATCAGGATGTCGAGGATTCCCGCGCAGGATCTGGCGATAGAGCTGCTCGGCTTGCGCCAATTGGCCCGCCTGGTGAAGTTCCATCGCCATTTGAAGAGAGTTTGCACCGGTCGCCATATTCAACGCCACGCGATACGGGATGGAACGGGAAGTTTTCGGCTCGGAGAAGCGGACCGAAACCGGTTCTACTATCAGTTTCGCAGAAACCCCCATCGAAACAAGCATGCGGCCGAACGTTGCGCAAACCGCCAGGGGTTTTGCGCGCCGTGGTAAATCCTTTAAGTTTCGCCGCGCAGCAGCCGACAGCCGGTGCTCGCGAATCTCTTCACGAACAATGTGGACCGTTCCGATAGTAAAGAACGAAGCGATTTTGTCGGCCGCCGGGAGATGCCTCGACGCCGGCGTACCGTGGCGGCACAAGGGTGCAAGCATGAAAACCGCGTACCTGGGTTTGTTGTTGGGCGTCCTGGCGTGCGCGCCGGCCACCTTGCGGGCCCAGGCGATCGTGCCCGGCACGGGCCAACGCGTGCTCAAAGTGGGCGACGATTTCGAAGACCCCAAGTGGGCCTACACGTTCAACCTGCCCAAGAGCAGCGACGAGAACGACAAACAGCAGCGGCTGCCGGCCGGCGCGGCGGTCAATGGACGCTGGTACGAAGGGGTCATGCGCGGGCAACCCGACGTGATCAAGCGCGTGCCGACCCCCGAGGGCGGCCTTCCGGCCAGCGCAGGCGCGCTACTGATCAGGTCGAGAAACACCGGCGTGCCCGGACACTTCAGCAACACGATGCAACAGGACGATTTGATCGTGGACGTCAGCTCGCGGGTGGGCATGATTCCGGTTTCCTGGTCGCCCAGCGTGGTGGTCCGCGTCTACTTTCCTCCGTTCGAGGAGTGGGAACCGCGGACCGGTCCTTCGTTCGCCTTCCGCGCCTCGTGCCAGGCGCACAAGGAAGAACCCAGAAAATTCTTTGGCGGCGGGGGCACCAAGCTTGAGCCCTACTGGCCCGGCATGTTCGTCCAGTTCCACAAAGGGCACGGCAAAGACCCGGATTCGGCCTCGTTCTCGCTGCGCGCCGGGCCGCAGGGCCAGGATTTTCCCGGGCCGCGCATCACCGAGCTGGGCTGGTGGACGCTGGGCATGTCGTTTTCGCCCGATGGGCAGGTGCACTACTACGCCCATGCCGGCGTGGAGAACCTGACGGCCAAGGACCACATCGCGTCGCAAACGCCTTATAGCCTGCGTTGCGAGCACTTGAACACGTTCTTTTTCAACGTGGTCAGCGGCGACAACGGAAACTGGTCGACGCCGTGGATCATCGACGACGCCGCGCTGTATTATGCCCGGCGCTAATCGTCTGCTTCTTCTTTTTCTTTCAGCGGCGGCCAGAGAATCCAGTCGCCATAGTGGTCGGCTGAGGCATCGCGCTGCGGATCGTGTCGGCCGTAGGATGGGTAAGATTGGTCAAAGCGTTCCGCCGGCCGGCCACCGTCGTCGAAGCGGTCGTCGCCCAGGCTATAGACCACGGGTTTTCCATCGCGCACGACGTAGCGCAGCGGCTGGCCGTCGACCCGATCGGGCGGCACCGTCGGCAGCAGGTCGGGCGTCAGTTGGGCAAGACTCGTCGGCCAATCGCCATGCCGGCGATGCCACAGCACCAGCGCAATGGCGACCTCGGCGGCATCCCGGGTTTGAGCGGTGCGCTCGGCGGCATTGAACACGGCATCGACTGCAGGGGACATCAAAAGCACCAACATGTAGCGCATTCGTTGCGTCGGATGTTGGGCGATCGTCGAAATCCGGTTAAGGTATGCGACGATCGCCTGCCGGTCCCACAGCCAGGGAGGCCCCTGGTGGAGGCGGATACCTTCGTCGATCAACGATTGATAAAGTTCGCGGTTCTCCTGCCGGCTGCCGACCAAAGCAGACAGGCCGGGGTCGAAGAGATGCGCCGCGAATGTTCCAGCCAAATTGTTCTTGGGAGCTCGAAAAAGAGCCATGTCATCCGCGCCATATTGGGCCAGGTCCACCAGCCCGGCCGGCGTCATGCGACCATTGCCCTGGCCGTCGTCGGTATAGGCGCGTTGCAAGAGATCGTCGAACGTCATTTGCTCCGCGCCAAAGTCAACGTGCACGGCTCCGTCGTGATAGGCCGCGATGCGATGGGCCAGCTCGCGTAACTGTTCGTCGGTCAAAACCGCCGGCGAGTCGGTCAGGATCCGCCCGGCCGTCTCCAGCGTAAAACCGAAAATTGCAAAACTGACCAACTGTTCGACAAGGCTGCTCTTGGGCTCGTAGATCTGCTGCGACATGGAGATCATCGCGTCCAGGTCGGCCACGACCGTCGCGCCGTCGCCGGCGATGGCCGCTCGCCGGGCATCGGCCAACAACAGCCGAGCGAGACCGCGCATCGCCTGTGTCCCGAACAATAACGCCGAAATCAATGACTCGTTGTCGTCGGCCACCGACGCGCTCGTGGAGTTGATGAACCAATCAGCCTGGGCGGCCTGGGCCGCCGCGCGATCCGCCGGGTCGCCCCAGAAATAACCGAGGCGCGGCTTTTTCGCGGCCTGGCGGCACAGTTCGATCGATTCGCGCTGTTGTTCGAGAGTCGCGATCGCTCGATTCCAGTTCTTGCCCACTGGGCCGCCGTCCAACCAGTCTGGCTCGATACCCGTCTGGCCCAACTTAATCACGGCCTCGCGATACAGGGGCCAGGCGCGCTGGGCCTCGGGCACTTGCCGCGCGGCGTTGATTTCGTGCCAGTAGTTGTGCGCGAGCTGCGGCCGGCCCAGATAGAATCGCGCGGCCAGGATGCTGTAACTCACGAGGCTCAACGTGAGGACCACGAGCAAAAGCCGCGTGACGATGCGAAGGCACTGCCACCACATTGAACGATTGCGCAGCTTGGCTTTGCGGATCAGCCTGGCGGCCTGCTGGAGCGAACCAAAATCTTGGGTCAGCTCGTCCGCCGAATGGCCCGCCGAGAGTCCGTCGGAAAAGTGGGCGATCAACTCGCGGGCCACGTCGAGTTTTTCACTGCGCCACAAGCGGGTGCGGCGGACCACCGTGTAGATCAAGCCAGAGAGCGGCGCGGGAAGCCCTGCCGCGGCGATCTCGGGGCGCACATCCAGCCGGGCCGAAAGCTGTCCCCGCAGCGCGTCGCTGACCGGCGTGTAATAGGCGCGCACCAGCCAGTTGGATGCCGCGGGCGTGAAATCGCGAGAATCGTGCGTCATGGCCGCCTCTCCTGCAAAACGATTAGCCCGTCGCGCCGCCCAATGCCGGTTTCAACACGCCGAGCCCCCGCATCGCCCGTTCGACGGCTCGCCATTGCTCGACGTCGTGCGCCAGCCGTTTTTTGCCCTTGGCCGTCAGAGCATAATATTTTCGCCGGCGGGCGGAACTTCCGTCGCGCCATTCGGCCTGAACCAGCCCCTGGGCTTCGAGATTGTAAAGCAGCGGGTAGAGGGTCGATTGGCCCATGTCCAGCACGCCGTCGGAAGCGTGGGCCAACGCGTCGACCAGTTCGTATCCATATTTGGAACCGCTTTCCAGCAGCTTGAGCACCGCGACCGGCCCGGCTCCTCGCATCAATTCGCGTTCGATTCGCACGGCAGCACCTCAGTAATAAACCCGCGACAAGCCCGCGTTCATGTCTCACATACTATGTGTAACATAGCAACGACGGTTAGCCGCGTCAAGCGGCCGAATCCAGGGAGATGGGGGCTGGCTCCGAGACGCATGGGACACCAGCGCGCAGCCCGAAACGGCGCGTCTCGGTGCCTGTCCCCATTTTCCGCCCAATGGCCCGCGACCGCTGGCGATGATAGCGTGGCTATTCGGCGAAGTGCTGTCGCTAAATCCATCATTGACGACTGCAAGATTTGCCGATTCAAACGCTTATACGGAACAACCTTGAGCCGATGGACCCGGCGAAATGCGCCCGCTTTGCCATGCACTGATCCTTATCGCGGTCCAGGCGAGCTGGGCGGCAACCCTTGGCGCCCAAGATTCATCCTCCAACTCGCCTCCCGGCGGCTCACCGACCGAACAGCCGCCGCCGGGGGCGCATACGCCCTACGAAAACCAACCCGGCGGGTCGATCATTGGCAGCCGGCCGGGTTCGATGCGGCCGCGCGTGCCGATCAACAAGCGTCAGCAGGTGCCCCAGGCCACTCCCGGCCTGCCGGCGCCGCTTCGACCCCAAGTCCCGGCGCGACCGGTGTATGTTCCGAATGCCTGGTCCCTGCTGTTTGAGCTCGAAGACGAGGGTCCGGCCGCCGGCCTGACCCTGGAGCAGGGGATCGACCGGCTGGTTCGCGCGAGCGTATCGCTGCGCGCCAAGGCGCTGGACATTCCGCAAGCACGGGCCGACGTGCTCACGGCCGGGATGCACGCCAATCCGGTGGTTTACTTCGACAGTCAACTGATTCCTTACCGGCCCTACAACTCGGTCACGAACCCCGGGGGTCCCACGCAATACGATCTTAACGTGGCGTATCCGGTCGACCTGAGCGGCAAGCGTCAGGCGCGCGTCGAGGTTGCCTGCATGGCGCAGCGCGTCACCGAAGCCCTGTATCAAGACGCGGTTCGCCAGGAGATCGATCGACTGGGCAGCGCGTACGTCGATGCGCTCGCCGCGCGTCTTGCGCTGCGCACCACGAAGAGCGGGCTGGCGAAGATCGACGAAATCCGCAAGCAATCGGCCGGACAAAAGCGGGATGCCCGCGACGCCGAAGCGCTCAGGCGCCAGATCCAGATCCAGCGACAGACGGTGGCGTTGGCGCTGATCGAGGCCGAGGCCGCCTGGAAGAGCGGCCAGCGTTCGCTGTCGATGATGTTGAATCTGCCGCACGGCGAATTCGCGCGCCTGGAACTGCGCGGAACGATCGGAGATCACACCGCGGGTTCGCCGCCGCTGGCGGAACTGGTTTCGTCGGCGTTGGCCAATCGGCCCGATCTGGCGGCCTACCGATTGGGACTGCAACGCGCGGTCGCGGATGTCGGGCTTTCGAGGGCCAACCGGCTGCCCGATGTTTACGTGCTCTACCAGCCGTTCACCTTTCAGGATAACACGCCCTTTAACCAGCCGAGCTCGCGATCGTGGGCCGTGGGAGCCACCGTGACCGTGCCGCTGTTCGACCGCAACCAAGGCAACATTCAGCGGGCAACCGTGAACGTCGAGCAATCGCAGCTAGAGTTGCGGGCCCTCGAGCAACGCATCGTGGCCGACGTGGAAGGGGCCTACGACGAGTACGTGGCGACCCAGCAGGGCCTCGAGCAGATCGAGAAAGATTTGCTCCCCGACGCCGAAAAAGCGCGGGGAGAGAGTCTGGAAAGCTTTCGCCAAGGCACGCTCGACGCCGGAGGCTATCTAAGCGCGCAGCGCGACCTGGAGGATCTGGGTCGCCAATATCGCGACTTGCTGGTTCGCCATCGCCGCAGCATGCTGGCCATCAATACGGCCGTGGGTTTGAGAGTTTTTCCCTGAACCGGCGCGTTCTGAAGGCGCAGAATAAAAGATGGGGAGGCCGTCGCCGTCCCCATCGATGTTTTCGGGTGCGCAACCGTATTGAGACATCGCGCCGCCGCGCGTCCCACGCGAATCGAAAGTCCAGCTTACGCGTGCACGAGCTGTTGCTTTTCGACGGCCACGCGATCGAGGACTTCCAGGACGTCGACGTCGTATTCGGCGGTTTTATCAGACCGGAGCTCCTGGATCGCTTCCGACGGCGAAACATGCTCGCCGGGGCGGCCCATGGTCAGCACATCGAAGGCCCGGGCAACTCGCAGGATTCGCGCACCGATCGGCACATCGGCGGGTGCCCGTTCTTTCAGCGCTGCCAGCAGGCTCGGTTCCTGGTTGATAAGAATTGGCATGGCGCCGCGCAGCACGACTCCGAGGGAGTGGAGAAGGTCGGTGCCCTGAAAGCTGAAGTCTCCGGCATTGCCCTTGTTTTCCAGCGTGTGGACGGCTTTGTTGATGACTTTGGTGGTGATTTCGATTCTGCTGAAGCCCTGCATTAAAGCGGCCACCCGGATATCGTCGATGCACTTCGACGAGAGCCTCATCTCCAAGGCGATCCGCTGACTGAGCTTGACGACGCGGTTCGTGGCTAGGTTGAGTTGGGGATTGCCACCCTGCAAGTATTGCGCGAGCACCTCGACCACGCCGACATACGCTTCGTGCAGTTCTTGCGCTTGTGCCGTTCGTTCGTCGCTGAGCGTGCCAACCAGAATCGCGGTGAGACACAAGACGGCTCCCCAAACTGCGATCGTCAAACCCGTCGCCAACGGAGAATAAAACGAGGAGAATTCGTTGATCTGCAGTACGCAGATGATCGACGTGGTCATCACGCAAAACACGGCCAGAACTCCGGTGGAGTAGCGGCCAAGAAAGAATCCGCTGAGAACCACCGGCAAGTAGAACAGATTGAGCGTGACGATCTTATAGCCGTCGGTCTTATAGACGAGACATGCCAACGCGACGGCGACCGCGATGAGCATCAGCTCCAGAATCAGGCGATCGCGTTTTCCCGCTCGCAACATGTTTAGCTCCTTGAATCGTAGGTTTACTGGTCAGTTTGTTGAGACGCGGCCTAGTGCCCGTCGAAATCCTTGATGGCAGCCGCGACAAAATCGTTATCCTTCAAGAATTGCTCGATGGTTGTCCGTGCAGTGGCCGGCGCGGCCCGATTCGTGGCCTCTGTGGTCGACGCCGTGGTATTCGCGTGAAATTGTTGCGAGATCTGGCGGAAGCGGTCTTGCATCTGCAGGAAGACATCGACGATCCGCGGATCAAAGTGCGTGCCAGCCTCGTTGGCGATCATCGCCACGCACTGCTCGTGGGGCAGGGCCTCTTTGTACACACGCTTGCGCGAAAGTGCGTCGTACACGTCGGCCAGGGCCACGATTCGGGCGGACAGCGGAATCTGTTCTCCCGCCAGGCCCAGCGGATAACCTTGGCCGTCCCACTTCTCGTGATGCGCCGAGGAGATTTCTCGCGCCATTTGCAAGAAATTCGAAGAGCCCAAGCGGCGTTCGATTTCCTTCAAACAGTCTTCGCCGATCTTGGCATGACATTGCATCTGGGCACGTTCCGAGGCGGTTAGCTTGCCCGGCTTGCGCAAAATCGAATCTTCCAAGCCAACCTTGCCGATGTCGTGCAACGCCGAGCTAATGCCGATCAACTGCACGAAGGCTGGCGTGATCTGCTCGTGGAATTCCGGCCGCTGCCGCAGCCCGGCCGCCAGCGCCGCCGAATAGTGGGCGATCCGTTCGAGATGGCTGCCGGTATCCGCGTCGCGCGATTCCGCCAATTTAGCCAGGCCAAAAATCACCGCGTCCTGCGTGCGCACCAATGCCTGCGCCTGTTTGAGCGCCTCGACTTCAGGGTTCATCCCTTCGCGCGATTTGTCTTGTTTGTAGTGACTGACAATCATGAACAGCGTGGCCGCTTGCAAAGCGATCGTCCACAGCAACGTAATGGCTCCGGCTTCCCACAGAGCCATCTGCACCGCGGCCGGATGGAGTAGCTCAGCGTCGGGCACGCGCGTCAACAGCAAGTAGCCGCCCTGCGACCCCAGGCTGTCGGCCAACGCGACTTGATCGTCGCGGCCGGAGTTCTTCAGCACGCCGTGGATCGGCTGATCGAATCGTCCCCAGTCGGCGCTGCGACGCGCCAACGTCAGAGGCTCGCCGGGACTCATAGCGCCCGAGGACGTTCCATCGTAAGCCGCGGACTCGACAATGCGCCCCTGTGGGTCCAACAGATACAGGTGGTCCGTGGAGGCCGCGGTGGTTCGCCAACGAGCGACCGCGCTGGTCCACGACGGTCGATCTTGTTGCAACGACGACAAGTCGTGCTGACCGAGTCCCGCGGCCACAATCGAAAGCTGCCGCGCAAGCTCCGTCCGAGTGTCGTTTTCCGCAGCCTGTAACAGTGCCGACGCGACGTACAGATAATGAAAACCCAGGCCGACCACGACGCAGCCGGTCTGTGCGATCAGAATCAGAACGAAAAGTCGGCCGGTGTTTGATCGCATTTTCTGAAGCGTTCCAATACGGGCTGCTTCGGGGGGCAGGGTCTACACTGGACAACGACGTAACAAGACTACGTCGTGTTTGCAGCGCGCATCGGCCCTGGCCCGGCCCCGCCCCGAGGGTCATGGTCCGCCTGTAACGGGCATAGCGATCGTTCGGGTTTTTGTCGCCACGTCGCCCAAAAAATGGGCCGGACTTCGACGATCCCCTTCAGAACGGACCACTACTGTCCCACGAATCCTGGTGGCCAACGACAGGCGGTGTAGCCGCTCTTGCAGGCCTGAAGACGCCGACACGCGATTGCCGACGATAGGTGCAATCGGCGCGAGAAATGAAGGATCGCGAGTGGCATATTGCGTGATGCATCGCGCCTCAGAAACCAACGCAAATCGAAATACAGCAAGCGGATGGGGAGGGATTCGAACCCCCGGTACGGTTACCCGTACAGCAGTTTTCAAGACTGCCGCCTTAGACCACTCGGCCACCCATCCGAACAGGCATTGCCGTGCCCAACGCTCTCTAAGCTTACCTCCGGGTCGCATGACTGCCGCTGGCGCAACTCTAGCCGTTCCGGCCGGGGCGTGTCAAAGGGACATCATCTGGCTGGCGACATTCAACGGCGGGCGAGACTTGCGCAGAAAGTCCGCTGGCGTAAGCCCTCGGAGCACGAAAATCCAATGGGACCAGGCCCCAGCGTCAGCCACCAAAAACGAGCCGCCGCGGACTTGCATTGGCTTGCGTTTTAAGAGCCAATAGGCCTCATGGGGCACGCCGGCGCGGATCAATTCGATTTCGATTACCTCGTCGTCGGATCGGGGTTCGGCGGCAGCGTTTCGGCGCTGCGATTGGCTGAAAAAGGATATTCGGTCGGCGTGATCGAACGCGGCAAACGCTGGCGTGCCCAGGATTTTCCCAAGACCAATTGGAACGTGCGCAAATACCTCTGGGCGCCGATGCTGCGGTGTTTCGGCATCCAGGCCATCACCCTGCTGCGCGATGTCATGGTCTTGCACGGCTGCGGCGTGGGGGGTGGAAGCCTGGTCTATGCCAACACGCTGTTGGCGCCGCCGGACGAGGTGTTTGCCGATCCACGCTGGAGCACGCTGGGAAATTGGAAGGCCAATCTGGCGCCCCACTATGCGACGGCCCGGCGGATGCTGGGCGTCACCACCGCGCCGTGCCCTACCGAAACCGACCACATGCTCCGCGAAATTGCCCAGGACATGCACCGCGGCGACACCTATCATCCGACCGAAGTCGGCGTTTTTTTTGGCGAGCCGGGCAAGACCGTGCCCGACCCCTATTTCGGCGGCCGCGGGCCCGAGCGGTCCGGCTGCACGCAGTGCGGCGGTTGCATGGTCGGCTGCCGGCACGAGGCCAAGAACACGCTGGACAAAAACTATCTTTACCTGGCCGAACGGCTGGGCACGCAAGTGATCGCCGAAAGCGAAGTGCTCGACATTCGCGAAATGCCCAGCGGAGGCTACGAAATCGAAACCAGAATCATCACCGATTGGATCTTCAAACGGCGCCACAAACTGCGCAGCCGGGGCCTGGTGCTTTCCGGCGGCGTGTTGGGGACGGTGCCTTTGTTGTTGAAGTGCAAACAGCGGGGGTCGCTGCCGCGGCTCTCCGAGCGCTTGGGCTCCTACGTGCGCACCAACAGCGAAGCGCTCGTGGCGGCTACCAGCCGCAAGCCGGATGTCGACTATTCACGCGGGATCGCCATCGCGTCGGGTTTCCGACCGAACCCGGAAACGCACGTCGAAATGGTGCGCTACGGCCGTGGGCAGGATTTCATGTCGTCGCTGTGCACCGTGCTGGTCGGAGGCGGCCCGCCTTGGCCGAGACCCTTGCGGCTGATCGGCCAGATCGCCCGCCACCCGCTGGTTTTTTTGCGGATGTGCAATCCCATGGGTTGGGCCCGCCGCACGGGCATCTTGCTGGTCATGCAATCTCTGCCCAACTACATGAGTCTCAGTCTGCGGCGGCGTTGGTACTGGCCATTTTCGCGGCGCGTGGATTCCGTCTGGCAGTCGACGGAAAAAGTGCCCAAGTATTTTCCGATTGCCAACGAAGTGGCAAAGCGGCTGGCGGTCAAGATGGAGGGCGACGCCTCGAGCGGCCTGGCTGAAGTGGTGTTCAACCTCACGTCGACAGCGCATATTCTGGGAGGATGTCCCATGGCGGCCGACGCCACGCAAGGCGTGATCGATCGCCTCGGCCGCGTGTTTGGGTATGAGAATTTTTACATCGCGGATGGTTCGGTCGTGCCGGTCAATTTGAGCGTCAATCCCAGCCTGACCATCTGCGCCCTGAGCGAATGGATCATGAGCCACGTGCCGGAAAAACAATCGACAAACATCCGTCAACCAGAAGGTGTCGCATGTCCACCCTGACCCTCAAGCAATCCCCCGCTTCGGCCGAACAGGTCAATCGCGCCGTGGCCGAGTTGGTTTCGGCCAAAGCAAAACTGAGCACGCTTTCTTTGGCGCAGCGCGTCACGCTGTTGGAGGATTGTCTGCAGCGCGTTGCACCATTGGCGCCCGAGTGGGTGGAAGCGGCGTGCGAGGCCAAGGGCATTCCCGCCGGAAGTCCGCTGCGCGGCGAAGAAGTCGCGGCCGGGCCGGTGTCGACGGCGCGACATTTGCGGCTGCTGATTCAGAACTACAACGCTCTGCAGACGACCGGACGCATCCCGCTTCCGGCAAAGCCCAAGCAGGGACCCGACGGCGCGCTGCGCGTGCAAGTCGTGCCGGTGCGCGGTTTGTTCGATCCGCTGGTTTTTGCGGGCTTCAAGGCCCACAGTTGGCTGGCGCCGGAAGTCAGCCGCGACGATCTGCAGCGGTTGGGGCATCGTCTGAAGAACCCTGGCCCGGCCCAAACGGTGCTCGTGCTGGGGGCCGGCAACGTGTCGAGCATTCCGGCCACCGATACGATTTCCAAAATCTTCCAAGAAGGGCAGGTCGTGCTGCTGAAGATGAACCCGGTGAACGAATACTTGGGTCCCATTCTGCAGCGGCTTTTCGCGCGACTGATCGAAGCCGGCTTCGTGCGGATCATCTATGGCGGGGCGGACGTCGGCGCCGCCGCGGTCGAACATCCGCAGGTCGACCAGGTCCACATTACCGGCTCGATTCATTCCCACGACGCGATCGTGTGGGGACCGCCGGGGTCCGAGCGCGAGCGCCGCAAGCACGAGCGCGACCCCGTGTTGAAAAAACCGATCACGAGCGAACTGGGCAACGTGAGTCCCTGGATCGTGGTGCCGGGACTTTATTCAGACAAGCAATTGCGTTTTCAGGCGGAAAACGTCGCGGCCTCGATCACCAACAATGCTTCATTCAATTGCGTGGCCACGAAGGTGATCATCACTTGGAGGCATTGGCCGCAGCGACAAAAGTTTCTCGACCTGCTGGACAACGTGCTGACCCAGGTGCCGCGACGGCGAGCTTATTATCCGGGTGCCCGCGACCGCTATGCCCGGTTTTCGGGCAGGCCCGCCGCGTCGGCGCCCGACGACACGCTGCCTTGGACGTTGCTGCGCGAGGCCGATCCGCAAAAGATGCCGCAATTGTTTTGCGAGGAATCGTTCGTTTGCGTGTGCGCCGAAATCGGGCTGGCGGCCAATGACGAAAACGAGTTTTTTCGCCGGGCCGTCGAGTTTGCCAATGAGAAGCTCTGGGGCACGCTCAGCGCGGCTGTGACCGTGCATCCCGGCTTTCGCCGTGATCCCCGGAATGAATCTTGTTTTCAGGCGGGCCTGTCCGAGCTGCGCTACGGCGCCGTGGGCGTGAATCATTGGCCGGCACTGGTTTATGCCATGATGAGTCCGCCCTGGGGCGGCTATCCCACCGGCACTCTGCAGGATGCTCAGAGCGGCGTCGGTTCGGTGCACAACACCTTCATGCTCCAGAGCGTGCAAAAAACCGTGCTGGAAGGCCCCCTCACGATTTCGCCCAAGCCGTTCTGGTTTCCAACACATCGACGGCCGGAGCCGATCGCCTGGAAAGTGCTCGATTTGTACTGCAAACCCTCGGTCTGGAAATTGCCAGGGCTGCTGCTCGCTGCAATGCGCGGCTAAAAGCCTGCGGACAAAAACTTTCCGAGAGAGGGGGACAGTCCCATTTTGCTCCGAGGACTCCGCAAAATCGGGACAGTCCCCGGCGGTTTTGTCCGCTGGCTCAAAGGCCAATGCACTGGCGGCGGATAACCGGCGCTGCGCACTCAGGCCACCAGAAGGGCGTTTTGCGCCAATCGCGTTAGCGCACACGGCAGCGCGTCGCTGAGAATCTCGCGGGCGCGGGCCGCGCCGGTCACGTGTTGTTGCCCATCCCAAACGGCCAGCCGGCCCTCGGTCACCGCGGTCGTCAGATCGTCGAGCAACTGCGCCGCGTCCCTCGAGCCGTCGACCAACAGCAGCAGATGTTGATCGAATGGCTCCAGCCGCAGTGCTTGATGCCGGCGAGTCGTCACGACCTCGCCGCGGGCGGCTTGCCAGCGCGCCGCCGGACAGGCCGTCGGAGTCGTCGTGGGGCTCGGCGTAAAGGAGGGAGGCTGGCTATGCACTTCGATGATGCCGCCGGCGCAGCACTGCAAGAGATTATCTTCGAGACGTTCGATTTCGCTCGGCGGAACGGGCGTTGGCGGATCAGTGGTCGCCTCGATCCGAGCGCGCGCCACGGCCACGAGCTCCTCGAACGGAATATAATTGGGCCAGATCTCGCCCAAATGGACCAGTGCCGCCTTGATCAACGGAACCGCCGTCGAAACCCTCAGTCCGCCCGGGGTCGAAAAACGCTCTGCGATCGGAGAAGTCGCGTCGACTTCGGGGTTGTCGGATTTCAGGTGCGACTCGATGTACATCCCTTTGAGCCGCTCGGTGGTCGGTCCGCGCTCCAGCGCGACGGCTTGATGGCACAGCAGGGTTTGGCGGATGGTCCGGTTCCGCACGATGTCGCGGTACTGCTCCTTTTCGATCGGGTCGTCGGTAATCTGGTTGAGGTTTTGCTCGGCTTCCGGATCGAGATAATCGGTCGAGCGGATGCCCAGCGTGCCCTCTCCCAGGAGCTGTAACTCGTGCGTTCGAGCGTGGGCCATGAAGTGCCGAAAGTAGACCGGATGATTGACCTCTTCCAGATGATCGTGACGCAGATAGTCGTCGCCCTGTTTCAAAAGCAAGGATAGTTCCGACTGCACCAGGGCATCGTAAGGAGCGTCGGTGGTCAACGACGCCTGCAGAAATTCCAACAGCTTTCGGGCACTGGACAGCTTCTCGCCGAGACCGCGCGCATTGCGCCCTTCGTACTTCATCATGGCACGAAACATGTCATGCACCTGCCAGCCCGGATAGGTGTTATAGCTGACGTAGGCGATGCCCTGCGGAGCCAGGTGATGGCGGCAGACGGCCATCAATTTGTCGCGCACGTCCGCATCGACCCAGGAGTAGACGCCGTGCGCGACGATATAATCGAAGGTCCCGAGTTCGGCCTCCAGGTCCAAGATGTTTTGCTGCCGAAAGGTGATGTTGGTCAGGCCCATGTCGGCGGCTGCCTCTTGGGCCAGCGCGATTTGGCGCGCGGAGTAGTCGATGCCCAGAAATGTGGCCTGGGGCGCGCGCTCGGCCAGCGGAATCAGATTCTGGCCACTGGCGCAACCCAACTCTAAAACGCGCGCGACCGCCGCATCCGCGGGTTGCATGCCGCGCAGCTTGCCGACCGTGGCCAGCCACTCAGGCTGCGAGCGGGCCACGGGCAGGCCCGGGTAGGGCACTTCGTCGTAGTGACGGGCCGAGTTGAGCGACGTCGAGTCGTTGGACATGAATAGGAAACTGCTAAAAGGTGCGCTTGCCATCCGGCAGAGATTAATGTTTGTCAGGCGACCAATAAGGCCTGCAATGCAAGGTGGACGATGCTTTGCTCCAAGGCGATCTCGAGCATGTCAGCCACCGCCTCGCCACGGCTGGCGGGGATTCCGTTCTTCAAAATCGACAATTCTCCCCGATTCACGGCTTCGATCAGGATCTTCATCAGCGACTCACGATCGTGTTCGCCGTCGAGGTAGTGCAGCAAATTCTTCGAAACCTCGTCGAGCACCACCGGCTCGTGGCGCCGATTCGTCACGTTGGGGCCCTCGTAAGCCTGCATCCGTGCCACACGACCGGCTCGCGGACAGCGACTGATGGTCGTAACGAAGCCATCCGCCTCGCTGTACGCTTCGATCAGGCCGCTGGCCAGGCATTGCACGAGATTATGTCCGAGGTTTGTCAGATCCTCCGGCGAAATCGGACCGGGATGTTCCTTGGAACCCAGCCGCACCGCGGCGACCGCAATCAACTCGTCGAACGAGACCGAGCCTGGCCACTTCGAGTTCACGTGAAACAGCGCGGCCTTCACCAGCGGCGAGGGGCTGGAAATCGTCGCTCCGCTGGGCGCCACGAACTTTTCGAACGCCGTGGATTGGAAGTCGGGAACTTCGCGCTCGGGCCGAAGTTTGCCGGCGAAACGCAGCCCAACCAGGTTGGCCGGCGTGATTCTCCGCGACAGCGATATTTCTTGATGGCAAAAAAGCGATTGGCGAAACGCACGATTCTTCAGCAAATCGATGTGCTGCTCGATCGAGACTACGTCGTTGGACATCAACAGCAGGTTTTGCTCGACCGGCGGGGGAAAATTGCTCGTGAACATCCTTGCCGGCGTGGCATCGCCCAAGTACTGCAATTGATGGGCCTCCGCGCGGGCCACGAACTCGTGAAAGTAAAGCGGGTGGTTCTCGTCTTCGAGATACTCGTGGTACAGATAACCATCGGGCTGCCGCAGCACCGCATCGATCTCATTTTTGAACAACCGACTATAGGGCGCCGGATCATCGTTCAGGGTGGCGGAGAAAAACTCGAGTATCCGACGCGATCGCGCAATGCGATGCGCCGCGCTCTGCTCGGTCGCGCCACCGCCGAAGACCAATTCTCGAATCACGTTTCGCAGATGCCAGCCCGGATAAATGTTGTAACTCAGATACGCCACGCCCTGGGGATTCAATCGCGACTTGCAAATCGACAGAACCATTTCCTGCACGTCGGGGGCAACCCACGAAAGCACGCCGTGCGCGATGATGTAATCGAATAGGCCCAGCGTGTCGTCAACGTCCATGATATTCACGTGACGCAGCTCGATATTCTTCAAGCCCAGGGCCTCGATCGCGCGGCGTCCCTCGGCAATTTGACGCTCCGAATAGTCGATCCCCACGAACGTGCTTTGCGGGTGCCGCTCGGCCATGGGGACCAGGTTGCTGCCCGTGGCGCAGCCCAGTTCCAGCACGCGGCAGCGATCGATCGGCTGCGTGCGCATGCCGAATAACCGCGCCACGGTGGCCAGCCGGTCGGGATGCGCCTGCGGCAACGGCTGCCGCGGAAAGGGCACTTCGTCGTACGTGTTGGCGGCGGCAGTCTGGCTGGACATGCGTGTGCGGTAAACGATGGGTGGCTAGTGACGGTTCTGCCGCAGATGGGATATCCGCGGCGGCTTTATTTACGACGGTTGTCGAGGGCCGCCGCCGGAATCCTTAGAGTCCCGCCGTCCCAAAATGAAGCCACGGCTCACCAGATAGTATACCGCCGCGCATGACACTCGATCTACCCGAACCCTCCCCGATGGATTGGGCACGTGAAGAGAGCCGGACAGCGAGCGGCAGCAGCAATGACGCCCGAGGCCGGCGTTCAGTTGCGATCGAGGCGGCACAATTGGCGGCGCGGTTTGACCGCCGAGCGGGGTTGGACGTCCATGGGTCTGCGGCCAACATTGGCGGCAATCGCCAGGCCGAGGGCCAGCCCCAGCAGGTCATAGTCGGTTCTTGCAAACACGATATCGGGGATGTCAACCAAAACTTCTCCAAGCCCCGCGACCCAATCGCTGTCCGCCAGACACGCGTCCAGCGCAAGGCCCGAAACGGCCGCAAGGCCGACCGGCCGTGATATTGATGTGCGTTGGATTCCGGCTGTAGGTATCACGGCTTCGGTCGCCGGCAGATAGAGCGTGGGGGCTTCACCGTCCTTCTCGACCGGCGCATCGTTGGTCGGGCTGCTCGGGTTCATTCCCGGGATGCTGGGCGAATCCTGGGTTCCTGCCGCGTCGTTCGTGGTGACCAGGCTGCCCGCGGCGCCGCCGGCCTGAGGCGCCATGGCCAAAGTCGTTGTCGTCAGCGAAGGCGTCAGCGGGCTCGATGGTGAGCCGGTGAAATCGCTGGCCGCGGGCGCCGTGTTCGCCGCTTGCACGTTGGAAGTCGTGCCGGCATCCGCCAAGGCCGTGTTCACCTGCGCCAAGCCTTGAGAGATGTCATCCGGTTGCGAAGCGTTCACGGCGCTGTAAGAAATAATCTCCACGAGCCAGTACCGACCACCGATATAGATGATCTCGTAGTAAATGTGATAGTGATGCTGCGTTGGCGGCGCGGGCTGTGTCGGAGTCGAGGTCGGCGGATTGGGATTGGTTGTGGCGGTCGCGCCGGAGACCAGGTCCGCCACGACCAGATTGGCCACTGGAGCGCCGCGCCCGGTGACGAGGTCGTAACCGGCCCGGGCCGAATTGCCGTTGCTGCCGCTGGTAATGTCGTGGAAATCGGAGCTGGAGAGTTTGTAGAGTTGGCTTTGGCCATTGGCGATCGATCCTTGGCCGGCTAGCGCGCGCCCTTGGTCGGCGATGGCAAACAGGGCCGCCCATTGCGGCGCGCCGGCGCTGGTCCCGCCAATCTCGAACCATCCGCTCTGTCCACCGGTCGCAACACTGTCGTAGACGGCAAAACCGGTGTTGGGGTTGGCGTTGTAGGCCACGTCGGGGCCGGTGCGCCTGCCGGTGCTTTGCACCGCCGATTGATAGGTCGGCTCGGATTCAAAACTGCTCGATCCGCCGCCACTGCCGCTCCAGGCCGATTCGCCGCCGTAGTTGCCGCCCGACACGCTCAACGACGTGCCGCCGACAGAGCCGACGTTGGGCGAGATGGCCGGCCACTCGGCTTGCGCGCCGTTGTCGCCGGCCGAGGCCAGGAACGTGACCCCGGCGTGGCCGCTGGGCGTGGTGAAGTGTTGGTCCGAAGCGGTCTCGCCGGAAAACTCTCCGCTGCCCCAACTCATCGAGACCACCGAAACACCGGACCACGAGCGGGCCGTGTCGACGGCTTGCAATAGATTGTTGAGCGAATTGGAACTGGCCTCGACCAGCAAGATGTTTGCCTTGGGAGCGATGGCGTGCGCCCATTCCACGTCCAGCGCGATTTCTTCCGACCAACCGGAACTGGTCTGCGGCATCGAGGCGCCGCCGGTTTGATTGACTTTGGTAAAACTCGGCGGGTCGGAGATCCCGAACTTCTGGTCGAAGACCTGCAGATCGCTGGCGATGTTGGGGTCGTTGTAGGCATCGACGATCGCGATGGTTTGTCCGCTTCCGTCCCCGTGCACGGCGCCGTTGCCAAACGAGATCTTGTCGAAGCCATACGCGCTGCGAATCTGGCTGGGCGTGTAGCCGGTGGGAATTGAATTCGTGACCTGGGCCGCGTTGGAGACCACGGGATTCGCGAAAATCGAGTCCAAAATCGAACTGGCCGAGAGCAGGGTTCGCGTTTCCAGCGGTTCGACGCTGAGCGTCTTTGCGCGAAATGTGGCACCCCAGGTGCCAGAAAACAACGCATGTCGGCGCATGCAAGAAGATGGTCTCATGGCTGCCTCTGTCCTGAACGCTGGGTCCTGAGTGACCCAACGCATGACGGAACGATGCCCCTCGTGATCCAGAATATCCGAGAATCTCGAATGCAACAATAAGTTCTTGGCGCGTCAAAAACACGGCTTAAGGTTTTTTAATTCTTTTTGCTCGTCAAAAAGAAGCAGCAAATGAGGGCTTAAGGGGGGATTTGGTCTTTACCCAGATTCCAAATGCTGGCAGAATACCGCCCGCAAATTTTGCCGAGTGCAGGAGGCACGCGCGATTTGCGGTCTTCCCTCAGAGTGGCCGAGCAAGGAGTGCCGAGAACATGAGAATCCCCCTGATTGCCGCCGTCGCCGTGGTTGGCTGCGTTGGGCTGCTGGCCATATCGCAAATTTCCGCTCAGCGCAACGGCATCACCGCCCCGCCGCCCAACGGCGTCGCGCTGGTGAACATGACTTCGATCACCCAAAACTCGGTCCGCGTCAACAAAGCCATGGACGCGCTGAAAAAGGAATACCTGGCCAAGGGCGAAGAGCTGAAGAAGGAAGGCGAGCGAGGTCAACAACTGACCGAAGAGGTGCGCAAACTGCCCCCGGGCACCCCAGAGCGCAAGGAACTCGAACAGAAGTTGCTCAAGATGCGCGCCGATTTCGAATTGCACGGCAAGAAAGTCACCAACGACACCCGCGATGGCGAAACCAAAGTCATGTACTCGTTGACTCGCGAGTTGCGGGACGAAATGGCGCGCTACGCGCAGGCCAACGGCGTTCAGCTCATGCTGCGTTACGACCCGACGCCGGAGGAAATGACCGACCCGCGCGTCGTTCTGCAAGAAATCCAGAAGCCGATTGTCTATCAGCGCGGAGCCGAGATCACGCCGGCCATTCTCGATTCGATGAATCACCGCGCGCAAGCGGCCGGGCCCGCCACGTCCCGAGCGCCGCAGCCGGCCAAAGGCGCGACCCGATAACGCGACGTCGTGAAACGGCGGGGACTGTCCCAATTTTGCGCTCTTGCTCGCAGCAAAATGGGACTGCCCCCTTCTCTGAGCAGTTCCGAAACCGCTCCTACGGCGAAAAGAACGGAAACAGTTTTTTCAGTTCATCCGCCGCGGGCCGGCGGCCGTATTCGCAGATCTCGAACGCTTCAGCATATTTGACCGCCTTGCCGCGATCCGGGCCATACCACTTCAGCAGCGCGTCGCGATACTTGTCGGCGACGGCGGCGTAGCGCCCGCCGTGGTGCTTGACGGCCCAGGCCCGGCGTCCCGCGTCGTCCTTGGGGATCTCGGCCACGAAGGCCTCCGACCCCGACGCGCCTCCTTCGTAGACCTGGGAGGGCAGCGAGTGCACGGCATTCATTTTCTTCGCGAAGGCATCGTCAATCGACACGATCACGTCGGGCGTGAACGGATTGGGTTTTTGGAATCCGTCGGAGTAGTAGAAGAACACCGGGTTGTTTGTCAGCGGCGGCGTGTCGGGGCAAAAAAACGGCACCGTGACCATGAACGCGGCGTCTTGCACAAGCACCCCCGTGTAGCGGTGGTCGGGGTGATAGTCGTTCGGCCGATGCGACATCACGACGTCGGCCTTCCAGTTGCGAATCAGTCGCGTGATCGTGCGGCGATTTTCCAGCGTTGGCAGCAATTCGCCGTCATGAATGTCGAGCACCTCGGATTCGATTCCCAGGTCCTTGGCGGCTTGATTGACCTCGGCCGTGCGGCGTTGCGCCAGCGGGCCGCCGGCGATTTGCCAATGGCCGATGTCGCCGTTGGTGACCGAAACGAATTTGACGTGATGACCCAGGGCGGCCCATTTGGCCGCCACGCCGCCGGCCTTGTACTCGGCGTCGTCCGGATGCGCGCCGAAACAAATAATCCGCAGCTTGCCATCCGCGCCTTCGGCCAGGGCAGAGCGGGCACAACACAGGGCCAGCGAGCACAACGCCAAAACCAACGCAAATAAAACACGAAAAGCGCTCCAAACCGTCATAGCAGAACTCCAGGGTGTGCCAAGGGGATCGCCAGAAAAACGCACGCCGCCCGTGCGCCGGCCGCGTCGGGGTCTATTGTAGTAGCGCCGGCCGCCAGAAATCCAGCAACCGATCGAGCGCTTGACGCAATCTTCCGGTCACCACAGCGTGTAGCCGCCGTCGATCACGACCGTTGCGCCGGTAACATATCGGGCGGCATCGCTGGCCAAATACACGGCCAGAGGTCCCAGGTCTTCGGCTTTGCCGAAATCGCCCTGGGGAATTTGCTCGCGGTACATTTCCAGCAGCTTGGGGTGTTCTTGCGACCAGCGCACGTTGGGCTCGGTCATGAAGAAGCCAGGGCAGATGGCATTGACCGTCACCTGGTGGGGGGCCCAGTCCGCGGCCGTCGAGCGGGTAAAGTGAATCACGGCCGCCTTGGAAGTTTCATACGTCCGCCCGCCGATGCCGCGGTTGGCGATCAGGCCCGAGATCGACGCGATGTTGATGATCCGTCCGCCACGGCCTTGGGCCAGCATCGCGCCGCCGATGATCTTGGTGCACAGAAAAGTGCTGGTCAGGTTCAAGTCAATGATTTCCCGCCACTTATCCAACGGCAATTGCGCCAGCGGAATGTTGAACCGCCGCCCGCCGACGTTATTGATCAGGATGTCGATCGGTGCATAGTCGCGTAAGGCCTGCTCGCACGCCTCCTGGCAAGTCTCCGGCTGGCCGACGTTGGCTTCGATCGTAAAGGCCTGCCGGCCGAGTTTGCGAATCTCGTCGGCCGTGGCCTGCAGGCTCTGCGGGTCGCGGGCCACGAGAATCACGTCGGCCCCGGCCTCGGCGATCGCCAGGGCCATTTCCCGGCCCAGCCCGCGGCTGCCGCCGGTGATCAAAAGCCGTTTACCTGTGAGCAGAAACCGGTCCAGAACGCTCATGGATGGCCCTTTAAAATGAATCGATGGCTGCGCCGCGACCGCTCGGCAAGCGACGCCCCTTGGCGTGGCACGCCCGCTGGATTATATCGCGGAGAGTCCGGGTTTGTTGAGTCCGCCGGGCGGGAGAGTTGCAATCGCACCGCGCGGCCGGTAAGGTTGAACCATGCTTCACAACTCATTCCCGGTCGAGGCCCCCATGCGCTTTCTCATGCCTGGCTTCCTGTTGGTCGGTGCGTGGATCGGTACGTTCGCAACGCTCGCGGCCGCCGAAGGGGACGCCAAACCGGTCGCCGGCGCGGCGGCGAGTCCCCCGGCGGCTAGTGCGCCGGCCGCCCTGCAGCCGGGCCACTCGATGCACGGCGAAGCGTTTGACGAGGGGCCGCGGCAGAAAGCGTATTTGATGGGCGGCACCGGCAACGTGCATTTTCCGGTCACGACCAAGGATCCCCTGGCCCAGCAGTTTTTCGATCAGGGCGTTGGTCAATTGCACGGCTTTTGGTATTTCGAGGCCGAGCGGTCGTTTCGCCAGGTTGCCAGTTTGGATCCCGATTGTGCGATGGCCTATTGGGGAATGGCGATGGCCAACACCAACAACGAGCGGCGGGCCAAGAAACTGATCGAGCGAGCCGTGCAAAAAAAGGCCGGCTGCAGCCCGCGCGAAGCCGCTTGGATCGACGCGCTCTCGGCTTCTTATGCCGGAGCCGACAGCACCGACTTGCGACGCAAATACGTTCGCGATTTGGAATCGCTGGTTCAGGACGATCCGAACGACATCGAGGCCAAAGCGTTTCTGGCCTTGCAGATCTGGAAGAACGGCAGTTGGATGACCGAGGGCAAGAAGCAAATCCCGATCTCCAGTCACCAGGCGGTCGACGCCATTCTGGATCAGGTGTTTCAAGCCCAGCCGATGCACCCCGCCCACCACTACCGCATCCATCTGTGGGACGATGAAAAACCGGCGCGAGCGCTGGTATCGGCGTCGCTCAATGGACAAACCTCGCCGAGCATCGCCCACATGTGGCACATGCCGGGCCACACCTATTCGAAACTGCACCGCTACTCCGACGCCGCCTGGCAGCAGGAAGCTTCGGCCCGCGTGGACCACGCGCGCACGATGCGCGACGGCGTGTTGCCGGACCAGATTCACAATTATGCTCACAACAACGAATGGCTGATTCGCGATCTGGCGCTGGTAGGACGGGTCCACGACGCGGTCGATTTGGCCCGCAACATGATCGAGCTGCCCCGCCATCCGAAATTCAATACCGCCGATCGCTTTGGCTCAAGCGCCGCCTACGGGCACGCACGGCTCTCTGACGTGCTGGTGCAATACGAATGCTGGAAAGACATCGTGACCTACAGCACGACCCAATATCTGGAACCCGTCGGCAACAACGCCGGCGAGCAAGTCAAGCGGTCGCGGATGTTGGGTCTGGCCTGGTTCGGGATGGGCAACATCGAGGAGGGGCGCAAGCAGATTGCGGCCTTGGAGGAAATGCTCAAGGAAAAACGGACCGCCCGTTATGCGGCCGCCGACGAGGCCGAGAGCAAGGCTCGCAAAGAGAAGAAATCGGAATCGGACATCGCCAAGTCGATGGCCGACGCGCTCGTTTCGCACGGCACTGGCTTGCAAAACATCGAGACGACCTTGGCCGAATTGCGAGGCCATGCGGCCGTGGCGGTCAACAACCTGGTCCTGGCCCGCGCCGAGTTCGAGAAAATCAAGGACGCCTCCGGATTTCACAAGGACTATCTGGCTCGCCTCTTTTCGCTGTGCGGCGATTCCGTGCAAGCCGAATCGTTTGCACGCCAGGCGGTCGAGCAGGGCCCCGGCGAGGTCCATCCCCAGGCCGTGCTAGTGGAGGTCCTGCACCGCTCGGGCAAGAAGCCGGAAGCGCAGGCCGAGTTCGCCAGGTTGCGTCCATTGGCGGCGAATGCGGATCTGGACATGCCGGTCTTCGAGCGTCTCAAGCCGATCGCCGCGGAACTGAATTTGCCGGCCGACTGGCGTGGTCCGCGCGAGCCGGCGCCCGACGTGGGCCAGCGTCCCGATCTGGAGAGCCTCGGTCCGTTTCGCTGGCAACCCACGCCCGCGGAGAGCTGGACCTTGCCCGGCGCCGAGGGAAACACCGTTTCGCTCGATCAATACCGGGGCAAGCCGGTCGTCGTGATTTTTTATTTGGGGTCGGGCTGTCTGCACTGCGTCGAACAGCTTCATAAGTTCGCGCCGATGACCAGTGAATACGCCGCCGCGGGGATTTCGATCGTGGCCATCAGCAGCGAATCGCTCGACTCGCTCAAGGCCTCGCTGGCGAAGTTGTCGGCCCCAGAGGCGATTCCGTTTGCGTTGGCGGCCGATGCGGACCAGGGCGTCTTCAAAACGTATCGGGCGTACGACGATTTCGAGAACATGCCCCTGCACGGCATGTTTTTGATCGATGCCGAGGGGCTGTTACGCTGGCGCGACGTCAGCTACGAGCCGTTTTCGGACGCCAAGTTCCTGTTGGACGAGGCCAGGCGTCTGCTGGGCAAGAAGTGATGTTTTTCATCGTCGGCGGCCCGTTGTCGGCGGTCTGCGGTGGGCGATGAGGCGCCGAGTCAGACGTGGTCGATTTCGCAGAATCGGCTCGTTGAGCGGATCAGGTCGTTGTCGAGGGGACCTTGCCAGGCCAGCGGCTTGATCATCGTTACTTCGGTCCGCCGCGGCGTCAGCTCGAAAAACCGTCGCGCTGCGGCGCTATCCGGCAACCAACCGCCGATCCGCCGCGCTGCGGACGTCCGCCCCAGCTCGAGAATCGCCGCGTACAAGGACTCCGCCAGCGCTTCGGAAGGATCGGCCAACGCAAAGTCGGTAATTCGCAGAACGTCGCCCTTCCGGCCCAGCCGCACATAGCCCTGCCAACGATCGCCGCCATCTACCAGAGCATGGAACGTATCGTCGGCGAATTTTTTTAAGATCATATTCCAATACTCCGCATCCCGCGCGATCGACAGCGGCAGGCGGCCGTGGTAGTCGTCATAGAGCTGCATCAGTGCCGGCAAGTGATCCTGGGGCGAAACCGCCACCAGCCGACTGCCATCGGATGACGCCGCTGGACTTTCGAGCGGAGAACACCATCCTTCCCACGCCGGACAGAGCATGTAGCCCAGCCGGGCGTAGTAGTCCGGATCGATATCGGAATAAAGAACGCTCAGCGCCGCTTGGCGCCCTCGCTGATCGTCTTCGACCCACTCGATCAATTGAGGGGCGAAGCCACGGCCGCGAAACTCACCCAGCGTGTAGACCGACCCCAGGGCGATGCCAGGCAGCTCGTGGCCCTGAATCCGAAAACGCAGCGGATAACAGCCCAGGGAGGTGACGACGCGGCCGTCGAGACAGCCCACGATCCAGGCGGCCCGGCGGTGCGACGGCGAATTCAGCCGATAGCGCAGGTGGTCTTCGAGGCCGAGCCCCTTGCTCCAGATATCGAATACGTTGCCGTGCGCGGCAAGCAATTCTTCTGGCGAAGCGGGATGGATGTCCAGGGAAGTCGTCATGGCCTCGGCTGCCAAAGTGTCCAGTGAGGATGATCGCAAGCGGGCCAGTATAACAACCGGCCGCGACGCGATCGATTGCGGGCCCTCGGGACGTGCTTCGAGACACGTGTCGCGGTTCTCGATATTGGGCCCTATTTTCCCGAAAGGCACGAGTCTCGATTGCAATCGGTATCGTCATTCCGGCCATGAGTCCATAAACTGATGGGAGTCCTGCAAATGTCTTTTCTCGAATCGGCCGGAGCTTCTCCGAGCGTACGTTTCGCGAATCACGAAAAGCCCCCGTCAGCGCAAACCGTAGGTGTACTCCAATCATGAGCATGCTCGAGAAGCTAGTCTTGCCTGAAATCAAGGAATTGATCAGCAGCAAGGATCTGACCACGTTGCGAGAGATCTTGCGAGAGTGGCTGCCCCCGGACCTGGCGGCTCTGGTCGGCGATTTGGAACCCGAGGAGCAGGCCCTGGTCTTTCGATCTCTGGAAATGTCCTTGGCGGCCGATGCCTTTGCGTATCTGGAATTCGAGGTTCAGGAACACCTGGTCGAGTCGCTGCCGATCGGCGAGGTCGTCAAAATCCTCAACGGCATGGCGCCGGACGACCGGACCCGATTCTTGGAAGAACTGCGGCCGGATCCCAAACACCGGCTGCTCTCGCTGCTCTCGCCCGAGGAGCGGAGGGTTGCCGAGTCGCTGCTGGCATATCCCGAGGACAGCGTCGGGCGGCTGATGACGCCCGATTATATTGCCGTCAAGGAACATTGGACCGTCGAAGAAGTGCTCGATTTCGTGCGCACGTATGGTAAAGACAGCGAAACGCTCAACGCGATCTATGTCATCGACGAGCGAGGCAGGTTGATCGACGATATCCGCATGCGCGAGGTATTGTTGGCGCCTCTGGCGTCGGCCGTGCGAACGCTGATGGACAGAACCTTCATCTGCCTGCGCGGCATGGACCGCAAGCCGGACGCCGTCGAACTGTTCCGAAAATACGATCGGTCGGCGCTGCCGGTGGTGAATTCCGAAGGGGTCCTGGTCGGCATCGTGACGGTCGACGACGTGTTCGACGTGGCCGAGCAAGAAACCACCAAAGAGATCCAGCGCTTGGGCGGTCTCGAAGCCTTGGAAGAACCTTACATGACCACGCCCCTGCTGGTCATGGTCAAAAAGAGAGCCACCTGGCTGGTGGTGCTGTTTCTCGGCGAGCTTCTGACGGCCACGGCCATGGGCTATTATGAAAAAGAGATCGAGCGCGCGCTGGTGCTGGCCTTGTTCGTGCCGCTGATCATTTCCAGCGGCGGAAATTCCGGATCGCAAGCGGCCACGCTCTTGGTGCGTGCCCTGGCCCTGGGAGAAGTGCGCCTCGGCGAGTGGATCAAGGTGTTGGGGCGCGAAATCGTCTCCGGCCTGCTGTTGGGCCTGATCTTGGGGAGTATCGGCTTTTGCAGAATTGCCCTGTGGAGCGCGTTTTCGGACCTTTACGGCGAGCACTGGCCGCTGGTGGCTCTGACCGTCGGCGTGGCCCTGATCGGAGTCGTGCTGTGGGGCACCATCGCGGGAGCCATGCTGCCTTTGCTCCTCAAACGCGTCGGACTCGATCCGGCGACCTCTTCGGCGCCGTTCGTGGCGACGCTGGTTGACGTCACGGGCCTGATCATTTACTTCTCGGTTGCCTTGGTTTTCCTGGGCGGAATCCTGTTGTAGCCTACTCCCAAGGGAAAGTCGGCGCTGGTAGGATAACGGGCATTCCGGGTGGAGATGAGTCGCCGGGGATGCGATCTACTTGGGACGGGGATGTCGATCGAGTCGTCGAGGAGAAGACCATGCTCTCGGATCGAGACTCTGACACCGGTGCCGGGCGTGGCATGTCGCGCCGCACCCTGCTGAAGGTCGGATCCCTCGCGTTGGGCAACTTCACCCTGGCCGACTATCTCCGCTGCCGCGCCCAGGCCGCCACCGCCGCCAGGCCGCGGCGAGAGACCGCCGTGATTCATGTCTTCATGGGTGGCGGTCCCAGCCAGATCGATCTCTACGACCTCAAGCCCGCGGCGCCGGCGGAAATTCGCGGCGAGTTCAGTCCGATTTCGACCAGCGTGCCGGGCGTGCAGATCTGCGAGCATCTGCCGCACCTGGCCGGCGCGCTTGAGCACCTGACGATCGTTCGATCGGTTTCGCACGGCGAAGCCAGCCATTTGCCGGCTTCGCACTGGATGATGACCGGTTATCGGCCGCCCCCCTCGACGACGACAAACCTGAATCCGTATTGCGGGGCGATCGTCGCGAAGACGCGCGGCGCGAACGTGGCCGGCATGCCGGCTTACGTCAGCATTCCGCGTCGGCAGTTGCTGGGCGCCGCGGCCTATCTGGGCGCCGCCTACAATCCGTTCACGATCGAGAGCGATCCGAATTCAGCTAATTACGCGGTGCGGAATTTGAACTTTCCCGGCGGCGTGGATGCCGTGCGCCTGGAAGATCGCCAGGGACTGTTGCGACAACTCGATCGATTGCGGCGCGACAGCGATCGCTACGGCGAATTTGCCGGACTCGACAAGTTTTCGCGCGAGGCGGTCGAGATGGTGACTAGCACGCGCGCCCAAGAGGCGTTTGATTTGGGCCGCGAGGCGACGGCCACGCGCGAACTCTATGGTCGCACGTCGGCCGGGCAGGGGTGCTTGTTGGCCCGTCGATTGGTGGAAGCCGGCGTGACCTTCGTGACCGTGCTGTCCGGAGGAGAATGGGATACGCACTCCGATAATTTTTCGATGCTCAAGAACCGTTCGTTGCCGCCGGTCGATCGTGCTCTGGCGGCCTTGGTAACCGACCTGTACCGGCGCGGGCTGGATCGCCGGGTGTTGCTGCTGGTCTCGGGCGAGTTTGGCCGCACTCCCAAGATCAATCCATTGGCCGGTCGCGATCACTGGCCGGGAGCTTTTTCGGTGCTGTTTGCCGGCGGAGGCATGAAGGTCGGGCAGGTCATCGGCGCGACCGACCGTAGCGCGATGTGGCCGACGACCCATCCCTATTCGCCCGGCGACGTGCTGGCCACGGTCTATGACTTTCTGGGCATCGACACGCAGCAGGAGTTTCACGACCGCAGCGGGCGGCCGCTGCGGATCCTGGCCGATGGCCGGCCCATCCGCGAGTTGTTGGCCTGAAATCGGCCAACGGCGCAATCTCGCGTCGGAATTCGGCCGGCATGACGGCCAGGCCGCAAGCGACGCCGAGGCCGTGCTCACGACACGACGATTTGGCGTGCCTCGGCCATTACACGCGCCCAACGGCGCAGACGAGGACCGGCGGCCCACGCAACAAAGCCGGCACACGCCAATGCGGCCAGCGCGAGGCTGCCGGGCTCCGGAACGTTCAGGGGCATAGCGAGCGCCGTGGCGTTGATCGCGGGCGCGGCGCCGAGATGGTCGTTCGTCGTTCCGTGGGCCAGCAACTGGTTGATCACGTTCAGCGCGTCGAGCGGCTGCAGCTTGTTGTCTCCGGTGACATCGATGAACGGAGGCGCGTCGTCGACGGTTGGCGTGGCCAGCGTGTGGCTTCCCTGTTGTAACAGTGCATCGATGACCACGAGCGCGTCCAGCGGACTGACATTGCCGTTGTTATTGACATCCAGGGGAAAGAACGGATTGCGCCACGGCGTGCTGGTAGGAAGGATTTGGAACTGGCTTCCCGCGTCCCCAAGCGGCGCGCCGGCGTAGATAAACGTCGTGCCCACGGGCGTCGCGGGAAAGAACTGCGAGTTGCCCGACAGTTGAGCTGGCGTGCTCAGGCTGTCGAAGCCAAAACCGCTCAAGGTGTTGCCCGCGGTCAATGGACCATTCGTGTTGACCCACTGGATGGCAAAGCCGTCGCTGCTTCCTCCGTGAGTCACCGCGGCGACCCAACCTGTAGGCGACACGATGTTGGTGGGGCTGGCCGCCAAAAAATCCTCGCCAGGCACCCATGCATACCACAGAGTGCCGACGTTGGTCGTGCCCGTGTCTTGCAAGTGGATGTCGTAGCGAAACGTGCTGGCGTTGACCTGTTGATAGACCAACACGCCGGCTGCCGTTTCGGCCGCGCCGGCGCTGGGCGAGAGCGCCAAAGCAAGCGCAACAACTGCCAGGCTCAAGAAAACAACGAGCGATCGCCGCAATTGAAAACGCGACGGTCGCCGGGTCGCATATAGGTAAGCTGCTGGCACAACGCGAGAACCGTGGGGACCCCTGCGTTGCGATGAAGCCTGGCGTGCCGAATTCCACATGAATCGAAGACCCTGGGTTAACGAAAAAAGCCCGTCTCCCTCCGCTCGGGGCGAGCAGAAAGATTGGGCCGATTTGTGGTCGCGAATTAGCGGTCGCTCGAGTGCAGATTGCCACCTCAATTCAGTGTATATACACGAGCCGACATTGTCAACCGACCGGCCCACAATGGGCTATGTCTCGAGCCGTTCCCAACCCACCGGCGGCCACGATCGCCCCTTTTCTGTCGGCTTCCTAAGCTGACGAAGCGCCGACACACCCTGCTAGCAACCGGCCTGGTTCCGTCCCACAGAAACTGCGCCGCGAACGGCCAGCCATCGCTGCATTTGACGGCGTTCGCGTGCTAGCACCGCCGGCGGCTTGTCGCGCGTGTTTGGGCGTAGCAATGAGTAACGCCCATCTTGCTGACCGCAGGCTCGGCAAGTACAGTACCCGCCCTTTTTGGGCTCGCGAGTTCTACGCGCGTCCCGTTGTTCGTGCGACTTCACGTCAGGCCTTGAAATATGCGCGCAAGGATGCTGTGTGTTGCCGTCTGGCTGATTTGCGCGGCGATGGCGCCTCTGCCGCGGCCTCTCGCCGCGGACGTTTCCGCGGATACAACCGACGCCTCCGAATCAGAGCCGGTCGAATCGAGCGACGCCCTGCCTGCGGCGCGCGGCGACAAGCCAACTGCATCGCGGGAAGTCGCACCCCATTTTCTCCTGCGAGCTTTCACGGATCGCTTGCAGCCCAGGGAACCCGAGGGGTTCTCGACATTCACGCCGGCGACGCAGGAACGCATGCTTGCGGCGCCTGAACAAGGGCAGGCCGAAAGCTCGGCCACGGAAGCCGGCGGACAAGAGGCTTTCAATCGCGATTGCACGACCTGTCACGACACCCAACGGGCGCTATCCAAGCGTAAGAGCCTGGGTGGCTGGAGAACGACGATTCGACGGATGGCCTCCAAGTCTGGCGCGGACATTCCGTCGAGCGACTGGGAGGCAATTGCCGCCTACCTGACCGCCCAGACCAACCCCGCGGGCGCCGCCGGGGCCGGGGCTGCCAGTGCCGAAGCGCCGGCCGGATCGGAGAAGCAAGCCGAAGAATCGACGCTCTCGGCGTTTGGTGTCTTTTCGCCGCTGTGGCGCGGGGGCACGACCGACGGTCCGCAGAATCCCGGATTCTTTCCTGAACTGTGGGTGGGCGCCGCCTGGCAACCGCAGAGCGCGCTCAGCGCTCGAGTGACGGCGTGCATCAGTTGCCACAACGAGATCGTCAGCCGGGTCGAGGTCGTGGAAGCGGCGATGCGGCTCGATCTAGTCAAATGGTTCCAATGCATCGATCCGGATGTGAAAGCGACGATCGACGCCGGGCGGTTCATTGTGCCGTTCGGCGCCTTTTCGGCCCAAGTCAGCCCCGGCGCGTTTCGCACCGTGACGCCGCCTTTGATTTTCAACATGGGCCAGCGCGTGGCGAATACCGGCGTGGCGGTCTTGCCGATGCCCTATGCCGATGAAGGCGCAAATCTTCATGCGTCCCTGCCGGTGGATCATGATTTGGACCTCACGCTCGACGCCTACCTCGTCAACGGATTGCAAGGCGGCAGCTTCGGGATCGACTTCTTGCAGAGCCGAGACTACGTCGACAACAATTCTCAACCCTCCGCCGGCGGCCGAGTCACCTTGGGAAACCAATTCATTCGCGCGGGCGGCTCGATCACGGGCGGACAATTCAATTCTCCGGTCGCGGGCATGACCCCGGGGCTGAATTATCAAATTGTCGGGTGCGACATCGTCGCCCATTACGAAGATATCGTGCGCGTGCAAGCCGAGTATGCCCGGCGAGACGTGGACACGTTCATCGGATCCTTCTCGCCACTGCAGCCGATCGGCAACGACCGAACTTCGGGCTACTATGTGCAGGGCGAACTATGCGTGTATGACAAGCCGCGGATCAGCTTGCTGGCGCGCTATGATGGTCAGGATCATAAAACGGTCTTCAGCGATGCCGCGCACGTGCGGCGGCTCACCGGGGGCGTGAATTTTGCGCTGCCCGACGGAAGCCTGCTGATGATCAACTACGAACGCTGGTGGTTGGCAGCCCCTTTCCCGGAGGTCGACGTGGTTGGCATCCGCTGGTCGGCGACTTTCTAAAGCGGGATCGACTTGCCCCCGAAACCGCGACGGTGTCAGACAGCCTGGCGGCGCAGGGCGCGCCGGCCAATGGACAGCACGGCGGCTAAGCCCATTCCAAGCAACGCCAGGCTTGACGGCTCGGGCACCGACACAATGGCATTGGCGGCGATTTGCCCGGAAAAAGTAAAAGTTAGCGTCGCGGGTGTCGAGCCAGTAATAACGTCGACGACCGTTGTCTGGATCGGAACGGTTAACGTCAACCGCTCGAGGCCGCCGCCCAGCAACGTGGTCGTGAGTTTGCCAACGCCATCGGTCGTCGGGGTGGTCGTGCTACTCACCAGCGACGCATTGCCGAAAATGGCTGGAACGCCGAAGCTGGAGTTCGCGTTCACATTGTAGTCGACGCTCCCAGCGAGTAGGCCGAGGGCAAGGTTATTGTTGGTCACGAACGTTTGGCTGCCAACCACGCCGGAAAGCGATTCATTCGTGATCCCAGTATTCTGCACGACGTCAAATACCGTGCCACGCATGGCCGCGGTACCGGTGGTTACCGTAATGATCCCCAATACTTTCAGCGTATCAAATATGCCATAGTTGGCCAAATCGCTGCCGGGAACTCCGGCCGCGCCGCCGCCAATGGCCGGCGACAAGGGAACGCCAGCGTTGGCCACTTCCGGATACTTGGCATCGTATATTCCCGCGCCGACCGAACTGCCACCCGGAAAATCGATCGTGTTGCCAACCGTATTGATGTCAGCCAAAAGGCTGCCGCTGTAGAAAGCGAGCAAGCTGCCCGGATTGCCGGTCGAAAAACTGCCGCTGGCTCCAGCTCCAGACTGAGTGGCGAAGTTCCCGCTGGCCGTCGTTGAGCCGGAGGTGGCGCTGATGCTGCCGCTCAGAGCCAAATAACTTCCTGCGTTGTAATTGCCCCGGTTGGCGGTGGTGGGTGCGATGGCAGTCAAGCCCGTCGCGGTGCCGGTCGTGTCGATGGTAAAAAGGATCGGGGAAGCCTGGACGGCCTGAGTCAAAGCCAACGCACATCCAAGCGCTGCGAGAGAAAGAGTCCGCGAGGTTGAAGACTTCATTAGCGGCACCCCCGTCAAGATTCATCATGCCCTAGCTAGACTAGGGCATGGGGACGCCTAATGGAAGGGCCGGCAAAAGGGCTTTTGGGCCTGGAACGCGGGTTTCGTGCATTTGCCAGGCATCCATGAAGCCAATACACCCCAGAGGGCTCGAACCTCTAACCTTCGGTTCCGTAGACCGATGCTCTATCCAATTGAGCTAGGGGTGCCAACGTCACATCACCAGTGACAGTTTCGGCTTACGGTGAGCCGACTAGTCATTGTGCAGAGTTGAGTGCAGAGGTCAAGTCTGCCTCGTCTGCGGGCCCATGACACCTCATTGGTGATTGGAGTTGTCAGGCGAAAGACACGAAAACCGTAGCCTTGCTTCCGAACGCGAACGCAGTTCCGGTACGGGCAAATCGGCAAGAAGCAACACGACGTTGGCCCGGACCAGGACGAGGCGGACCGAAAAAACCACGTATTGATGGCCGGACTCCCATCCGCGGGCGGCTTCTTCAGCCACCAACGGATCGACGAGGCGCCCCCACTTCGGTGTGATACGATTCGACCGGCGCCCAACACGGCATCACATCAGTTGCAATCGTCAGCGGGGAGGATGACTCTGAATCCGCAGTTGAAAAGAATCGGCTCCAGCGGCCGATCGTCTTGATGGAACGCCCCTCGTGCCGTGGCGGCCAGGCAATACAGTGAGTAGATGTTGTCCACTCGAGGACACACTTCCACTGGAGACCGATTGCGACGAGGCAGACCCAGCGGC